>NZ_CP077941.1:2429173-2732820 GCF_019722725.1 Vreelandella profundi
GCGACTGGGCAAAAGCCATGAATAAGTTACATAGCCTTAAGTCAGAGTAAGCTTTCGAAAGGCAATCGTTAAGTCGGTGGCTGACCGCTAGCGCATCTCGTAGAATAGCGATTAATTTCACGCCTCACCGCCTTATTTACACAAACACTTTTCAGGAACATTTTATGGGTTTCAACTGCGGCATCGTCGGTCTGCCCAACGTCGGCAAGTCCACACTGTTTAATGCACTGACAAAGTCAGGCATCGATGCAGAGAACTTTCCCTTCTGCACCATTGAGCCGAACGTGGGTATCGTTCCGATGCCTGACCCGCGTCTCGACAAGCTCGCTGAGATCGTCAAGCCGCAGAAAGTACTGCCGACCACGATGGAGTTTGTCGACATTGCTGGCCTGGTCGCAGGCGCCTCTAAGGGCGAAGGTTTAGGCAATAAATTCCTGGCCAATATTCGTGAAACCCAAGCAATCGCCCATGTCGTGCGCTGCTTCGATAATGACAACGTCATTCACGTAGCCAACCACGTCGACCCACGCGCCGATATCGAAACGATTAACCTTGAGCTCGCCCTAGCCGATCTCGACACCGTTGAAAAAGCCAGCCAGCGCCTCGTTCGCTCGGTGAAAGGCGGGGACAAAGATGCAATTGCTACCAAAGCAATTCTTGACCGCATTCAGCCGCACGTAGCGGAAGGGTTTCCGCTACGCAGCTTTGGCTTGAGCGAAGAAGAACAGCGCCAGGTGAAGAGCTTTGGCTTCTTAACGCTGAAACCCACCATGTACATTGCTAACGTCAACGAAGACGGCTTCGAGAACAATCCCTATTTGGATATTGTTAATGAAATCGCCGCTGAGGAAGGCGCGCTCGTGGTACCCGTGTGCAATCAGCTAGAAGCCGAAATCGCTGAGCTGGATGATGAAGAACGCTCTATGTTCTTAAGCGAAATGGGCATGGAAGAACCGGGGCTGGATCGCGTCATTCGTGCAGGCTACTCATTATTAGGCCTTCAAACCTACTTCACCGCCGGCGTAAAAGAAGTGCGCGCATGGACGGTGAAAGAAGGCGCCACCGCCCCTGAGGCCGCCGGCGTGATTCACACCGACTTCCAAAAAGGCTTTATCCGCGCCGAAGTTGTCGCGTACGACGACTTTGTTTCGCTGAACGGCGAGCAAGGTGCCAAAGATGCCGGCAAATGGCGTCTGGAAGGCAAAGAGTACATTGTTAAAGATGGCGACGTCGTTCACTTCCGCTTCAACGTCTAATTGTCACGATGCCGCACTGCCCTAAGCGCATCAATGCGCTCAGGGCAGTGCGGCACGCCTGATAAATGATGGGCTTAAGAAAGCATCACCTCAAGCCATCGATACCTGCCCCAGAGTTTATCTGGCTGGAACGTATTATCCATGGAAATACTGTTCAACTTACTGATCCTGGGCAGCCTACTACTCTCTATTATTGCGTTTGTGCAGTGGTTTTCTGCGCGCACAGCCTTCCCTGAAGCGACGTTACTGGCGCTAGTGGGCATTGCCCTCGGCTTTTCTTACGCCACGCTATCAACGCTGTGGCCAGAAATACACCAGTTCGACCCGCTATTGACCGCATCGCTACCTGCCGAAATCTATCTGTGGATCTTTCTGCCTCCCTTACTTTTTCAAGCGGCACTGAGTGTCGATGTCCGCGAAATGATGCCGAATGCAGCGCCTATTCTGCTGCTGGCAGTGGTCGCCGTTTTTATTGCCACCGGCATGGTCGGCGTCTCGGTGTGGCTACTGGGCGGCGTGGCGCTCTCGGCAGGCCTGCTGCTAGGGGCGGTCATTGCGACGACCGACCCATCGGCAGTGATTGCGATTTTTCGCAGCGTGGGTGCCCCAGCACGACTGATACGCTTGGTTGAAGGAGAAAGTCTGCTCAATGACGCTGCCGCCATTGCCATCGTCGGCGTGCTGGTGGCATCGCTCACCGGCAATGCTGCCGCTGCCACGTGGCAAGCAGGCGCTTGGGCTCTTGCGGCCGACTTCGGTGGGGGGCTACTGTTTGGCGCCGCGGCCGGCAGAATTGGCGCTGCCGTGCTGGCATTTTTTGGCAATGATGGCAAAGCACAAACGGCGCTAACGCTTTCGTTGCCCTACCCTGTTTACCTTATTGGCGAAAGCATTGGGGTGTCGGGCGTGGTGGCGGTGGTGGCCACGGGGCTAGTGCTCAGTGGCCTAGGGCGAACGCGCACCTCGCCCGCCAACTGGGCGTATTTACAGCTACTTTGGGCGCAAATTGCCTCGCTCGCTGGTGCCACCGTGTTCCTGCTCGCCGCACTGCAGGTGCCGAAAATGCTAGAGGGCATCACGCTTGAATGGCTGCCAATGCTCGCCGTCGTTATCGTTGCGACACTGCTGGCCCGCCTAGTGGCTTTATTCGGCTTTTTGCCACTGCTCAGCCGGCTCAAACTTTCTGCCCCTATCAGCGCCAGCTACAAGCTAGCCATTACCTGGGGTGGATTGCGCGGCGCGGTGACGCTCGTGCTGGCTCTGGGAATAGCGGAGCAAACGGCGCTCCCCGAACAGATCCGCCACTTCGTGGCTATTTTGGCTACCGGCTTCGTGCTATTCAGCCTGTTAGTTAACGGCGCCAGTCTGCGCGGTGTTATTCGCTGCCTCAAGCTCAATAAGCTAAGTCACCACGACAGCGCTCTTCAGCAGCAAGCGATCCGCCTATCGACCACGGATGTCGAAAATGCTGTCAAGCGCACCGCGCACAATCTTCATATTGCCCCGTCAATCACTGAGGAGGTCATTGCACGCTACCACCGCGATATGGCCATTGAAACGGCACCGCTCGATCTTGATCAAGCCCTTCCAGAGCGTGACCGCATGACCATCGCCCTGGTCACGCTGGCAATTCGAGAACGCGACCTTATTCCCCGCTATGGCAGCGGCGTCACCAGCATTCACAACCTGGATGCCATGATGCATAACAGTGGCAGAACTATTGATGCCGTCCGCTCAGACGGCCGTATTGGATACAACCGAGAAGCACGTAACATTCTGGCCACCAGCCTTTGGCTAAAACCAAGCATCTGGCTTAACCGCCACCTGCACATACGCTGGCCGCTGGCGAGGCTGCTGACCAACCGTTTCGAGCTGCTGATTTGCCGTCGTGCCGCGCTTGAGGAGCTGCGCCATTACAATGCACAGCGGCTAACGCCGCTCTTTGGCGAGCGCATGTGCGCCTTGCTTGATGAGATACTCGACGTGCGAATTATCGCGGTTGACCAGGCGATCCAGCAAACGGAAGCACAGTTTGGCCCCCATGCGTATCGTCTTGAACAGCGCATGCTACGACTTTTTGCGCTTCGCCGAAGCACTGAGAGCATGGAAGAAATGGTACAAGACCGACTAATTTCTCAGCAGGTTTTCGACGATGTTCAGCGCGGCTTGCATCGCGCTTGGCGCAATGCCCTTGATCGGCCACATCTTTCACACACCGCTGAGGCGCCATTTTGGGAGCAAGAAAAAACGACACCAGAGGCTTCAAAAGATAAATCGCCGCCAAAAAAGACTAGCGGTGAGCCAAAATAAGCGTGGTCAGAAAGTGCTGTCGACCACGCTGGGCAGGCTGCCGATATGATTCCTGGCACGAAGCAGTTGACGAGCGAAATATCTCTGGTATCATTCGCCCCCGTTGAAAGGCTACGTAGCTCAGCTGGTTAGAGCACATCACTCATAATGATGGGGTCCCCTGTTCAAATCAGGGCGTAGCCACCAAACGAATTTAAGCAGTACAAAAAAGCCCGCTGATCACATCAGCGGGCTTTTTGCTTTGCTCTTATCTATTTCTACCTGCTTATTTCTACCTGCTTATTTCTACCTGCTTATGTCTACCTACGCCAATCTGCGTCGGTTTTTCAGCTCAAGGCCGCTCGATTTAAAAACAGCGTCAGCGCGCGGGTCAAGTGCTCAACGTCGTAAGTACCCGCCGTTTCCCGGATGGAATGCATTGCCCACTGGGGAATGCCAACGTCAATGGTGGGAACGCCTAGCTCTGTGGCGGTAATCGGCCCAATCGTGCTGCCGCAGCCCATATCCGCTCGCGTTACAAACGACTGTACCGGCACGCTCGCCTCGCGGCACACATCTCTAAACAGCGCCCCTGTCACGCTATTGGTGGCGTAGCGCTGGCTAGCATTCACCTTGATCACCGGACCACCGTTAATCGCAGGGCCGTGACGCTCGTCATGCTTATCGCGAAAGTTAGGATGCAGTGCGTGAGCGTTATCACACGAAATCATGTAAGACGACTGAATCAACTGAATCAGCGATTCCTCATTCCCTTTACCACCCTCACGTCCGCCCACTTGAGCATTAATGCGCTTGAGCACGTCTGCTAAAAATGGCCCTTGGGCGCCACAGGCGCTAGCGCTGCCAACTTCTTCGTGATCATTGGCTACCAATACAGCGCCCTGGGTGCCATCGCAGGCTAACAGCGCTTCTAAGCCTACAAAACACGAAAGCAGGTTATCTAAGCGCGCACTTGCCACCAGCTGCTGCTTGACGCCGACCAAAGATGGCGGCTGCACATCATAAAAACTTAGTTCAAAATCAACTATCTCAATATCATTCAAGCCATGCTGCTCGCTTACCCATTGCGTCAACAGCTCGCTGAGTGTGGCCGTCTCACTCTGCATCAGCACGGGCGTCATTTGCGTCTGAGCATTCAGCGCGCGGCCGCTGTTCACATCGCGATCAAGGTGAATCGCTAGGCTCGGCACCATAGCAATCGGCTGATCAACGTTAAGCAGCACGCTTTCTAAGCGCCCATCGGCATGACGCACATGCACCCTGCCCGCTAATCCCAAATCACGGTCAAACCACGGGGCTAATAACACGCCGCCGTACACCTGCACGCCCAGCTGTAGCCAGCCAGCGGATCGCTGTGTCGCGTTGGGCTTTAAGTGCAGCCCAGGGCTATCGGTATGCGCACCGATCATGCGCAGGCTGGTTAATTCAGACGCAGGCAGCTGAAAAGCAATAATTGCCGAGTCGTTGCGGGTGACGTAATAGCGCTCTCCCGGCGTCAGCTGCCAATGTGCCTTCTCTTCCAGCCGCTGAAACCCAGCTTGCTCCAAGCGTGCCGCCATATTGCCTGCGGCATGCCATGGAGTCGGCGATTGGCGCAGAAAATCGCATAGACGCATTAAACGATCAGCGTTGAAAGTCTCGGACATGGAAATCCTCATAACAGTAATGATTGAGTCTCATCGTGCAAATGACCTGCTACAATATCCCTCGGCCTACGCAACTCATGGGTCATACGCGAGTCTAGGGAAGAATGAGTGTACACAAATCCGGGAGAGCTTGACTGATGAGCTTGTTTGCAACGCTTTCGCGTTCGGTCGCCCTGGCTGTCATGCTGGTTATTACCAGCCCAGCAGCATTAGCGCAACTTGAGCCGACCGACGAACAACGCCAGGCGGCTGTGGAAATCGCGGACTCACTCCGCTATGGCCACTATGCTGATATTAACTTTGATGAAGCGTGGTCAGAAGACGTCTTCCAGCGCTATTTAGATATTCTAGATAGTCAGCGAGCTTACCTGTTGCGGAGTGATATTGAGCCCTACCGTCACTTAGAGTCCGACATGGCAGACGCTATTTTCAATGGCGACTTGGACGAGGCTTTCGCTTTATACGATACGTTCAGTGAGCGGCAGCGTTCACGCTTAGAGTCATTGCTTGCACAGCTCGATGAAGGGCTAGATTTTGACTTTGAGAGCAATGAGCGCTTAGAAATTGATCGTGAAGATTCGCCATGGGCCTCGCGTAAAAGCGAGCTTGATGATCTATGGCGCAAACGCCTCAAAAACGATGCCCTCACGCTTGCGCTCACCGATCAGGATAACGAGCAGATTGAAAGCAACCTGCGCCAGCGCTACGAAGGCCAGCTCACTCGCATAGACCAAACAGAACCTGAAGACGTTTTCGGTGTGCTCATGGCCGCGATTACCAGCACCGTCGACCCGCATACCGGCTATCTTTCTCCTCGTCAAAGCGAGTCGTTTGATATTCAGATGAGCCTCTCACTGGAAGGCATCGGTGCGCTGCTTCAATCTGACGGTGAATACGTCAAAGTCGCAAGCCTAGTGCCCGGTGGCCCCGCAGAACGCGCTGGCGTCTTGGAACCGGCAGATCGCATTATTGCGGTTGGTCAAGAAGACGGTGAGATGGTTAACGTCGTCGGCATGCGCCTGGACAACGTCGTTGATCTCATCCGCGGCCCTAAAGACTCTGTCGTTCGCCTGGATGTGATACCTGCCCAGGCGGTTGATATGACGCGCTCACAAACCGTCGAAATCACTCGCGATACCGTTAGCCTTGAAGATCAAGCCGCTCACGGCGAAGTCATCGAGGTTGAGCGCGACGGCGAGCCGCACCGCCTTGGGGTTATCAATGTCCCTACGTTTTACGTTGACTTTGACGCATTCCAAGCCGGTGAAGAAGAATACCGCAGCACCACGCGTGACGTAGCGAGAGAAATCGATCGCCTCAAAGAAGAAGGCATAGAAGGCATTGTGCTGGATCTGCGCAACAACGGCGGCGGCGCACTGCAAGAGGCCAATTCGCTGATCGGCCTGTTTATCGATCGCGGCCCGACGGTGCAAGTACGCGATGCGCAGGGTCGTATTCAACTGTATGGCGATACCGAAGCCGGCACTCACTACGATGGTCCGCTAGGCGTTCTTGTCAATCGGCTGTCCGCCTCTGCATCAGAAATCTTTGCAGGCGCCATACAGGACTATGGCCGCGGCCTGATCCTGGGCACATCAACGTTCGGAAAAGGGACGGTGCAAACGCTTAATGAACTAAGCCACGGGCAAATTAAGCTAACGCGCGCCAAGTTCTATCGAATTTCTGGCGATAGCACGCAGAATCGTGGCGTTGAACCGGATATCCTTTTTCCGAGCTTGATTGATCCCGAGCGGATTGGCGAAAGCAGCTTAGATAACGCGCTAGCGTGGGATACCGTGCAAAACGTGCAGTATCGACGCTATGGTGAGCCAGAAACCGTGCTGGACAAGCTCATTGCCCAGCATGATACCCGGGCGCAGAATAATCCGAATTTCCGCTATCTGGAGCGCCAGTCGACGCTGGCCCGCCAACTTCGCGAGCAGTACACAAGCGTAAGCTTAAATCGCGAACAGCGAAAGCGTGAAATGGAAGCCCAAGAAGCCGAACAGCTTTCCCTGGAAAATCAACGCCGCCGTGCACTGGGCCTTGACGAGCTAGAAGAGTGGATGGATGCTCGCACCGAAGGCGTAGCCGGCGCGCTAGAAGAAGAGCCGGACGCTGAGAGCGAAGGCGAAGGCGAAGAAGACGATAAAACGTCCGTCGATCGCGCTCACGTGCTTGAGTCTGCAGAAATTTTACTTGATTACGCCAAGCTGCAAGACACCCGTCGATTAGCCGCTAAACGCTAATTCATCAGGGCTAACGAACGCCGGCACCTTCAAAGGGCCGGCGTTTTTTTATGCCAAATTAATGTCGTATAAACACTACTTGAAAGCACTTAATCGCCACAGGGCAGTTTGCAGGCAGCACTAAACACCCAGCATTATTAGGCAGCGGGCTAAGATATAGGGATACAATTAATGAGGGATAAAATACAGTAAGGCGGAAGGATCCTTGGCTGACACAGAAATAAACAACGCCAAGCGTACTAGATGGCTCCTCGAACAGGACTCGAACCTGTGACCCAATGATTAACAGTCATTTGCTCTACCAACTGAGCTATCGAGGAATCTTGCGCTATCTTCAACGGCAAACCGTAGACGATAGGTAAATAGGGCACTACAACTTGGCTCCTCGAGCAGGACTCGAACCTGCGACCCAATGATTAACAGTCATTTGCTCTACCAACTGAGCTATCGAGGAACATCATAAGTTGTGTGTTTAAAGCAGTGCTTTGAATAAATATTCAACCAGCCATTGCCAGCAAAATATTGGCTCCTCGAACAGGACTCGAACCTGTGACCCAATGATTAACAGTCATTTGCTCTACCAACTGAGCTATCGAGGAACTGCTCAAACACGGTGCGTAGTATACCCATAGAAATGTTATGGTCAAGTATCGATTATTGAGGAACGCTAGCCGCTGCTTTCTTGTATCCGTATAATACCGCCATTAAATAAAGATAACGGCCTGGTGACGATAAACACTGGCCGTACGATAACTTTCCATTCATCCTCGTCCCCCGACGACTCATAGACGACAGGTACCGATGGCGAAGAAGCTCTTCATCAAAACGCACGGCTGCCAAATGAACGAGTATGATTCCTCCCGTATGGCGGATCTGCTCGGTGAATCTCATCAGCTTGAACTCACGGATAATGAGCGCGAGGCGGATGTTATTCTGCTGAACACCTGCTCGATTCGCGAGAAAGCGCAGGAAAAGGTTTTTCATCAGCTGGGTCGCTGGAAAAAGCTCAAAGATGCCAACCCTGACTTAGTGATTGGCGTTGGCGGCTGCGTGGCAAGCCAGGAAGGTGAAGCGATTCGCAAACGTGCGCCCCATGTGGACATGATATTTGGACCGCAAACGCTGCACCGCGTGCCCTCCATGCTGGATGCTCGTAGCAATAATCAAATTGCAGCGGTCGACGTGACCTTTCCAGAAATCGAAAAGTTCGATCATCTGCCCAAGCCAAGCTCTGATGGCGCCTCGGCGTTTGTCTCGATTATGGAAGGCTGCTCAAAGTACTGCACCTTCTGCGTAGTGCCCTACACTCGCGGCGAGGAGGTTTCTCGCCCCTTTGAAGGGGTCATGGATGAAGTTATTCACCTGTCCGATCAAGGCGTGCGCGAAATAAACCTGCTGGGGCAGAACGTTAACGCCTACCGCGGTGAAAATCAGCTGGGCGATGAGATCGATCTCGCCGAGCTAATTGCCTGCGTCGCGGCGGTAGACGGCATTGACCGCGTGCGCTTCACCACCTCACATCCGGTTGAATTCACCGAAAGCCTCATCGATGCTTTCGCCGATATTCCTGAACTGGTGAGCCATCTTCATCTACCGGTTCAGTCCGGCTCAGACCGCATTCTCACGGCGATGAAGCGTGGCCACACGGCGGCGGAATACATTGATAAGATGGAGCGTATCCGCGCCAACCGCCCGGACATTAGTTTCTCCTCTGACTTCATTATTGGCTTCCCGGGCGAGACCGAAGAAGATTTCGAAGCGACGATGAACCTAATTCATCAAATCGGCTTCGATCACTCGTTTAGCTTTGTTTATTCGGCACGCCCAGGCACGCCTGCCTCAGGCCTACCCGATGAAACGCCGGAGAGTGTTAAAAAGCAGCGCCTAGCCATCTTGCAAGAACGAATCCTTCAGCAAACGGCACAGATTAGTCGCCGCATGATGGGAACCACCCAGCGTGTACTGGTTAACGGCTTTTCGCCACGTGACCCCGGCCAGCTTTCTGGGCGCACCGAGAATAACCGTGTGGTTAACTTCCGGGCAGCCAACCCTACCGAGCTAATCGGCTACTTTGTTGATGTTGAAATCACTGAAGCCTTCCCCAATTCGCTGCGCGGTGAGCTAGCGTCACCCGAGCGCTATTGAGGGTTCGTTTAGCACAATCGTTAACACAGGTAATTGCCCCGATCATGGTCGGGGCAGTAAGCTGAACACCACACACACTAACGAGGGGTTCCCCACTCTTGAGCCAGCCAACACCTCAGGCCAATCGCATTCTCACCTTAAGCCTTGAACCCAATGATCCGCAGCGCCTTGCTAGCCTTTGCGGCCAGCAGGACGAGCATTTGAAGCTGATTGAAAGCCGCCTGGACGTGACGCTGCGCAACCGGGGCAATGTGTTTCAGCTAGCCGGTGCTGCCAACCGTATTAAGGCCGCGGCCAACGTGCTGGAACATCTTTATCGCGAAACGGCAGCCAATGATCTTGACGCCGACACCGTGCATCTTTTCCTTCAGGAATCAGGGCTTGAAGCACTGGAAGACGAAGAGGAAAGCACCGGCAGTAGCGATGAAGTGATCATGCGCACACCGCGCACCATGATCAAACCTCGTGGGCTTAATCAGCAGCGCTACGTTAGTAGCATCCGTGAGCACGACATTAACTTTGGCGTCGGCCCCGCGGGCACGGGCAAAACATACCTTGCTGTGGCCGCGGCGGTCGAAGCGCTCAATCAGCAGGAAGTTCGGCGCATATTACTGGTACGCCCAGCGGTTGAAGCCGGTGAAAAGCTTGGGTTTCTACCGGGCGATCTGGCTCAAAAAATCGACCCTTACCTGCGTCCGCTTTACGATGCCCTCTACGAAATGATCGGCTTTGAGCAAGTGGCAAAGCTAATTGAGCGCCAGGTGATTGAGATTGCGCCGCTGGCCTACATGCGCGGTCGCACGCTCAATAACTCCTATATCATTTTGGATGAGAGCCAGAACACCACGCCGGAACAGATGAAAATGTTCCTAACCCGGATTGGCTTTGGCTCCACCGCGGTGAT
The DNA here is from genome assembly GCF_019722725.1 of Vreelandella profundi. Taxonomy (NCBI): domain Bacteria; kingdom Pseudomonadati; phylum Pseudomonadota; class Gammaproteobacteria; order Oceanospirillales; family Halomonadaceae; genus Vreelandella; species Vreelandella profundi. The sequence continues at coordinate 2,439,684 of NZ_CP077941.1, forward strand.
AACGGGCGACGTTACCCAGGTCGATCTGCCCAAAGGCCAGCGCTCAGGTCTGATCCAAGTACTCGACGTGCTAAAAGACACTCAGGGAATCGGCGTTACTCACTTTGCGGCCAAAGATGTTGTACGCCACCCGCTGGTTCAACGCATTATCGAAGCCTACGATATGTTTGAGTCCCAGCAGGAAGTCGAAGAGCGCGCTCGCCAAGAAGCACGCCAGCAAGAACGCGATGCACGTATGCATGCTCGAGAAGATTCATGGGACCGCTCACGATGAGCGAAAGAGCACTAAGCGAGATCGTGATTGATCGCCAGGCGGCTATCAACGAACCGCTGCTGCCTTCGCTGACACAGCTCACCCAATGGGTGGGCTGTGTTTTTGCGCACCACCCTGATGATCAGCGACGTGAGCTGACTATTCGCTTTGTTGATGAACTCGAAGGCCAGACGCTTAACCGTGACTATCGCGGCAAAGACAAAACCACTAACGTACTGTCGTTTCCCTTTGAGAGCCCGCCGGGTATTGAGCTACCCCTGCTAGGCGACCTAGTGATTTGTCACGCGGTCGTAGCCCAGGAAGCCAGCGAGCAAGGCAAATTATTGGAGCATCATTACGCGCACATGGTCGTGCATGGCACTCTGCACCTGATGGGCTATGACCATATTGATGACCAGGAAGCGGAGGAGATGGAGCAGTTCGAACGTGAGCTACTGGCAGAGCTGAATATTCCCGATCCCTATGAGACGGATACCGGTGCTGGCGATGACGACAGTCGCCCCGTGCATTAACAAGCGGCTGCCCTAATTATTGGAGCGTCCAATCACCTAGCAACGAATCTGGTACTATCCTTGCTCAGTTGATATAACAACTCCAGTGATACAACAACTCCAGCGATACAACAGCTTCAAAGATAAATTAGCCTCAGCAATTAATTAGCCACCTGACATTGCAACTGTCTGTCCGCAAACAAGAGATTTGACGCATGAGCGAAGATCGATCGAGCACCCCTAGTCAAAAATCTTGGCTCGAGAAACTCTTTGGCGCCCTTTCCGGAGATAATGACGAACCCAGCTCACGCGATGAGCTGATGACGTTTTTACGCCACACCGCAGGCAAATTAAAGCTTGATCAAGACGCCATCATGATCATTGAAGGCGCGCTTGATATTAGCGATCAGCAGGTACGTGAAGTGCTGATCCCGCGCTCGCAGGTGTCGGCAATAGCCCTAGATCAAGCAAGCGACGGCTATTTGCCGTTAATCCAAGAAACCGGCCATTCACGCTACCCGGTGATCGGCGAAAATTTGGATGACATCAAGGGCATACTGCTAGTTAAAGACTTACTGCCGCTACTTTCGCAGACGCAAGCTCAGCGCGACGCCTTCAAGTTAGACGACATCTTGCGCCCTGCCATGTTTATTCCCGAATCAAAGCGCCTAAACAGCTTGCTTAAAGAGTTTCGGGATACGCATAACCATATGGCGGTGGTCGTAGACGAATACGGCGGCACTGCAGGCATCATTACAATCGAAGATATTCTTGAGCAGATCGTCGGCGATATCGAAGATGAGCACGATACCGATGAAGAGGACGATATCCGCGAGACTGAGAATGGCCATTTCGCCATTCGCGCGCTAACCCCCATCGAAGACTTCAACGAACGCTTTGATACTGAGTTCTCCGACGACGACTTTGACACCGTCGGCGGCCTGGTCATGCAACAGTTTGGCCATTTGCCACGGCGAGGCGAACATACCATCCTCGGCGGCTGGCGATTTGTGATTCTCAACGCCGATACTCGCCGCATTCGCCTGCTTGAGGCATATCGTGATCAACGTCGTGATGAAGATGAAGACGACGACCAAGAAGACAAGCAGGCCTAGTCGACGCCACTCCATTGCCTCTCTGCCCACTCTCTCAAACTTTACCGACGATAGGTCATCGCTATGGGCTTACCCCCCGCGTTTTTGTTACAGCTGCTTGCTGCGCTGGTGGCAGGCGGCTTCACCACGCTAACCGCCTCCCCTTTCGAGCTATGGTGGCTAGGCCCCGTTGCGATTGCACTGTTGTACGTTGGGCTGCACACGCTAACGCCTGCTCAAGCGGCACTTAAAGGCTGGCTATATGGCGTTGCACTGTTCGCCAGCGGTACGTCGTGGGTATATGTATCGATCCATGACTACGGCTATACCGGGGTTCCATTAGCGGTATTTCTGACCGCCCTGTTTGTGACCGTTCTAGCGCTATTCTTTGCCGGCACGTTTTGGCTCTACCGGCGCTTTACATCCGCTCGCCTCGCGTTTATTAGCTTTGCTGGGGCCTGGGTGCTGGGCGAGATACTGCGAACCTATCTGTTTACTGGCTTTCCTTGGCTACTGCTGGGCTCTGGCTACGTTGACTCGCCGCTAGCCTCCTGGGCGCCCGTTGGCGGGGTCTACTTACTGTCGCTGCTGGTCGCGCTCAGCGGCGCGCTCGCGGCGGAGCTACTGCTACGCCGTCAGTGGTGGACGCTTGCCCCACTCGCCGCCATTTGGTTAATTCCTCTAGCACTCCCCGCGCTGTGGACCACGCAAGCCAGCGAGCCAACGCGGGTAGCATTGCTACAAGGCAACCTGCCGCAGCTGTTAAAGTGGACCTCAGAAGGTCAGCGCGTAGCTGCTAATACCTATAGCCAGCTGACCCGCGACGTTGCCGATGATGTTGATCTAATCATCTGGCCAGAAACGGCCCTACCCATGACTGAAGCTCAGGCGCGACCTGTATTGGAGCGGGTACAAGCAAATCTACCGCCCGGCGTCGCCCTGCTGACCGGCGTCGTTCAACGCGATGAGCAGGAACGCTACTTCAATGGCGTGATTGGCGTTGGCAACGTCGAAGGCAGCTATCAGAAAGAGCATTTAGTGCCTTTCGGTGAGTACTTGCCGATGGAAAGCTTATTGCGCGGGGCGATCAACTTTTTTGATCTACCCATGTCGTCCTTTACCAAAGGTGCGACTGAGCAAGCGCCCATGCAGGCAGCGGGAACCTATATTGGTAATGCGATATGCTACGAAATCATTTACCCAGGGTTAGTAGCCCGTCGCGCGCAAAGCAGCGACGTCATCGTAACCGTCTCCAACGACACCTGGTTTGGCGCCTCTATCGGCCCTAATCAGCACCTGCAGATGGCACGGCTACGAGCGCTAGAAAATGGCCGCTACGTGCTCCGCGCGACCAGCAATGGCATTACCGCCATTATCGACCCTACTGGCCATATCGTTGACCGTGCTCCGCAGTTTCAAACAGCCACGATTAAGGGCGAGTTCTACGCTATGGAAGGCTTAACGCCGTTTACGCGTACCGGAAGCTGGCCAGCGTGGCTGCTGGCGGGTGTGATGCTCTTAGCGGGCGTAGTTGCAGCACGAGGCGGGCGCCGAGCAGCACGCTGATAAGAAATGCCACCATGCGCGGCTGACTAAAAAAATGCCCCGAGTCCTGTGAAGGACTCGGGGCATTTCGTTGACGCCTGCCCTTAGCGAGCAGGTGCAAAGTGATTTAAGCAGGGCTGTTTTTCAGCGTTGCCATGTCAATCACGAAACGATAGCGTACATCGCCTTTTTCCATGCGCTCGAAGCCTTCATTAATCTTATTCATATCGAGCATTTCGATATCACAGGTAATGCCTTGGTCGGCGCACAGTTTGAGCAGCTCTTCAGTTTCAGCGATACCGCCAATTAAAGAACCCGCCACAACGCGACGTTTGAAGACCAAGTTGAACGCTTCAATAGCAGGCTCAATAGGCTCAAGCAAACCAACGATAATATGCGTACCGTCATACTTTAGCGACGTTAAGTAAGGGTTAAGATCGTGCTGAACCGGTATGGTGTCGAGCATGAAGTCGAAACTTTCAGCCACGGCATCCATCTGCGCCTGATCGCTGGAAACCACGACATGATCCGCACCGTTGCGCTTTGCTTCTTCAACCTTAGCATCGGAGCGCGTGAATACGGTCACTTCAGCACCCAGCGCTTTAGCTAGCTTAACACCCATATGACCTAAGCCGCCCATGCCAATCACGCCGACTTTATGGCCTTTTCCTACGCCGTGGTGCTTGAGCGGCGAATAGGTAGTAATGCCCGCACATAGAATCGGTGCCGCAGAGGCCAGATCAATACCATCAGGCATTTGCAGTACAAAGTGCTCACTCACCACGATAGCGTCGGAGTAGCCGCCCTGCGTCATGGTGCCGTCTTGGCGATCTTCACCACCGTACGTCATGGTAAAGCCTTCAAGGCAGTACTGCTCTACGCCGTCTTTACAGGCAGAACAAGTACGGCATGAATCTACCATGCAGCCTACACCAACTAGATCGCCGGCTTTGAAGCGCACGACGCTATCGCCAACAGATGTTACTCGGCCGACAATTTCGTGGCCGGGAACAACGGGGTACTGACTCATGCCCCAGTCGTTACGCGCGGAGTGCAGATCGCTGTGGCAGACGCCGCAGTAAAGAATTTCAATCGCCACATCATCGGGGCGCGGCTGACGACGTTCAAACGTAAACGGTGCTAGCGGCTTGTCGGCAGCAAACGCTGCATAGGAATGTACTTGTGGTAGCGCTTGGCTCATCGGTGGATTCCTCATCTTCAAAACATGGCCTTCTAAATCTGCCATTATTATTGGCCTAATCAGCGAGAATAGCGATAAACAAAGCTACGCCATTTTTGCCTATTCCTACGCACCTACGTAATTAAATAACAAAAATAACGCCAAAATAGTTATTATTATACAAAATCCACTATAAAGTGAGAAAAGCGTTCATGGCCTCTACCTCCCAGGCTGGCAATGCGCTGGCTGATGTTATCCAGCCCCTCGTTGAGGGCGATGGTATGGTTGCAACACCTTTAGCTGGCGTATCACTACTCTGCTTAAGCCGCCATCAAGTGCGCACGCCGCTGCTTTATGAGCCCAGCTTGATCATCATTGCTCAGGGACGTAAAACGGGCTATCTGGGCGATCGAGAAATCCATTACGATCCGGGCCATTACTTAGTACAAACACTGCCGCTACCCTTTGAATGTGAAACCTACGGTTCACCAGAGTCTCCCCTGCTGGGCATATCGGTACGCCTTGATCCTGCCCTATTAAGCGAAATGGTGACGGCCATGGGCGATATTGGTCATTATTCCCAGGCGCCGCTGCCAATGGCGTCTGTCGCCATGACAGAGGGCATGCAAAATGCCGTGCTGCGCTTAGCACGCTCGCTGCCTATACAGGTAGAGCATAGTACGATGGGCACAGCGCGCATTCGCGATGTGGTGTTTGAAGCACTAAAAGGAGAGCAGGGGCCCGCATTAAGGGCGCTGGTACTAGGGCACGGCCATTACTCACGCATCGTGCAGGTGCTCTCAAAGCTACATGCTAACGTTGCAGGTGAGTTTAGCGTAGAGCAGCTGGCCCAGCAGGCAAATATGAGCCCATCAACGTTTCACCAGCACTTCAAGCAGATCACGCGCTCGTCACCCGCTCAGTACTTAAAAAGACTTCGCTTGATCAAAGCGCAACAGCTGCTTGTGCAGGATAATCATAACGTCAATCAGGCCGCTGCGGCCGTTGGATACCGCAGCGTTCCTCAGTTTAGCCGCGACTATAAACGCTACTTTGGCGAACCGCCTTTGCAGCATCGCCGCCAAGAGCAGGCCTTACGGGCTTAAACTACATAGAGCGCTGATTAACGCCCGATGCTTACTTTTTAGCGCCCGATGCTTACTTTGCGAACACTTGGCTCATGTCTTTAAACGCTTTGAACTCGAGCGCGTTACCACAAGGGTCGAGCAGAAACATGGTGGCCTGTTCGCCTACTTCACCCTTAAAGCGTACGTAAGGCTCGATTACAAACTGGGTATCGCGTGCTTTTAAGCGCTCAGCTAACGCTTCCCACTCGCTCCACCCTAAAATCACACCAAAGTGCGGAACTGGCACGTTATGGCCGTCAACGGGGTTGGTATGCGCGCTGTCTTGGCCTGGCGTTTTAGGCTGCTCATGAATGACCAGCTGGTGACCAAAAAAATTAAAATCGACCCACTGCTCGCTGGAGCGCCCTTCTTCCAAGCCAAACACATCATTATAAAAGGCTCTTGCAAGCGCTACGTCGTACACGGGAATTGCCAAGTGAAAAGGTGAAAGGCTCATGAGCATCTCCTAAATCTTTGCGTTAGGTAAAATGGCTAGCGTCTTGCAAGGCCACGGTGTCATTATCCTAAGACGTGATATGCAAAAATAAAATCAATTGTTTTTTAACTAATCCACAAAAAGTATTTATGAATGATTCGTGAGCTCAAAACGTTGATTGCCGTTGCCCAGGAAGGCACCTTCGCAGCGGCAGGTAATAAAATAGGCCTGACGCAAGCCGCGATCAGCGCTCAAATGAAACGCTTGGAAAGCGCCCTTGGCGTGGCTTTGTTTGAGCGTAAAGGCCGCGTTGCAATACTGACTCAGCGCGGCCAAGAAACGTTGCAGCAGGCCCACTCGCTGCTTGCGCTTTATGGCACTTTAGGGGCTTCGCCCTCCGGTCAAGAGCTGAACACTCGCGTGAACATTGGCGCTATTGCCTCTATTCAACGTACGTTTTTACCCGACATTTTGGCCAACTTTCATCGCCGATTTCCTGAATGCTGCACCCGGGTAGTCCCCGGTCTTTCCATGGCGCTAATGAACCAGGTCGATGCCGGTGAGCTAGATATGGCGGTGATCATTCGCCCGCCGTTTTCGCTGCATAGCGATTTACGCTGGACGCCGCTTGCCCATGAGCCTTTTCGCTTAATAGTCCCGCGCCGACTACCGATTGAGTCTTGGCAACAGATGCTGGCTACTCACCCTTTTGTGCGCTATGACCGCGCATCTTTTGGCGGCCGGCAGGTGGATCGCTTTTTAAGAGACAATCACTGCCATGTCCGCGAGGTATGCGAGGTTGATGAGCTAGATGCCATTGTGCAATTAGTGGCCAATGGGGTGGGCGTGGCACTTGCCCCGCAGTCGGGAGCACTTAAACGCTGGCCTAAAGAAGTACGGGCTATTGATCTAGCCGAGCGGACGTTTCACCGCGACATTGGGCTCATCCACCGGGCTAGCGGGCATTTAAGTCCGCCCGCCGCTGCGCTCGCCGACTTACTTAACGGCTCCGCTCAAATCATCGAGCAGCCATTGAAGTAATCACAAAAAAGCAAAAAAAACGCCAGCTCAACAGAGCTGGCGTATTGGTACGTGAAAAGCGTTAGTTCACACGCATTAAGCGTCGGTCGTAACGTCTTGCTGCTCGGTGTCCTGTGCGTCGTTCATCTCAGCATCGTCCTCTTCAACGTCACCTTGAATCTCGTCTCCACCGCCGTTGGGTTGCGGCTCATCCGCACTGGTGTTTGCTTCTTCTTCCAGCGCTTCATCGCTGCCATTGGCAGCGGCCAAATTCGCTGGCTCGTCAAGCTCTAAAGCATTCGCAGTGTAAGCACGCACCTCACTCAACAACTCAGGATTTTCTGCGAGATGCTGGCCGTATGAAGGCACAATTTGACGCAGAGTATCTTGCCATTCGCTACTTTCCATCTGTGCTGGGAAGGCCGTGTCAAGCAAATTCAACATGATAGAAGGTGCCGTCGAGGCGCCCGGTGAAGCGCCCATCAGAGCTGACATGGTGCCATCAGCAGAGATGACGACCTCGGTACCAAATTGCAGAGTGCCGCCGTCTTCAGGATCATTCTTGATAATCTGTACCCGCTGCCCCGCTGTCCATAGCTCCCAATCATCTGGGTTGGCTTCTGGATAAAAGGCCTGCAAGGCTTCCATACGATCGCCATCAGACATCAGCACCTGGCCAACCAAATAGCGCACCAGGTTAAAGTTATCCAGGCCGACTTCCATCATTGGCCAAGTATTGTTGAACGTCATTGAGCCAAACAGGTCCGTCCAGGAGCCTTCTTTGAGGAACTTGCTGGAGAACGTCGCAAACGGGCCAAAGAACAACGCCGGCTCACCGTTAAGATTACGGTAGTCTAAATGCGGCACTGACATGGGCGGAGAACCCTCGCCAGCCTTTCCGTATACTTTAATTTGATGCTGAGCGACGACGTCAGGGTTCGTGGTGTAAAGGAATTGACCACCTACCGGAAAGCCTGCATAAACACTCGCTTCAGGAATACCCGATGCCTGAAGAAGCGGTAGCGCGGCGCCACCGGCACCAATGAAGACAAAGCGAGCGTCAACGCTGGTTTCATCGCCGCTTTCTAAGTTTTTAACCGTCACATGCCATGTATCGTCGTCATTGCGCTCAAGCCCGCGCACTTCGCTGTTCAACGACAAAGTGTAATGTTCGTTATCGCTTAGCGATTCAATCATCTGCTCTGTTTGGGCGCCGTAGTTAACCTCCGTCCCCATCTGCATTCGCGTTGCCGCAACGGGAGTATCACCATCGCGACCGGCCATCACGAGTGGCATCCACTCTGCGATCTCGTCACGGTCTTCAGAGTATTCCATATCAGCATAAAGCGGATTTTGTACCATGGTGGCATGACGCTCGCGCAGGAACGCGACGTCATCTTCACCCCAAACAAGCGCATGATGTGGAACGGTGTTGATGAAAGCGGCCGGATCACTCAAAACATCCTGGTCTACCTGATGCGCCCAGAATTGACGAGAAAGCTCGAACTGCTCGGTTACGTTGATCGCACGCTCAATTTCGACGTGATCGCCATCGCCCGGCGTATAATTCAGTTCCATAAAGGCGGAGTGGCCGCTGCCGGCGTTGTTCCAAGCATTCGAGCTTTCTTGACCCACTTGATCAAGGCGCTCAAAAAGCTGGATATTCCACTCAGGCTCTAACTCTTGTAGATAGGTGCCGAGCGTGGCGCTCATAATACCGCCACCAATCAACACGACGTCTACAGGCTCATCGGCTGAAATGGGCATAGCTGCTAGCGCTAAAAGCGGCGAACAGAGTAAAAGGTTGAAACGTTTTTGCATGTCATGCCCCTGGCGGTACATAAAGAACGTGCCGGAAAGATAGGCGTCCTTTATCGAGATAGGTATCATTTGTCGACGAAAGTCTAACAAAAATCCGCCACATCAGAAACATATGGCATCACTTAAATGAGAATGGATGGAATTTAGCGTATGAAACCAGAAGACCTGGAAAAGCTAGTGACACGCACCATGCCTTTTGGAAAGCACGCGGGTTGGCTCATTGCCGACCTCCCCGGCCCTTACCTGAACTGGTTTGCTCGGGAGGGATTTCCTTCAGGTGAAATCGGCCAGCTGCTACAGTTGATGCAGGAAATTGACCATAATGGCCTTAGTGAGCTGTTAGAGCCACTGCGCCAGAGACCCAGACAGCGTCAAGATTAGTGCTGGCTGCGTTCGCTGACCGCTCGCTGAAACTCAGCGTGATACGCCGCCTCATGCAGCGCTCTATCAGAAGGAAAGCGCCCAAGTGCAACGGCTAGTTCAAAAAAGCCTGCTGCCGGCAAGCCATTGCCTTGCCGGCTAACCACTAATGCGGCCATGAACGGCTTTTCTTGCGTAGCGTCTTCCCGCATTAACTGCTCAAGTGACTGAGTGACCTGGGCGATGGTACGAGGCGGGGTTAGCGACAGTGCTGAAGCGACCTGCTGATAGGTCATAGGCAGTGCCTCACGCGGTGCGCTCACGAGCAATTCGCGTAGCGCTGTTTTTATAGCGGTCATAAAAATCTCATTGATGGCGCAGTTGCGTTAACAATAGCTGAATACGATGTAATAAGGAGAAAACGTGACGACACGCCAAAAAGCCTCTCGCCCCAACCTTAGCCGCTGGCCGGGTGTGCTCGCAGGGTTAAGCATTGTACTGCTCATCGTGGCAGCCATGATGATGGCCGGATCAGGCCCAGCATACCGCGGTGAACATATCTCGTTAAGTGAGGCATTTATCTTACTACGCAACGGCGTCTATGCCGCCGGGGCAGCGGTTGCATTAAGCCTTGTGGCGCTTCTCGTTAGTGCGATCAAACGCCGCTCCACGCCAGCAGTGATAGCAACACTCGTTATTTTTAGTGCGGCAGCGCTGCTTTACGTGCCTTGGCAGCACTGGCAGCGTGCCCAGTCTCTACCCGCCATTCACGACATCACCACCGATATGCAAAATCCGCCTGCTTTTGAAGCATTAGCCAGCGCTCGCCAAGCAGCGCCTAATGCACTCGCTTATCCCGGCGAAGAAACCGCTCGGCAACAGCAAGCGGCTTATCCGGCGATAAAACCTCTCATTTTGAAGGCAACGCCCCCGGCAGTCTTGGCGGCGGCACAGGCAGAGGCAGAAGAAGCTGGCTGGCGAATTGCCAGGATTAGCGACGATCACATAGAGGCGACGGCCACGACACCCTGGTTTGGGTTTGAGGATGACGTTGTCATTCGCTTAACGGAACGCGAGGACGCAGTGCAGGTGGATATGCGTTCGGCATCGCGTATAGGCGCCAGCGATGTAGGTACTAACGCTGCGCGCATTCAAGCCTTTTTGGATGAATTAAAAGCGCGCCTCAACTAACGCTTTAATGTATTGAGCCGAGCCGGTGGCCACCTTCACGTGCTAGGATTTTCTCAGCGTCTAATGTGGCGATAGGCACCTGATGCCGCGTAGGAATATCGCCGGTCAACTGAAGCGCCTGATAGCGCAGCGCACAAACGCGTAAAAACGAGGTGAAGTTGCCCAAATCGTGCCCAGCGTCGATGGACTCATGATAAAGCCGAGTAATCATCTGAACCGTGTTCATGTCATCACGCTGAGCAATCTCTTCAAGAAGTTGCCAGAAATAATTCTCCATACGTACGCTGGTGACCATTCCGTCAATGCGCAGCGAGTGGGTAGCACTGCGCCACAGTTCGGGATTAGCGTTAATAAAGAGCTTACACATGGGCATTGTCTCTTAGCGGCTTAATGAGTGCGGGTCGCTTGCTAATAGCATAGCGGGCAAGCGCATAGTTCGCCCAGCACAGTGCTGGGCGAACGTCGTTATCTTGCCATTCAGGCTTACTTATTAAGCAACGCCATAAACTGGGCAAGCCAGGCCGGATGGGCTGGCCAGGCGGGCGCCGTGACCAAGTTACCATCGGTCACGGCCTCGGTTACCTCTAGATTAGCAAAGTGGCCGCCAGCTAGTTCTACCTCTGGCTGACAGGCCGGATAAGCGGAGCACTGACGCCCCTTTAACACGTTAGCCGCGGCTAACAATTGCGCACCGTGACAAACGGCGGCGACAGGTTTGTTGGTTTCAAAAAAGTGCTGAACCATCGCCAGCACATCTTTATTTAAACGCAGATATTCCGGGGCGCGACCGCCAGGTATCACAAGCGCATCGTAGTCGGCGGGGTTGGTGCTCGCAAAATCGGCATTCAGCGCAAAGCGATGGCCAAGCCTTTCAGAATAGGTTTGATCACCTTCGAAATCATGTATCGCGGTAGCCACAGTATCGCCCGAGGCTTTTCCAGGACAGATCGCATCCACACGATGCCCAACGGCCATGAGCGCCTGAAAAGGCACCATCGTTTCATAATCTTCAGTGAAGTCGCCGGTAATCATTAAAATGCGCTTACTGCTCATCTCATTACTCCTTATCGTTATTGGTCGAGCGATTGAGCACACGCCTAGCGTGTGAAACGAGACTAGCAAGCGCTTACCGGCAAGGGGTAGTAGTCCATTACTACAGAGCAACTTCTTCAGCTACCGTTACTTAACCCATAGCAACAGAAAGTCTTTTTAAGCAGGACGTTCAATAGCAAAGCGGTCGCTGATACGAAGGTAATCGCTACCGGCTAATCGACCCACGGGCTTGAGCCGTTCCATATCAACATGGCGGCCATCCCACAGCGCATCATCAATATGAATCGAGACCACCTGGGCAAGCACTAAGGTGCCTGCTAAGGGCTGGTCGCCAAAGCGAATCATATCGAACAGTTTGCAGCCAAAAGCAACCGGCGCGTTAGCAATCCGAGGGACGCTAACACCGGGCATGCTGGCTTTTTCTAGCCCGGCCAGCGCAAACTCGTCTTCGTCTGGCGGCACGCTTGCACTGGTGACATTGAGCGCCTCAACGAGCCCTTCACTGCCCACGTGGACGACACATTCTGCGACTTCATTTAAATTGCGGACCGTGTCTTTAAGCTCTCCACTGCCGTTTAGCAACGGTGAGAATGCCAGCACAGGCGGATTGACGCTGGCTACGTTAAAAAAGGAAAACGGTGCCAAATTGGCATTGCCGTGTTTATCTTGAGTCGCGACCCAGGCAATAGGGCGAGGGCAAACAGTGCCAGACAATAAGCGATATATAACACCTGGACTTAAGGGGGATTCATCTAGCAAGTAGTCGCTCATCGATAACGCCTTAATAGCTAATTTCGGGGTACGATCACTTTACAACAGCATTACTAGCGATGATGCGTTTTATAAATATTAGTGCGGCCAAGCAAGGAGCTCTCGCAATGAAGATTGCCATTCCCGACGATTATCAGGGCTGTGTTCACGATTTAGATGCTTTTCGGCAGTTGGAAGGTCACGACGTAACGGTTTATCACGACACCCTCACGGATGTAGACGCGCTGAGCGCGCGACTTAAGGACGCCGAAGCGTTGGTACTCATTCGTGAACGCACGCCCATTACGGCGGCCTTACTTGAGCGCCTGCCCAACCTCAAGGTGATTAGTCAAACCGGTGGCGGTGCGGCGCATGTTGATATGGCGGCCTGCCGCCGCCATGGCGTGACCGTGATGGCGGGCACCGGCTCGCCTAACGCCGCCGCGGAACTCACCTGGGGACTAGTGCTGGCCGCGATGCGCCATATCCCAGCCGAGGTTGAAAACCTAAAAGCAGGCCGTTGGCAGCGCACGCTGGGCACGGGGCTCAAGGGGCGCACGCTAGGTATTTTTGGCTATGGAAAAATCGGCAGCCTCGTCGCGCGCTATGGCCAGGCGTTTGACATGAAAGTACTGGTATGGGGGCGGGAAAGCACCCGCCAGCGCGCCATTGAGGCTGGCCTTGACGTTGCCAAAAGCCAGGCGGATTTTTTCCAGCGCGCCGATGTGTTAAGCCTTCACTTACGTTTGAACGATGATACCCGGGGTATCGTCACCGCTGAATCACTCGCCCAAATGAAGCCCACCTCACTACTGGTGAACACTAGCCGTTCTCAGCTACTGGCATCACAGGCGCTTGAACAGGCGCTACGCGCCGGACGCCCAGGTCAAGCCGCGATTGACGTATTTGATGCGGAGCCTGTCGTCACAAGCTCTCTGCTCGAATTGCCCAACTTAGTCGCCACACCGCACCTAGGCTACGTCGAAAAAGACAGCTATGAGCTCTACTTTGGCGATGCGTTTAGCAACCTACTGGCTTATATCAATGGGCAGTCAGTCAATAATTTAGCTGGCTAGAGTTGGTTAGTATCATTCAGCCAAGAAGCCCCGCCTCTGTGCCAATTGTGCTAGCCTTATAGGCTCATGAGTAACACAGAGGACATGAATGCTCACCATTTCCAGTAACGTTACCTTGGCTGATTGGGAGATTGATATCAGCCAGATTCGTGCCCAAGGCGCTGGCGGCCAGAACGTCAACAAGGTCGCGTCAGCAGTACACTTGCGCTTCGACATTCTGAGTTCCACGCTGCCACCACTCTACAAAGAAAGGTTAATGGCGTTGTCCGATCAGCGCATTAGCAAAGAAGGCGTGGTGATTATTAAAGCCCAGAGCCATCGCAAGCTTGAGCTAAATAAAGAAGATGCACTGGCACGTTTAAGAGAGCTGATACGGAGTGCCACCAAACCGCAAAAAATTCGCCGTGCCACTAAGCCCACTAAAGGCTCACAACGCCGACGGGTTGACCACAAAACCCGCAAAGGTAAAGTCAAATCGCTGCGCGGCAAAGTATCTGCCTCATAAGCCATCGCTCGATACTTAACGCCAAAGAGCTTTCAATCATGACTAAAACCCATGCACTCGCTAAGGTGCGGCCTATTTCGCCTTGCGTACAAATCTGCCAAATAGAATCGTCAACATCGGTGTGCGAAGGCTGCGGCCGTACACTAGATGAAATAGCCTGCTGGGGAGCCATGACCGAAGCTGAAAAAGCCCCGGTATGGAAACGGCTGGAAGCAGAAGGTTACGTCTCAGACTCGGTGCGCTGATGACGATCACGCAATATATGATGTAGCTCGCCACAGGCCACCATAGGGTCGTCACAGTTGATAACGATATCAGAGTGAGCCAACAAGTAGCTGCGACCGGTGATAGTGTTTTCGACGACCTGATAATCGCCCTCTTGATGCGTGCCAGTGAAGGTGCCGATAAAGCCCGTCTCACGCAGCGAAACGGTCTCCAGCTGATCCCCCACGCTCAGCCGCCCTTCATAGTTCATTAGCGCTAAGCGTGCCGACGTACCGGTACCTGTGGTGCTGCGGCAAATAACGCCAGGATGAACATAAGTGGTGGAACGTGAGCGTATATAACTCTCTGCTATCTGCTCCTCAGGGCCCATAAAGTGTAAAAATGGCAATGGCCCTACATCACCAAGCGTGTAGTGGGAGAAGCCACGCTGCGCTTTAATTGCCTCAACAATTTTATAAGCGCATTCAGCCAGCGCTCGTTCCTCATCACGCACTAGCTTAAAACCAAGCTCAGTAGCATCTACCAACGCATAAAAGCCACCGCTATAAGCGATTGAGTAGGTCACATCGCCAATACTCGGCACGTGAATCGTAGCGCGATGGGTGTCGATATAACTGGGCAACCCGCTGCAGGTAACCGATTCGACAACGCCGTTATGCACCTGCGCTTCAATTTGCACGAGGCCCGCGGGCGCTTCTAGCTTGAAGCGCTGAATACCTTCTTGCTTAGGCACAATGCCGCTCTCTAGTACCGCGGTGGCCGTGCACAGCGTATTGGAGCCAGAGTAAATGGGGTAACCCATCACTTCCATAATGATGTAACCCGCGACGGCCTCCGGATGGCAGGCTGGCACCAACAAATCGACCGACATTTCCGGTACGCCGTAAGGCTCTTCTAGTAGCAGGCGCCGCAAACCGTCGGCGTCATCGCGCAGGTACTCCATCTGTTCGCGCACGGTGGCACCCGGCAAACTATCAATGCCTCCCGTAACAATACGGCTAACGTCGCCACCGGCGTGAGTATCCATTAACTGAATGGTGTGAAAATTATGCACTAGCGTTGCTCCTGAGCGTCGGAAGAGATGTTTTCAAGAGCGAACAGCGCACCGTGCGAGGCCCACTGTGAATCGGGAACCAGCACAATTTTGCCCAGATAGTTGCTACCCCGATTTACAAAATAGCGTTCGGCAGCGTGTAGCTCGGAAAGTTTAAACGCTGCGTGAAGCACAGGCTTTAATTGGCCGTCGCGAATCCAGGCAACAAGCTGTTCAGCCTCTTCACGGGTACCGTGAGAAACGCCAAACATCTGCACCTGATAAAGATAAATGCGGGTCCACATCATTTCGCTGAGATTGCCACCGCTGGCACCGGCTATTGAAAGCCGCGGATAGCTCTTACGGCCCTGCATATCGACAATCATGGTATCGATAAACAGGTTCGTCATCTCACCACCCACCAGATCCATCACTGCATCAATCGGTTTGCCGTCAGTGGTAGCCAGCACTCGCTCAACAAACGTCGGCAAGTCGCCACGATCAATCACCGCCTCTGCGCCGAGTGCGCTTAGCGCAGAGGCTTTATCACGCTGGCTGACGGCATAAGGGATGGCTCCAACGATGCGGCACAGCTGAATGAGCGCCGTCCCCACGCCACCGCTGGCGCCGCTTACCAGCACCCGCTCACCGGCACCTATATTGGCAGCTGTCATCATGTGGTAAGCGGTTTGATACGAGCACATACCCATCGACGCCAGCTCAGCATCGCGCAGCTCAGGATTCGGAACGGCGTAAAACTGATCAGCAGGTACGGCGATATATTCAGCAAAGCCACCGTCAGCCCCGTGGCCGTAATAATCCGGCGTTAGATTAATATCGCGACGCTCGTCAGCGTAGATATTAAAATCGAGCAGACCCCGCTCACCAATACGCTCGGCGCCAACACCTTCACCCACGGCTACCACGCGGCCTGCCACGTCAGCGCCCTGAATACGCGGAAAGGTAAGCGTTGGCGTGCCGCCCATGGCAAACGACGTGACGTCGCCCTTGTCTTTGGTGGGATAAAGGCCTTCCCGGGCTTTTCGATCCGTGTTGTTCTTGGCCGTGGCGGTTACCTGCACCAGTACCTCACCTGCCCTGGGTTGCGGCGTAGCGACATCCTGATGGTATTCCAATTTATCGATATCCCCATGCCCCGTTAAGAGCATGGCGGCCATCGTCGCTGGTACCATCTGTGCAGTATCGGCCATAGCGCTGGCTCCTCTGTCTGGCGTTAAAACCAGTGTTTACGTTTGAATAGCCAAATCAGTATCCCACCAATTCCCAGCATGGCTCCCCACACAAAAAAATAGCCGTACTGATAGCGAAGCTCAGGCATATTTTCAAAGTTCATGCCGTAAATGCCGGCAATAAACGTCAGCGGTACAAAGATGGCGGTAATGACCGTCAGCACACGCATGGTGATATTTAGCTGGTGGGATGAAATAGAGATATAGCCATCGACTAAATCACCGCAAATCTCATAGTACATCTGCGTTAAGGTGTAGAGGCGCTCGAAGCGATCCGCGACATCGTTAATCGCGTGAAGCGTCTCGCTTTCTTCACGGGGCACATGCTCGTAGTCGTAAGCCGTTAGCTCTTGGGTAATTCCCTGGTGATAGCTAAAGATACGGCGCATTTTCACCAGCCGAGAGCGATAGGTAATGATCTTGCGCATGAGCACATCGTTACCGTCTTCGAGCAGCTCATCCTCCAGGTCGCTCAGTTCGGTTTCAAATTCGAGCAGACTATCGATATAAAAGCCGGCGGAAATATACATTACTCGCAGCGCGACATGCTCAGGGGAGTGCGCCAGCAGCGTCTTGCCGTGCTCATTAAACAGCCGTTCAATACTGAGCGCTTCACCGGGATGAAGCGTCACTAAAAACCGTTCACCGACAAAAAAACAGACCTGCTGGGGAAGATAATTTAACTCGGCATCGAAAGATGAAATACCTCGGTAGATAATCAGCGTGTGATTATCGAACTCTTCAATTTTTGGCGGATGGCGCTCTTTATGGGCATCCTGAATCGCCATGGGATGAAATTCAAAAGCCTCTAAAATGGTGCGTTCACTGTCCTGCGTCTCACCCTGCATATCGATCCAGATATGGCTGTCAGGCGTGGATTTCCACATGGCCAGCAAGTCTTCATTACCTTCGTGAACCGCACCATCGGGCGTAGTAAGCATAGTTCTAATCATAGTCGTCCTTGCGATTAGCTAGCGCTCAGAAGCGCTAATCGTTCTACGTACTTAGCCACTATAGCGATGCAGTCCCGGCACACCAAGCTCACGCTACGCGGCACCCTTCTGCACGGGCTGTTTCTTTATAGCATAGGCGAGCACCACGCTGACCAACGTTGAAATAGTCAGTGCGCCCAGAAAGGGGCCCAGCGTTGGAATACTGCCAGGAAAGCTCGCCGCCACCACGCCTGCGCTGAAACTGCCCTGGCTTAGCCACCCTGGCAAAATAGCCCCGAGCAGCCCAGCAACACCGCCGCCAACCGCAGCTATTGGCGTCATGCGCTGCCACAAACCTAGCAATACTGGCACCACAATGGCGGCGCAAAGTAAGTCGGCAATCAGGAAAAGGCGCAGTACCGATAACCCCTGCAAAGCAATCACCACCACGGGAATCATTAACCCAACCGTCACCCACCGGGCGGCAACCAGCGAAACACCGCGCTGCCCGCTACGGGCGACAATGAGCGAGGCAATACCGTTTTGTAGCGTATCGACACTGGAGGCTACCAAGGTCACAGCCAATACCAGCGCAGAGAGCGACAGCCAAGCGGGCGCATCTGTTAGCAGCGCAAAAAACGGCATCGGTGGTGCGCCCAGAGACACCCCGCTCATTGCCGCCAATATGCCTAAACCACCAATGACCATCACCACTACTATCGTCATAGCGCCGCCGAGCAATGCGCCACGCCCCAGGCTTTGGTCATCTTTAGCAGCCCATACGCGCTGCCAATAGCCCTGATGGAATAAGTTGGCGGCCGTTACCGCAATCACCAGCGTCAACGCCACGCTGAGCGCGCTGGTCACAGGAATAGCAGGCAGCGCCGCTTCGCTCGGCATAGAGGGCAGCCGCCAAAGTGCCATGCTGCCCACCACGGCCAATAGCGCCAGCAGCAGCCAGGCCTGCCAACGATCAGTAGCAAGGCTGGCTCGCAGGCCGCCCACTGCCGTATAAATAAGCGTGGCCAGCGCAACGCCAATAATCACTAAAGCGGGAGGCACATCAGACAGCAATGCCGTAATCGCACCAATCGCGGTTAGCTCAGCGGCTAGAAAGCAGGCCATATAGGCAATGGACACTAACGTGACCCAGCGCCGTACGCCGAGGCCATAGCAAGCCTCTGCAAATTCAGCGATGCTACGCCCCTCAGGAAGCGCCCGGCGAATCTTAGGCCCGTAAAGACCTAATACAATAAAAGGTAATGCCGAGCCAAGCGCATAGCCTGCCAGGGCAAGCGGGCCCACAAAGGCACCAATTTCCGGCGGCGCAAAGAGAATCCACGCCCCCATGCCGGACGCAAGAAAGGAAAGCCCCAGGGTCGAGGCCGTTTGCGAATTGCGAGCGGTAATATAATCATCGAGCGGGCCATCAACCCAGCGTGCCCGCAGGCCTAGAAAAGCAAAGCAGCACAGCGCCGCGCCAAGTACAGCTGACGTTAGGTAAAGCATGTCGCACTTCCTCCGCCGGTATGAACCGGATCAGGTTCCAGGGTCTGCGCAACGCGCATTCTCAGCCCTCCTTGATAAGGGCTCCCCTGGCGACAGTGAATGGAGGCGCTATCCTCAATGAAAACCGCGCCTCAGTAAAGGAAAGTGAAACAAAGCAAAGGTAAAGTAACGCTTAACCGCTGGGCGTCGCTGCCTCGCGCGGCACGCGCCCCATCAGGTAAAACTCCTCATTAGGCGGCGTCCCCGCCAGCGTCACCAGTCGATTAGACAGGCCAAAAAAAGCAGCAATAGCGCCGATATCCCAGCAATCCTCTTGACTGAAGCCGACGGCCAGCAAGCGTGCAGACCACTCGTCGGTCATTTCACCGATATCAATTGCGCAATGCATGGCAAAATCGAGCATCACGCGATGGCGCTCGCTAATGTGCGCCACGCGATAATTAATCGCGACTTGGTCGGCCAGCAGCGGGTCTTTACTATAAATGCGCACCAGCGCACCGTGTGCCACCACGCAATATAAGCAGCGGTTTCGCGCACTGGTAGCGACCACAATCATCTCTTTCTCTGCTTTAGTGAGCGACTCTGATTCCCGTTCCATTAACGCGTCGTGATAGGCAAAAAACGCCCTGAACTCAGCGGGACGATGGGCCAGCATTAGGAAAACATTGGGCACAAAGCCCGCTTTTTCCTGAACGGCCAGAATCGTAGTGCGAATATCGTCGGGCAGATCATCGAGCGTTTCTGGCACGTTAAAGCGACTTAATGATGGCAACATAATCACCTCTTTATTGTTAATTTCAACGACTTCATTAAAACTGTTTACCTAATACAAAATAAACAGTTAACTTAAGAAACGTTGCATCGGCAGCCCTGCTCGCCATAATGAATAACCGGGTTACGCAGAAACTTATGCGCGACGCCTACTAAATAGCTCTTTCAAAGAGACATTGTCATGAGTCATAACGAAGCTAAGGAACATATCTCTGGCCGTCTAAACGAGCTGTTTACCGACCCCTATCGAGCGTTTGAAAATAATACGGATGAGCGCCAGCTACACATCCGAATCATGCTGCATATGTTGCTTGCTCGGCCTATGAATCGGGGCCATATGACACTAAGAGTGATCCATGGCTGGGAAAATGGCGGCTTTGAACCCGAAGATCTTCAGCATGTGGACTATCCTCTCCATGGTGTGGCTGACTTTAAGCGTGCAGTTCAAGAGTTTGTCAATGCGGCAAAGCACAACACGCCATTACCTGCCGATAAAACTGCCGTTCTAGCAACGCCTCTAGATGATGCCATTGCAGATGCTGAGGCCGTGGGTCAAGATCTTACCCTCGACATTCGCGACACGCCGGCTCGCTGGCCTGCCTTTGAAGGCGGCTTAGCCCTTTATACGTTGTTCAAAATGTACCACCGCCTCACTTATGGCGAGGATGACAACTACCGGTGCACCCAATGTATAACACCGCTGGGCATACGCGAAATACACGAATTTCATCTTGAAGAAGGCGAATTTGCGCTACTCGTACCACAAGCGCCCAACGTCATCAATGAACCCTCTTTACTTGTATTGCATGAGAGTCAGCTTGATCCAATCGAACAGCTGCTTGAAGAAAGCCTGACTATTTTTGATAACTTTTGAGTAATGCGACACCGCTTAATCCATACAGGTAGCGCCCTGCCCTACTATCATTAGACCCCGTTTAAGCGGGGTCTAATGGGGCGATGAACCGCGTTTTTTTAGCCCAGCGAAATCGTGCTATTAATGCCACTAGAAACGTTCTCCGGCTCGAACCAGCGTGCCGTGACGGTTTTTGTTTGCGTCCAGAAAGCGATGGCCTGCTTACCGTTTGGCCCTAAATCACCGAGCTTCGACGCCCGCGAACCGGTAAAGCTGAAATATGCCACCGGTACCGGAATCGGCACGTTAATACCGATTTGCCCCACATCAATGTCGGTTTCAAAACGGCGCGCCACCCAGCCTGAGTTGGTAAAAATCGAGGTACCGTTACCGTTAGGGTTGGCATTGATAAAGGCGATGGCATCATCCAGCGTTTCAACGCTGACCACACACAGCACAGGCCCAAAAATCTCCTCACGATAAATAGTCATATCGGCGGTCACATCGGCAAATAGCGTCGGCCCAACGAAGTTACCGTTAGGGTAGCCCTCTACCTGGACATTGCGGCCATCGACCATCAGCTTGGCGCCCTCTTTTTCACCCGCATCGATTAAGCGCAAAACACGATCACGCGCAGCGGGTGAGACCAACGGGCCTAAGTCTGCATCAAGCTGGGTACCTGGCCCCACTTTCATATTACGTGCGGCATCAACAATATCGGTTAACCATTCCCGTGCATCCCCCACGAGTACGACCACCGAGTTGGCCATACAGCGTTGGCCCGCGGCGCCAAATGCCGAACCCAGCAAGTTGTTAATGGCCTGACTGCGGTTGGCATCAGGCATGACCACGCAGTGATTCTTAGCACCCATCATCGCCTGCATCCGCTTGCCTGCTGCCGCCGCGCGGTTATAAAGCAATGAACCTACGTGGGTTGAGCCAATAAACGAAAGCGCTTTGATATCTTGATGATCAGCAATCTGATTGGCCACATCAGGCCCACCGTGCACCACGTTGAGTACCCCGGGCGGGATTCCAGCCTCGTGGGCCAGTTCCACCAAGCGCATGGTAGAGCTTGGGTCTTGCTCCGACGGCTTTAGAATAAAGGTGTTGCCGGTCGCAATCGCCAGCGGGAACATAAAACACGGCAACATGATTGGAAAGTTAAACGCAGTGATCCCCGCACCAACGCCGAGCGGTTGATGCATGGTGTAAACATCGACTTCATTCGCCGCATTTTCCGCCAGCTCGCCAAGCTGCAGCGAAGTAATCGAACAAGCGTGTTCTACGACCTCTAGGCCACGACCTACTTCGCCTTCCGCATCCGGTAGGGTTTTACCATGCTCTTCGGTAATCAACGCCGCGAGTTCCGACGTGTTATCGCGAATCAAAGCCTGGAGTTTGAGCATAATGCGCATACGCTTGCCCAGCGGCACTTTACGCCACGTCTTAAACGCCTCTTTTGCGCTGCTAACAGCGCGCTCCACTTCCTCAGCCGTGCAGAACGGTACCCGAGCGACCACTTCTTGCGTCGCAGGGTTAACCACGTCGTGCCACTCTTGGCTTTTTGACTGCACGGGCTGACCATCGATATACATAGGGATTTGGCGAACGGACATAGTGCTGCTCCTGTTACTTAAAAATGCGTATTTATTGTTGGAAAGCGGTTACTGACAGGCGTAGTGATAATAAATGGGTGTTCAGGGTATAGCAGCAAGTTGACGTTAACGTCAACCAAGTATCACGTGAGTAAACAAAATCTTCGGCGTGGCGTCAATTAGCTTTTCCCAATTGAGACAACGCTGGCTATGCTTCGGCTAATCAGGCCAGCCATGCCTGAGAGGATTGTTCACGATAAATGCTAGGCATGACGTGTTATAAGCACAGGGAACTATTTATGCAGACTTTTAGCTGTTGCTGTGGCAATCCTGTTTTTTATGAGAATACTCAATGCCTTGCATGCCAGTCAGAAGTAGGCTGGTGTCCGAGTTGCAGCAACATTGTAGCCATTGAACCGCTGGAGAGTGGCGGCTTTCTCTGCACACACCCAGGCTGCGAAACCCCGCTAATGAAATGCTATAACTATGCCGTTGAGAACGTCTGCAACCGGATGGTGGTGATGAAGGAAGGCCACGCTGACACGCTATGCGACTGCTGCCGCTATAACGACGTCATCCCTGACCTGGCGATTGACGGGCACCGTGAGCGCTGGGCAGCCCTTGAAGCCGCTAAGCGTCGGCTATTTCATACGCTGGATCTACTCAAACTGCCGCACGGCACCAAAGACGATGATATTGCCGTGCCCTTAAGCTTCTCGTTTATGGCGGACGCCCTGCCCGACCAGGGGCTGTGGCGCTCGACCGCCAAGCAAGAGAAGGTATATACCGGGCATGCCTCTGGACACATTACGATCAACGTCAAAGAAGCCGATGACGTGGAGCGTGAGCGCCTGCGGGTCGATATGAATGAGTCCCACCGCACGCTGATCGGCCATTTCCGTCATGAAATTGGCCACTACTATTGGGACGTGTTGGTGAAAGAGCGCGATGAAGAAGCCTGCCGCGCGGTATTTGGCAATCATCACCGGCCGAGCTATGCCGAAGCCCTAGAGCAGTATTACCAAACGGGCGCTCCCGCTGACTGGTCCAATCGATTCATTTCCGCTTACGCCACCATGCACCCGTGGGAGGATTTTGCTGAAACGTTCGCGTACTACTTGGATATGGTAGCGGTGCTGGATACAGCGCTGCATATGGGCATTACCCACGTTGAATACGACGGCAGCCTAGATAGCATGCTGATTGCTTTTCATCAGGTCGGGTTAGCGGTAAACGAACTGAATCGCGATATGGGACTACTCGATTTAGCCCCTGGAGTGCTTGCCCCGCCCGTACGTGAAAAGCTGGCGTACCTGCATAAAATCATTCAGGCCGCCAGCCCGGTACCGCGTTAACCGGCTAGTCGTTGTCGTTATCGCCAGCGTGACTTTGGCTTTGACTTTGGCTCTGCCCCGGCGATTGCGCCACGCGCGGCACGCTGTCGTCATTAACAAAATACGTCGCGCTGAGCGTATCGTGAATGGCGGCAAAGCCAATCTGCAGCTCATCGATGAACGCATGCAGCTTGCTGGGCGAATGCGCCAGCGCTTGAATATCGGCGTCCACCACGTCGGCACGTACCAGCGAAACAGTCGCCGCTGGGCGGTCTTGTCGGGGCAATAGCGTAAGCTCATGGAGCAACGTTTCAAGACTGCAAGCAATCGAGCGCGGCAAGTTTGGGTCTTGCAGTAGAAAGCGCAGTACGTCCGGCCCCCGCACACGCAGGCGCACCTGTTGACGGTACATTTGGTAAGCGGTTAGTGATTTAAGTACGCTCATCCACTGAAGGTTTTCAAACGGCAGCAGCTCTTCAGGGTTCTGGGGCAGCAAGCTGGCAGAGCGCACGTCAACAATACGCGTGGTCATATCGGCGCGCTCTAGCTGGCGGCCCAGCTCAATAAACGTTCGCGCCGGGCCGTGGCTTAAGGTGCCTTCAATCAGCCCCGTTAGCGCCTGGCATCCGCGAATCACACTTTTTAAGAAGCTATCTCGGCGCCTTGGGCTAACGCCATTTTCGGCATGGTCGGCCACACTCAGGTAAAGCTGATTGACCTCTTCCCATATCTCTCTTGGCACAACGTCCCGCGTGGTTCTTAAGTTCTCGCGGGCACTGGCGAGTGCGGAAATAATCGAAATATCATTATCGGGATCAGCACACAAAAAGTGCACTACGTTGCGCTCATCAAAGCTGTCATGACGCGATTTAAAAGTTTCCAGGCTGCCAGTCATATCAATGAGCGGTGCCCAGCCCAACGGTAGGCGCCCTGGCAAATCAAGCATTAGATGGCTGTTAACACTTAACAGACGCGCGGTATCTTCCGCACGTTCGATATAACGCGCCATCCAGTAAAGGTTCTCTGCAACGCGTGACAGCATGGCGTTAGTCTCCTTTCACCGCGGCCGCTGCCGCTTTTTCATCGGTTTCCACAATCCAAGTATCTTTACTGCCACCGCCTTGGGAAGAGTTAACCACCAGCGAGCCCTCTATTAACGCTACTCGGGTTAAACCACCGGTGGTCACATGAATTTCAGGCCCTGAAAGAATAAAGGGCCGTAAATCCACATGGCGCGGCTGCGGCACACCATTCGCCAGCGTAGGGGTCGTCGAAAGCGCCAGGGTGGGCTGAGCCATGTAGTTGCGCGGATTAGCTTTAATCAGTCGCGCGAACTCTTCGCGCGTTTCTTTGGTTGAACGTGGGCCAATCAGCATGCCGTAGCCACCCGACTCATTGGCAGGCTTTACCACGAGTTCATCCAAATGATCGAGGACATAGCGCCGGTCGTCTTCGAACATACACAGGTAGCTGGGGACGTTAGGCAGCAGCGGCTCCTGGTCGAGATAGTAGCGAATCAGCGCGGGAACAAAGGCATAAACGACTTTGTCATCTGCCACGCCAGCGCCGGGCGCATTGGCCAGCGCCACTTTGCCCGCCCGCCAGGCGCGCATTAGGCCTGCCACCCCCAGCATAGAGTCAGGATTAAACACTTCGGGATCTAAAAACTCATCGTCAACGCGGCGATAAATAACATCCACTCGGCGCATGCCTTCTACGGTGCGCATAAAAACGACATTATCGTCATCGACCAGCAGGTCACTCCCCTGTACCAGCTCCACTCCCATTTGCTGGGCAAGATAGGCATGTTCAAAGTAGGCAGAGTTATAGATCCCTGGGGTAAGTACGACGATCTGTGGTTCATCCCCCGGGCGCGGCGACATAGCTGCCAACATGTCGTAAAGCTGCGCGACGTAATCATCTACCGGCAAAATCTTGCCTGAGGCAAATAGTTCCGGCAGCACTCGCTTGGTAACGTTACGATTTTCAAGCATGTAAGACACGCCGGAAGGTATGCGCAGGTTATCTTCCAATACATACAGCGTACCGCTGCCATCGCGCACTAAGTCAGAGCCACAGATATGCGCCCACACGCCATGGGGCGGATTAATCCCGACACACTGGGGGCGAAAGTTAACTGATTGGGCCAACACCTCAGCCGGCAGCACCTTATCCTTGATAACTTTTTGATCGTGATAAATATCGTCGATAAATAAATTCAGCGCCTGCACACGCTGTTTAAGCCCCGCTTCTGTTTTACGCCACTCGCTGGCGGGAATAATCCGCGGCACAATATCAAAAGGCCAAGCGCGATCAATCATTGCGCCTTCTGAATAGACGGTAAACGTAATCCCCATGGTGCGTATCGCGATCTCGGCCGCGGTTTTCCGCTCGGCCAATTCCTCGGCGCTAAACCTTGCCAACATGTTGCACAATTCACCCGCTGACTCGCGCGGCTGACCCGGTGCGGCCATCAGCTCATCGTAATAGTCACGACACGCATAGTTATTCCAATTCACTTGGCTCATGGGCGCTCTCCTAGCGCTGGGGTGGAAGCAGCAACTTCCTCAATGCTCAGTGTAGGCCTGCTGCGCGCAAAACAATCAAACAATTGAGAGCAAAATACGTACCATCTTTGGCGATATTTCAACGCTTGCTAGCGCAAACGTTATTGGACAAGGCGAGCAATCAAATTAACGGCCCGTTTCGCATTATTTTGGTGCAATAAGTGGGTGTTATATTAGTGCACACAGCGCTTTCCACTTTAGTTAAACGCCTTAGTTAAGATACCGGCTGCAAAATAGTAAAAGTGGAACGATACTTGCGAAACGTTCGGTTATTCCTTATCCCAACCATACGGTTGATAACGGTTCTTTTGAGGGTGGCCCATGACCATTCGCGTTGCCTTGTATCATCGAACGACCTACCATTTTGATCGCCCGGTGCGTCTTTCGCCCCATGTCATTCGGCTGCGTCCGGCGCCTCACTGTCGCACGCACATTGAGGCTTACTCCCTCAAGCTTTCTGGCGACGACCACTTTTTGAACTGGCAGCAGGATCCGTTCGGTAACTTCAATGCACGGGTGGTCTTTCCAGAGCCGCGTAAAGAGTTAACGATTGCCGTCGAGCTCATCGCACCGATGACGGTCATTAACCCGTTCGATTTCTTCTTAGACGATATCGCGCAAACGATTCCCTTTGCTTACCCAGAAGCGCTGCGTCAAGAGCTCAGCCCGTATTTGGAAATTACCGAATCGGGACCGCTGCTAATAAAGTGGCTTCAGGATGTATCCCACGAGCCCACCACGACGGTTGATTTTTTAGTCGCGCTTAACCAGCGCCTGCAGAACGATATCGGCTATCTCGTGCGCTTAGAGCCGGGCGTGCAGAGCTGCGAAGAAACCTTAACGCTTGCTAGCGGCTCCTGTCGCGATAGCGCCTGGCTGCTGGTGCAGATTTTTCGACATCTCGGGCTAGCTGCTCGATTTGTCTCGGGCTACCTCATTCAGCTTAAATCCGATGTTAAAGCGCTGGATGGCCCTAGCGGTACCGAGGTCGACTTCACTGACCTACACGCCTGGACCGAGGTATTTCTGCCCGGCGCAGGCTGGGTAGGGCTGGACCCAACTTCGGGTCTATTCGCTGGCGAGGGTCATATACCGCTAGCCGCTACCCCAACTACCGGCAGCGCGGCCGCGATCACTGGTTTTTCCGACAAGTGTGAAGTCACGTTTGACGTGACCATGGAAGTAGCGCGCATTCACGAAGACCCGCGCGTCACCAAGCCCTACAGCGATGAGCAGTGGCAGCGGATCTGCACGCTAGGCGATGACGTAGATGCCGAACTCCTCCAGCAGGACGTCCGCCTGACCATGGGCGGCGAACCGACGTTTGTTTCCATTGACGATATGGAAAGCCCGCAGTGGAACACCGAAGCACTGGGCGAGCACAAGCGTGAACGAGCCGAGGCGCTGCTTACGCGCCTGCAGAATGCCTACGCACCCGGTAGCGCTATTCAACAACAGCAGGGCAAGTGGTATCCCGGCGAGCCGTTACCGCGCTGGGCGCTGGCCTGTTACTGGCGCAAAGATGGCGTGCCGCTATGGCGAGATCCTCAATGGCTGGCCTGCCTGGAGGGCGCCGCCCAGGTAGATGTAAATGACACACTGGCTCAACGTTTCACCCAGGCGCTTAGCGAGCGCCTGGGCGTGGCTGCACGCTACTGGATTCCTGCGTTCGAGGACACCTACTACTATCTCTGGAAAGAGCAGTCGCTTCCGGTCAATGTTGATCCCCGCGAAACGAATCTGAAGGACGATGCCGAACGCTTGCGTTTAGCTCGCCTATTAGAACAAGGCTTAGATGAAGTGATTGGCTACGCTTTGCCGCTGCGCCATTCGCTTAGCCAGGCCCATCGCTGGGAAAGCGGGCGCTGGCCGCTCAAGCGCGAGCATCTATTCCTAGTGCCCGGCGATTCCCCCATGGGGCTGCGATTACCGCTTGCGGCGCTTCCCTGGGCAGACCCCGAAGAGCAGCCTCAGCCGGAATCACTGTTCGCCCACCGCCCAGCGCTAGGCGATATTCATGGCGAAGTCGCGCGCAGAAATGTCGAACAGCTGCATATTAGCGATGCTGAACGCCTGGGCCGCTCTAGCCATCCCAGCTCGTCACATCCTGAAGGCGAGTCCGTTCAACAGCAGCCGCGAGCAGACACCGACCGGGAAAGCGGCGTCATTCACACCAGCCTGTGTGTGGAGCCACGCGACGGACGTTTACACATTTTCCTACCACCGCTGACCAGCCTTGAGCACTATCTTGACCTGCTTAGCACCGTCGAAGAGTGTGCGAAAGAGCTTGCCTGCCCGGTGATGGTAGAAGGCTACTCGCCGCCCAGAGACCCACGGTTGGAAAACTTCATGATCACTCCCGACCCTGGCGTGATCGAGGTCAATATTATGCCCGCTGCCAGCTGGCAAACCCTGGTGGCGCAAACCGAACGGCTGTACGTCGAAGCGCGGGAAACACGCCTGGGCACCGAAAAATTTATGCTTGATGGCCGTCATACCGGTACCGGCGGCGGCAACCATGTCACGCTAGGCGGCTTAACGCCGGAGGATTCGCCGTTTTTACGCCGCCCTGATTTGCTTGCCAGCCTAGTCACCTACTGGCAGCACCACCCTAGCCTCTCCTATCTGTTTTCGGGCTTGTTTATTGGCCCGACTAGCCAGGCCCCGCGGGTTGATGAAGCGCGCCATG
This sequence comes from Vreelandella profundi, assembly GCF_019722725.1. Classification (NCBI taxonomy): domain Bacteria; kingdom Pseudomonadati; phylum Pseudomonadota; class Gammaproteobacteria; order Oceanospirillales; family Halomonadaceae; genus Vreelandella; species Vreelandella profundi. Next base: position 2,468,368 of record NZ_CP077941.1, read on the forward strand.
AAGCCTTGTATGAGTTAGAAATTGCCCTTCAGCAAATACCTGAAGGCGAGGTGGTTCAACCTTGGCTGGTCGATCGGCTGTTGCGCCATCTGCTGACTGACTTAACCGGCAATACGCATCGTGCCGAGTTCTGTATCGACAAGCTTTACTCGCCGGATAGCGATAGCGGGCGTTTAGGGCTGTTAGAACTGCGTGGTTTTGAGATGCCGCCGCATGCCCGAATGGGGCTTATGCAGATGATGCTAATACGCGCGCTGGTGGCGCGCTGCTGGAAAACGCCGTATCGCGCTAAGCCGGTGCGTTGGGGCAGCGCACTGCAAGATCGTTGGATGCTGCCCCACTACTTATGGAATGACCTTGACGACGTGCTGGGCGACTTACGCCATCACGGCTTTGATTTTGATCTTAAATGGTTCGCCCCGTTCCTTGAGTTCCGCTTTCCGCTGCATGGTCGACTGCAAACCCCCATGCTGAATATAGAGCTGCGCCAAGCCATCGAGCCGTGGCACGTGTTGGGCGAAGAGGCTTCCGCAGGCGGCACGGCGCGTTACGTCGACTCCTCGGTTGAGCGCCTGGAAGTCAAAGTCAGCGGCATGAGCGGCGACCGCTATGTAGTGACCTGCAATGGACGCCGTGTGCCTCTTGCCGCCACCGGCCGAAACGGTGAAGCGGTTGCAGGCGTGCGCTACCGTGCCTGGCAGCCGCCTTCTGCTCTGCACCCGCAGATTCCCATCCACGCGCCGCTCGTATTTGACGTTATCGACACCTGGAACCAGCGCTCTGTTGCGGGTTGCACCTACTATGTGGTGCACCCTACCGGGCGCAATTTCGACACTTTCCCAGTCAATGCCTTTGAAGCCGAAGCGCGGCGGCTAGGGCGCTTTAGTGATAGCGGCCATCGTCATGGGCATCAGGTACCCAAGGTGGAAACACCCAGCCTTGAGCTGCCGCAAACGCTCGACCTGCGCTGGACGCCAAGCTAATGCTTTTCTCTTAGCGTTCAGTGCAGGATAATCCGCCCCTCACTTTTCAGGATTATAAGGAAATGACGGCCCCTGTCTCTCCCTCTCTTATCGCGCCGCTCGCTAACGGGCTCGTTGAGGACTACTTGAATCAGCTAGGCAAGGGACAGCCCGGCACATTTGACGCCATGCTTGATGGCCAAGGGCAGCTGCGCCCTGGCTGGCAAAGCCTGCTGGGTTCTTTGGAAACCCTGGGCCCAGAAGGCCGTTATCATCAGCATGAAGAAATTCAGCGCCTGCTAGCCGAGAACGGCGTGATTTTCAATATGCACGACGAAGCCCAGGGGCGTTCTTGGCGGCTGGACCCACTCCCCTGGGTGATTGATGAAGCCCAGTGGCAAGCGTTGGAAGCGGGGCTCACGCAGCGCAGCCGCTTACTGTCCGCAATTTATGATGACATTTACGGGCCTAGAACGCTCTTTGATGCCGGCTTGCTGCCAACTCAGGCACTGCTCGCCTCCTCAGACCTACTGCTGCCTTGCCACGATTCACTGCCTAAAGATCACGCCCCGATCACCTTCCACGGCGTGGATGTGATTCAAGACACACAGGGTCAGTGGCGGGTAATGGCAGACCGGCTGCAAGCGCCCTCAGGCACCGGCTTTGCGCTTGAAAATCGTATTTTGATGGCGCGCGCGCTGCCGGACATGTACCGCAATGCGCCGCTTAAACGCTTAGCCGGCTTTCTTGACCTGCATCACCGCACGCTTATCGCCATGGCCTACCAACACCGCGATAACCCGACGCTTATCTTGTTGACGCCGGGGCCAGCAAGCCCACGCTATTTTGAGCACGCTTACCTGGCCAACTACCTCAATATTGCGCTGGTAGAAGGCCAGGATTTAGTCGTGCGCGACACCCAGGTGTGGCTGCGCACGCTGGGTGGCTTGCAGCCAGTGGATGTAATATTGCGCCACTGCGACGATAGTTACTGCGACCCGCTAGAGCTACGCGGTGACTCTCAGCTCGGCGTGCCAGGGCTACTGCAAGCGATGCGTGCTGGCGGCGTGGCGCTTTCTAACGCGCTGGGGGTCGGTATTTTGGAATCCCCTGTACTCGCCGACTACCTGCCTGCGCTGTGCGAGCACCTACTGGGCGAAACGTTACTGCTTGCCAATGCCGACGCCACGACTCAGCCAGCCACCGCACCCATTTTTGACAGCTACCTGCAGCGTTTAGCGCCCACCACGCTCAATCTGCGCTGCTTTGTGACGCGCACGCCTGCTGGTGGCGCCGCTAAAACGCCTGCGACGAGCGAATACCAGGTCATGCCCGGCGGCCTAGCTTGGGTTGGTGAGCCCGGTTCCCCCTCGCTCAGCAGCACAGTCGTTAAAGATGTATGGGTCACGGCTGCCTCACCTCAGCCGCATGTTAGCCAGCTACGCCAGGCCCGAGGCCCGGTGGTGGCCACTCGCGATGGAACAGACCTGCCTAGCCGAGTGGCTGAAAGCCTGTTTTGGCTGGGCCGCTATGGCGAAAGGCTAGATACCCGCGCTCGCCTGCTGCGTGAAGCGCTGCTGAGATTAATGGAGTATGACCAGGACGAGATTGCTGACCAGCTGCTTGATGAGCTGCTGCTGGCGCTGGATATCACCACGCTCAATGAAGACGACGAACACCGACTTCTGGCACCGCTCGTTGGCTTTGATCAGAAGCGCACGGCGCTGCTGGCTCAGTTTGACGATGTCGACCCCCAGGCCTTGCAGCCGCTGTTTGCACAGCTGATGCGCAATGCCCGCAGCGTGCGTGATCATTTAGGTGACGACTCTTGGCGCGTGGTACATCAATTACGCCAACGAATAGCGACGTTTAATCCAAGCCTAGGCACCAGCGCTGCACGGCGTGCCTGTGAAGGTCTCTCTGCCCAGCTGGCGGCCTTCTTTGGGCTGTGTAACGAAACCATGCCACATCACTATGGCTGGCGCTTTATGGATATTGGCCGATTCTTAGACCGCGTGCTGGGGCTTCTCTCGCTACTTAAGCTGACGCTCAATGCTTCGCACACGCCGGGGCTGGCCCTGTGGGAAGTAGTGCTGGCGACGACCGATAACTTCACCGCTTACCGGCGGCGCTATCGCAGCGAGCTTCATCCAGCGGCGATTCTAGATTTACTGCTGTTCGATGAAACCAACCCACGCTCGGTGGGCTACATGCTCAAACGCCTTGAGCGTCAGATGGAGCGTTTACCCGGCACAACGTCACCTTATCGTAACGCTGAACGGCGGCTATTAATTCAAGCCAATGCGGCGCTGCACCTTGCAGACATTGATCGCTTAAGCCACTTAGCCGATACACCCTCGGCACAAAAGGCATTAGAACAATTGCTGGATGCTCTCATTGAACCGTTAAGCGCGCTTTCCGAAGCCGTTGGTCAGAGCCATTTCAGCCACGTGGAGCGCCCGCGCCAATTGGTTAGCATGGAGCCCAATGCATGAACTACACGCTGCGGCATACTACGCGCTATGACTACAGCGCCCCGGTCACGCTGTGCCATAGTGAAGCGCGTGTATTGCCACGAGAAACACCCCACCAGCAGTGTGGCGTTTCTGAGCTGCACATTAGCCCTGCCCCGCAGGTGCAAATGGAGCGCCGCGATGTGTTTGGCAACCGTGTACTGTATTTCGCCATGGAAGACGTTCATCAGCGTCTGGATGTCACGGTGATAACCTCGCTGAGCACTCAGCCGCTGGCCGCGCTGCCGAGCACATCACCAGCGTGGGAAGACGTCGTTAAACATCTTAGCCAAGACGCTCGCTTTGACGTTCAGCTCTATCGCTTAGACTCGCCGTTTATTCGCCGCAACCCTACATTAGCCGCTTTCGCACGCGAGTGTTTCACGCCGGGCCGGCCGTTAGTTGAAGCGGCATTAGCACTTAACAATCTGATTCACAGCACGTTTGAATACGACCCAAGCTTCACCACGCTAGCGACGCCGCTGAGCGAAGTGCTCACCAATCGGCGCGGCGTCTGCCAAGACTTCGCTCATCTAGCCATTGGCGCATTACGCTCGATAGGCCTCACGGCCCGCTACGTCAGCGGCTATTTGGAAACTCAGCCGCCGGCTGGGCAGCCGCGCTTAATTGGCGCGGATGCCTCTCATGCATGGCTGGCCACCTGGATTCCTGAATGGGGCTGGTTGGCACTTGATCCTACCAACGGCACCGTGCCCGGCGAGCAGCACCCCGTGCTCGCCTGGGGGCGAGACTATGCCGACGTGGCGCCGCTTAAAGGCGTGATGAATGGCGGTGGCGAGCATCGTTTGGAGGTAAATGTTGATGTGCTGCCCGCTGCAGGCTAACGCGCATTCTGTCTATCTCGGCGTAGTAATAGTTATTTGTTGTGTAACTATTAATGGAAAACCAAATAACGTTCTGTCATTTCGTGTACTCAGTACTATTTAAAAGGGCTCTACGTTTATGTTCCAAGTTGATCATCTCATTTTACTTGCCGCGATACTGATATTAGTCGGCATCGTGTCAAGCAAGCTATCTGCGCGTCTTGGCTTACCTGTTTTAGTACTGTTTTTAGTTATAGGAATGTTAGCGGGTGAGAGTGGTGTTGGTGGCATCGCCTTCGATAACCCCGCCGGTGCGCATGCGCTCGGCACCCTGGCACTTGCGATGATTCTATTTGATGGCGGGCTGCAAACGCCGACATCCTCAATTAAGAAAGTATGGAAACCCGCTGCGCTACTGGCGACTTTCGGGGTATTAATCACCGCCATTATTACGGGCTTAGCGGCGGCTTACATTCTTGATTTGCCATTGTTGGAAGGCCTGCTGTTAGGTGCGATTGTCGGCTCAACGGACGCAGCGGCGGTCTTTTCCCTACTGCGCAATGCCGGCATACATATCAACAAAAAACTCAAATACACCTTAGAAATAGAAAGCGCCTCGAACGATCCGATGGCGATTTTCCTGACCGTAGGCCTGCTAGAAATACTGGTTAACGGCATGCAGCCAGGCGTGGGCTTGCTGGAGCTTTTCGTACTCCAAATGGGGGTGGGCGCACTCGTAGGGCTTGGGGTCGGCTGGGCGTCAGTGAAAATCATTAATCGCATACATCTTGTCGCATCGGGGCTTTATCCGGTGATGGTCGCGGCCTGCGGCTTTCTCTCATTTGGTATCTCGGCCAATGTGGGAGGCAGCGGTTTCCTAGCGATTTTTTTAACCGGCGTGGTGATAGGTAATCATAGAATTGTCTTCCAACGCAGCACCTTCTTATTTCATGACGGCTTGGCCTGGCTAAGCCAGATCATGATGTTTGTGGTGCTCGGACTCCTCATTAATCCCCTTTCGCTACTCGATGTCTGGCTTGAAGGTCTCATCATCGCCGCCGTGCTGATCCTGGTTGCGCGTCCGATTGCCGTTATTCCGATTATGCGTTTATTTGGCTTCAACGCCCGCGAAACGACGTTAGTCGCCTGGGTCGGCTTGCGGGGCTCGGTACCGATTATCCTGGCTATTTTCCCGCTGATGTTTGGGCTCGAGGGAGCGGAATTAATCTTCAACGTGGTGTTTTTCGTGGTGCTTATTTCAGCCACCATCCAGGGCACGACGCTTCCGCTCGTCGCTCGTCGGCTTAAGCTCACTGAAAAGCCGCCCGCCTTATCAGCGGCCAGTATTGAAATCACGGCAATTGAAGAAGTCGATGCTGATATCGTTGAGTACACGCTGAGCGAGCACCCGAGGGCGGCAGGAAGGCGGCTTTCACAAATGGCCTTGCCGGATACCACCGTGGTCGCCATGATTACCCGTGGTAAAGATGTCATTCCACCGCGTGGCTCAACGACGTTAATGGCCGGTGATCATCTGTTTGTGGTGCTTCGTCCTGAAACGCGCCCGTTTATTGACTGCGTGTTCTCTGATGCCGTGGATGACATCAGCAACGAATTACCTGATCAGGAGTTGAAGCTTAAGGGGAGCACTAAGATAGATGATTTACACCACTCCTATGGCCTGTTGATCCAAGAAGAGGATCAGCATATGACGCTGGATTCGCTGCTACGCAACGCCCTAGCCGGCCAGCCAAATGCTGGCGACTCGATGCAGATTGAAGGGCTGACGTTGGCGGTACTAGAAACGCTCGGTGGCCGCATCACTACGGTAGGCTTAACGGTACAGGAAAAGCCTAATCAGTAAGAGAAGCCATCCACCACATTAACGCCTAGGCCGTTTCGTAAGCGGCCTTTAGGCGATAAAACTCTTCTACAATCGCGGCCATTTCGTCTGCGTCGTAACTGCAAAGCCCGCTAACCACGAGCTTTTTAGAACCGACCCCGACTGCCTCACCGGCAGACTCAATGGAAAACTCCAACAGCGCATCCGCGCGTTTCCCCTGAACACTCAGCGACGATTGATTTAACGTTAAACCCGGTGAAAAACCATCTAAGCGCTTGAGTGAAAAGCCCATGCTGTCGTAGATTACCAGTGGGCGCTTAGGGTTGAACATTACCCCATGCTGCTCCATCAGTGGTTTTAAATAGTGCGGGAAGTTTTTGCCCGAAAACGCTACATAGCAGCGCGCAAAGGCTTCCACTGCGGCTACGTCGTGGGTAATCTCACCACTGCGCAGCACCTGTAAGTAGCATTTCCCGCTCTCATCGCAGACATGAATTGAGCCGTTATCCGCTTCGCAAAATTTAAGCGGTGTCTCCGCCGCCACCATGTTGGTGAAGCGAAACTCCATCTCCCGCGACAAGCCGAATTTTGTCAGTACCAGTACAAATAGCAGGTCGCCAGGAACGCAAAAACGGCGTGCCCCCGGATTATGGATAGGGTTGTAATCGCCAGCCACGCCTTTAGCGAAACGGCTGGCCTGCTCTGCAGAGATCACGACATACTCTCCGCGCTGCGCGTAAAAATCCTTAAACATGGCGTTTGCTGCCTGCCTAGCGTTGAAATCGAAAACCCATCAGTGCCCAACGTCGCGCATAATGCCATAAAATACGGCTCAACAGGAGTTATCTGCTAGGGAAGCCACTATGTCAGATGCCAGCAAGCGTAAAAATCGCCTTCCCCGCCTGCTATTAAGGGTGTTGATTGGCTTACTGTTTATCGTCGCTATCTGGGTGGCGGGCAGCTATTGGCTGCTCAACAGCCAGTGGCTGCCCGAGCGCATTTCTCAATTTGACGGCATTGAGATACGTTGGGAACAGGGCGCCAGCCGCCACCCCGGGCGCTGGGAAGTAGAGGGGCTGTATTTAGCACGCGAAGATGCGGCGCTGCCCATCAGCATTGAGGCCGAACGGGCGACGCTTTCGCTCTCTCTATTGGCCTTATTACGCGGAGAGCTGCATATCGAAGCGCTGGATGCCGAAGGCATTCGCCGCCTCACGGTGGGTGATATCGCCCTGGAGGCGCAGGGCCAGCTGCACGTGGCGGATACCACGTTAACGCGCGACACCTTAGCGATCCCCGACTTTTCACTGGCCATTACTGACGGCCGCTTAGTTCGTTTAAGTGATCAAGCTACGCTAGTACGCGATATCAATCTTAACGCGGAGGCAACGCTCACCAGCGTGACACCCGTGGCCGCTGCAACGGGCGAACTTAATCCCGATCTATTGGCAGCGCTTTCTGCACAGATTCAGATTGAGGCGCAGGCAGATGCCTGGGATGTTTTCATGCCTTATCTTGATGCCCTGCCCTGGCTTACTCTTGAGGGGCGCGGGGATTTAGCCGGCACGCTTGATCTAACGGCTGGCGAGTTACAGCACGGCAGTGTTTTAACCTTGGACTCGCCAACGCTGCGTTTAGCGGTCGATGAACAGCGCCTACGCACATCCAGTGGCTCACCGCGCTGGCTCATTGCAGACAACCCTCCCCCGCGCCACACGGCCACTGGCAACGGCCAAGTCCGCTTGGCGGTCGAGAATGATCAGCTGCATTTTTCGACCCAACTGGCTAACGTAACGCTTGCTGATACTCACCCCTATGCTGAACATGCTGAACTACGCCTTGCCACACAGATATCCAATCAGCGGCTGGACCGGCTTGACCTTCCCACCGATGTCACACTTGCCTTACAGGGCAGCGTGATTCGCCTGGACATGTTTGATCGCTATTTAGCGGCGACCCTTGACGGCAAAGGCATACGGCTTTCCGGCAATGGGCAAATAGAGGCGAGCGCCACGCTCGTTGATGCGCGCCCTCAGCATGCGGCGCTGACCATTCAGGCACCGCTACTTGCTGCCGAGGCCCTGGATTTCAAAACACAGGGTAGCGGCTCGCTAAACGCACGACTCACGCCTGACGAATACGTTGACGCCCGCTTATCGTTCGCTAATGCAACCTTAACGCATCATCAGCAAACATTGCTTGCCGATGCCGACATCACGTTAACGGCAAACAGCCCGCTAGATACACAAAGAGCGCGCCAAGAAGCCACGGCAACGCTCAGTTGGCAAGCGGCGCAGCTACCCGACATTAGCGTACTGCAAACGTACCTGGGGGCGGTATTACCTGAGCCTGCCCCGCTTCAACTGCTGAGCGGCCAAGCCACCAGCCACGGCCAGTTTCAGTTAACGTCTGAGCAGGCGACTGGGCAAGTGCATCTCTCCGGCGAAGGAATGACCACCCGTTGGCAGCACGGTGAAAACGCCGGCACGCTAACCAGTGATATGCAGCTTTTTCTGCCTATTCGACAAGCGGCGCTAGATAGCTCCGCGTTGAATATCAGCGGCACTCGGCTGAGCTGGCAAGTGGCCAGCCTAGAGCAGCCTGACGAGCAACTAGAAAGTATTTTGATTCTCACCGACGGTCGATTTCAACGTCGCGAAAACGTGCCTAGCGGGCAGTTTTCCCTTGAAGGTAGCGTGCAGCAGCTGGGCTTTTTAAATACTTTTTTACCCGATGCTCATGGCCTATCGCTGGCAGGCAGCGGTCAGCTTTTTGCGCAAGGAGCCTTTCGCGATAACCAACTCCTAGCACCTACCCGGCTACGCGTGAATGCTAATCAGCTTGAGGTCGCCTTTCTCGACTACTTGGCTACCGGGCGCGGTGAACTCACCGCTCAGCTGGATAGCGCTGAGCAGGCCCAGCTATCGCTGGGTATCCCCCAATTTGCGCTGATGCGCCAAAACGACGACCGCCCTCACCTTGAAGGCCGCCACTTTGCGCTTACCGCCCAAACCGATCGTTTTAGCGAGGTGCTTCAGTCGCCGCTGCCGGAGCACTTCGTCACCCGCATCGCTATGCCGATTATCGATGTGCCAGACTTTACTCGCTACAACCGCTATCTGCCCGACGATGCCGGGATTCGCTTGCTAGGCGGGCAAGCGAATCTTGCCAGCGAATGGCGGCTTGATGGGCTAGAGGCCCAGGGAGAGATCACGCTTCGTGCCTTTGGTGCTGACATGGAGCTACTTGATCAGCGCTTACGTGGCGATATTGAATTTTATTTAAACCTGACAGAAGGCGATTTAGATGCGCGACGCTTCACCGCCAACGACTCATTTCTACGCTTAGAAAACGTGTTTCGGCTAAGTGAGCAAGGTGCACAGGATGCCGGCTGGTGGATACAACTCAGTATGGATCAAGCGCAGCTTGAATGGGATGACCCTATTCGCCTAACGAGCCAGCTTCGTTTAGGAATGCGCGATACGGGCTTGCTGGCACGGCTGTTTTTAGCCCGTGCCCGTGAAAGTGACTGGCTAGGCAGATTGTTAAACGTGCACGATATTAACGGCACGGCTCGACTGCAGGTCGGCGACCAACGTATTCGGCTGCAAGATCTTACGCTTACCGGCGGGCCGCTACTGCTGCTCTCCGACGTTACTCTGCAAGACAAAAGCGCTAACGGAGCACTTTATGCCCGCATTGGTGCCTTAGGCATTGGCGTAGAGCTAATCGACAGCGAACCTACCCTACGGGTGATACAGCCGCGCCGATGGTTTGATCATTGGCAAAAAACTAACCACCCAGAATGATAGTGTTAGCGCTTTTTTCGCTCTCGACGAATCATTCTGACCCGCTCCTTGGCTTTTTGCGGGCTAGACAGCGGCACTGCGCTCTCATCATGGGTTTTCGGCGGCACAGTGACCCAGGCAAACACCGGCAGCGCTAAATGCCAGTGAATTGCCGCTAAGCGCAGCCCTAGCGTTACGCTTAATGAGGCGCCAATGGTGATCGTCAGCGGTACGCCCAAGGCGTCTAGCACCACGTAAACAATCCCACCGGCCATTGCAGCGGTGGCGTAGATCTCTTCGCGCAGCACCATGGGAACTCGCTGGGCCAACACATCACGGATCATACCCCCCGCTACGCCGGTCATCATGCCCATCAATACGGCCACAGTGCCGGAGCTACCGAGTAACAGCGCCTTATGCGTGCCAATCACCGTAAATAACGCCAGTCCAAATGCATCAGCCACCGGTAAAAAGCCACGAGAAAGGCGATGGATATAGTGAAACCCCACCAAGGACACGCACACCGTGGCTAAAATCACCCATAGATACGTCGGGTCCGTCACCCAAAATACCGGTCGTACGCCCAGGACTAAATCACGAATGGTACCGCCACCAATCCCGGTTACCGCTGCCAGTACCAGCATCCCCATCGGGTCCATTTTTGACCGGCATGCCAAAATAACGCCTGAAAGCGCAAACACAATAACGCCCGCCATATCCAGCCAGTAGATCACCCCCGACACGCCCCTCTCCTTTTGTTCGCCTGCGATTAAGGCAGGCAGAATAACACCTCTGCCACAGCTCATGAGGCCAACGTTGTTTACTTTTTAAGCATCAAACGCCGATTTTGTAAGAGATTGCCTACACGGCTTGTAAGACATTGCCGCTAGATAGCGCACAAGGGTTGCTGTGAGGGGTCAGGTCGTTATCCTGATCGTTTCTCATTTGTTTAGATTACTCTTGTCAATTATCCCTGGAGGGGGCATGACGCTTAGCACCGGTTTGCAATTCACGGTGACGCTTCCCGGCGTTAATGATATCGCGGTGATCAACTTCACCCACCGCGAGATACTCTCCCAGCCCTTTGAACTGGCGATTAATCTGGCAAGCCGCGATGGCAGCCTAGACGCCGCTGACCTGCTTGATCGCGACGCCACCCTGACGATTTGGCAGGACGGCAAGGCCTTGCGCCGAGTGCACGGCATTGTCAGCGAGTTTGGCCGTGGCGACCGGGGCCACCGCCGCACCTTCTACTCGCTAGTACTGCGCCCAGCCCTCTGGCGGCTTTCGCTACGCCAGAACTCGCGGATTTTCCAGAAGACCGACCCGCTCACCATCATCAATACCCTATGCGATGAGCGTGGTATCACCGATGTGGCTTTTGCCGTCAATCGCACTCTTCCTGAGCGCGAGTACTGCGTTCAATACCGCGAGACAGACCTAGCTTTTATTGAGCGCCTCGCCGCCGAAGAAGGCCTGTTTTACTTTCATGAATTTGCTGAACGAGGTGAAGGCAGCGATGGCGGCTCCCACCGGCTGATCTTTGCCGACGATCCGCAAGTGCTAACGAGCCTAGGCGAACGCACTTATCACAGCCGGGCGGGGGGCACGGCTCCCAGCCGCCATGTACGCAAGCTGAGTCAAAAGGCCCGCGTCGCTGCGGCCTCCGCCACGCTGAAAGACTACAGCTTCAAGAACCCGGCCTACGCCCAGTTACACGAACACTTAGGCCGTGATGTGGAAGCCCACGGGCAGCAGTCTGACTACGAACATTTTGATTACCCCGGCCGCTATAAGCAGAACGCCTCCGGCGAGCCCTTTACCCGCATTCGCCTGGAGCAGCTTCGCCGCGAAGCCATTACCGCCAGTGCCGAAAGTGATCTGCCCGAACTCGCGCCTGGCTTGCGCTTTAGCCTGACCGATCACGATACTGACAGCCTTAACCGCGATTGGCAGGCGATAAGCGTTACTCACCACGGTGAACAGCCCCAGGCGCTGGAAGAAGACGGCATGACTCAGGGTGATGCCAACGGGATGACCCGTTATTACAATCAGGTCACGCTAATTCCCGGTGATGCCCCTTGGCGGGCCATCCCTAATCCCAAGCCCCGGGTCGATGGCCTTCAGGCCGCCTTTGTGGTCGGCCCCGAGGGCGAAGAGATCCACTGCGATGAGCACGGCCGGGTCAAAGTCCAGTTCCCCTGGGATCGCTACGCCGAGCCTAATACCGCCGGGGCTAGCGGCGAAGCCGCTGGGAAAGACGCCAGCTGCTGGGTACGCGTCGCCCAAGGCTGGGCAGGCGGCGGCTACGGTAGTATCGCCATTCCCCGCATTGGGCATGAAGTGATTATCTCGTTTCTGGAAGGCGACCCGGATCAGCCCTTGGTCACCGGGCGTACCTATCACGCGGTCAATACCGCGCCCTACCCACTGCCGGCGCACAAAACCCGCACGGTGCTGCGCACCCAGAGCCATAAAGCCGAAGGCTTTAACGAACTGCGCTTTGAAGACGAAGCAAATGAAGAACAGATTTGGCTGCATGCCCAGAAAGACCTGGAGTTGCTCACGCTCAACGACCGTATCGAAGAGATCCGCAACGACAGCTTCTTGAAGGTCAAGAACGACCGCATCAGCGAGATCGACAACGACGACCACCACACGGTGCACGGCAATCGTTTCGAGCACACCGAAGGCCAGCAGCACTTCAACGTGCAAGGCTCCCTGCATATCAACGCCGGCCAAGCCTGGCTCAGCGAAAGCGGCCGTGAGCTACACATCAAGGCCGGCCATAAAGTCGTGCTTGAAGCGGGTGACGAACTCACCCTGAACGCCGGCGGCAGTTTTCTTAAGTTAGATGGTAGCGGCATTACGATCGTTGGCCCAAAAGTACGCGTTAATGCCGGCGGAAACCCTGGCAATGGCTCCGGGCAGGCCGTGGAAGGCCCGCTTCTGCCAGGGCATGCGGTGGCTGAGGTGCATGAAGCGATACCGCCGGTGACTCATGAGGCGCTACTGGAAGCTTCAGCACAGGAGGCCAGCATCATCCAGCTATGCCAAAAGCAAACCGATGGCAGTTGCCCACTGGCTGACTGCCCATGCAGAGCGACTTAATGCGTTACGTAGCAAAGCTACCGGAGCAAAGAGAGCGGCGTTACTGGTTGGTCGATACCGCCAGCCTTCCCGAGGGGGAAGTGTTACGCCGTTTTTATGCCACAACAAACCAACCAATGTTTCGCTGGCTATACGACGGCACGCCCTATCAGGCAGTACGAGACAGCGGCCCGGCACTCCTAGACATCACACAAGACGACAGCGTTTGGCAGCAATATGCCGCTAAATGGATGCAACATGCCGCCTCGATAGTTATCGACACGCCGGCTTCTCTGAATGACCTGCAACAGCGCCTCGCCGCCTGCCTTACCATTGACACGCCTGGGAACGGGATGGGCTTGCTGCGCTTTCACGAGCCGGCAGTCTTGCACCTCTTATTGGGGGAAAAAAAACTCGACCAGACAGACCGTCTTGCCCTGATGGATAAAGACACCTGCTGGTCGTGGCCGCTTTGCCGGAGTGCTGACGGTATTGTTTATGAACGCCATTTCTCGACTGGCGGCAATAGTATACCGAGTGGCAAGGCACTACGGCTGGACGAGGAGACTCAGCACCGCCTGCAAGGCTTGAGGCAGTTTTCCCGGCTAATGCCATTATTGGGCGACGCCGTTCACCGTTTCGACCTGCTGCAAAAAGATGACAACTGCATCATCTCTCTCTGGCGGGCGCTAGAGCACTACTGGCACGATACGTGGAAACTCAATCTGTCACGCAAGCAAGCGGTGGAAAACGCGCAAGGCAGGCTAATAACGAGTGACGCATTTGAACACTTCATCGAGTCCCTTTCTCCTGAAGCGATGAAATGACAAAGGAAACAGGAATGTCACAGAACCACGCGTGCAGCCCCAAGGCGATCTATGTAGAAATCACGGGCCATCACGAAGATAACGACCAGAACGAGTATTGGCTCTATCAGGATGACGCAGCGGTAGAACGTCTGGAAGAGCGAGATGCGTCCGAGGGGCGTTTCGGGCCCATTGTCGAGTCGCAGAAAGAGTGCTTAGAGGAAGAGCTGGCAGGCTATTGCCTGATACAAAAGCTCGGTGACATTGAGATCCCATTACTGCAGATGGAAGAGATCTCGCAATCCGGCCTGATTCCCAAACAGCGGGCTTTTCAGCATAATCTGATGGTGTCGACCGTACCCATGCTGTATCTCGACCACCATGAGTTGGCAGCAGGGCCATGCCGTGGCGGCTTTCTCTACGTGTTCCTCGACAACCGCCTGATCCGGGAGTTGGTGATATCCGGCGAGCCGAACCAAGCGCCACGGTTCACCGATAGCGACATCGCGACGTATCGGCAACAGGATAACGTTCCTACGGTTCGAGATTTCACCGGTACCGCGCTGTCACAACTCCATTTGCCCCTCAAGCTCAATGGCGAAACAGCCAATGTGTACTTGGCCTTCTCTGACCACCCCTGGCCTTGGGCACATATTCAACAATTGGAAGCCAATCCAAGCCTGATCGAAAAACGCTGCCAGCCTCTCGCACTGAACGAATCTTCTGTTGCCGTCATGCTTCAAGGGCAGGGGCAAAATCTCTATCAGCATGGGCTTGAGGTCAACCGCGATGAGTGCGCGGGTAAGGCCTGGTTGGACTGGTTGCCGCCCATGCGCGCACGCGATGCGGTATATGAGCAAGCGTGGGGCAGCCCGCGCGATTATATTGAAGATCCTGCGGCAGAAGGCTGGAGCGCGTTGTTTGATCAGCTTGAATCCGAGCGAGCCTTTTTCGATTCTGATGAGGAAGACGCAACGCTCCCGGATATCGATATGGCGAAAAGGCAGCGCAACTTCTCACCAGGCCTACGCGGCACCCTGTTACAACAGTGGTGCAACCCCCTAAGGCCCGATGATGAACAGGCCGAAGAAGCACAGTTAGCGCTTATAAAAGCGCCGACCGCCACAGAGGATTGTTTAGCACCGTTACGTGATCAGCAGCTCTGCTGTGTCTTCCTGCGTGATCCTAAGCAGGCAGCCGAACATCTGATTGCCGATATCCAAGCCACTACCGAATTGCTGATGGTGCTGGCGGAGAGCATGAAATACCACCCTCATGGTGCATCGGCGGAGCTGGTACATGCTAACTGCTTTATGGCCGAAGGGCCTGATGGTGAAAGCAACCCGCGCTACCTTGATGAGTGGTTTGACCGTAAGCTTGACCGCGGCCGGGAAAGCCTGTTTTGTCGGCTAGTCAAAATGGAAGAGCGCCGCCTTGCTCGGCTAAGGCGCGATGAGTCCCTCTCAGCCCTTGCCGAATTGCTGGATGATGTCTCGCCTGGGGCGCTTACCCATGCGCTGCATGATGCCATGCTGTTCGATGACATCAACCTGCTCGAACCCTATGTCATTCTCGCGCGCAGCATCGATATGCTGCTAAATGGGTTGCGACCCTTTGATCCCAAAGGTATCACAGAGGAACTGGCCGACTATCGCTCGCCCGAGCGCTGTCGAGCTACCCTTGATATCCTCTATGAGGGTAAGCACCCTGTCTCAACGTTCTTCTTCAAGGCGGCGCTGTGCGATGTAGATGACAGCTGGGGTGAAGCCTATGAAAGAGACCTGGATCGAATCACCCAGGCCTCGCAGCAAATACTCTCCCAGGAAGCCAGCGCCGCCACGCTAACCGCGGATGACCTGCTGGCCCTGCAGAACCAACTTGTCGAAGAAACAAACCCCACGGCGGATGTTTTGCGCCGTGTGCTCAATGGCTCCGATGCGATTGTCATCAGCGCCCTGCCTCCTCTCATGGCCGCCATTCCCTGGCTCAAACTTGGTCAGAGCATGGAGATTGACATCGCCACTGACTACGCTGAGTTAAAAGGCGCCTTGGGGGGCGGCTTGTCGATCAAAGCCGAATTAAAGGGTGGTGGGATTGTCTGGATTGCGCCGCGCGAGTTCAAAACAGTCACCGCCGAAATGGCCCAAGCCAGTGCAGCCCTGCAGGCCACGGCGACCACCAATGCGCTAGGCGGCAATGCTGTGTCTTCTTCCGGAAACCAGACCGTTCGTGTGACTGGCCGTGAAACAGGCGAGTGGCGTTTTTATGGCGCGCGTACAGGCTATACGGCTTTTTGGGCTGTTTTAGCGGTGTTAGAGGTGAATAATGCCTTTGCTGCTGGGGAAGCTGCTTCTACTGATTTTAGTGGTCGATCTGGTGCAGGTGTTTTTAGTGCAGCCGTTGATGCTTTTTTACTAAGCGCCCAGGGGTTGAAGCTGGCTAATAGTCAGTGGAGCTGGGCCGTAAAGACCAATAATTTTCTAGATACTTCCTATTTCAGAGCTAGCGCTTGGCAAGAAGCCATGGACGATGCGGGAAAATATCGTGGTTTAGCGACGTTAGGGGCCGGTCTGTTGACTACTATCCTTGTGGCCAATGATGCTTATCAACTGGCCCAGCGTGGCGAACAACGGGCTGCATGGTTGACCGGCGCTCAAGCCGGTGCAATGGGGGTAGCAACCGTTTACGGATCAGGCTTCGGTACTGCTGCTAGTCGTGTATCTGAAGCTAGATTATTACCTAGTCAACTTGCTAATCGCGTATTGGGCTGGGTAGGTACATCAAGGCCAGTGCCCATCACCGTGATTAGCCTGGCGGCCTCTGTTTTCTTTCAGTACCTTGCAACCAATAGCCGCGATGACGGTTTTTCTCTTTGGGTACATTACGGCCCTTTCGGCAGCCGCCGAGATGAACTGGAATCTCGCTTGGCCCAGCTCGCTGCCCAAGAGGATGACCAGGATTCAGTCGCTATTCATAATTATCTAATACAGCTAAGAGGGGCTAGCCCCCACCAAGCCTACCTTTACCTGCTGCAGGGGCTGCATGACACCTATGCTGAACTGGTATCTCCTCGAGCGTTAGCTGAGTTAGCACCGCGCTTTGCAGACTGTGAACTCGCGGTCAAATTCAGCTGCGCCGGTTTACGCTATGGCGAGTTCCAACTTCCTCCTCTAGGCGTCAGCGCCGACTATCTGGCGCCGGTGCCTGATATGGGCTTCACCTATCAGTATTATCCTGTCGTAAAGGATCAGCGTTTAATAGCCTCTGCTGAGGCGGAAGACCCTGAAGATAAAGCTATCCGTTATCTGGGAATTTCCTTGCCCCGGAAATGGCGGCGCATGGGTATTCCCAGCTCGCATCTAGGTGTCGACCCACGCTGGTTGCGCCAGAGCCGTGGCCGTTTTCAGCACGAGCCCGATCACAGGCAGGAGTATCACCAGAAAACCAACCTGGTGCGGTTGTATCTTGACGATCTAACGGGCCAGGGCTCCATACAGTACTGGGATCAGGCAAATAGACAATATCAAACTATCGAGGACGAAATGACCTTTACCACGCACCCCTCGTCGTTGACCTGGGTATTGAATCAGCAAGGAGGCCGCTGATGAGTTTGCAAAACGAACCACTAACGTCTGCGGATGGCTACGCCGAGACCGCCTACCGCGCCGATGCGATTCCCGAGCAAAGCTATGCCCCTCAAAACGAGATGCTGCGCGGACGCATTTTGGAAACTCGCCTGCCCTGGGGCAGTTATCTAGGTGTCAACCCGACTACCTATCAGTACTCGGAAAGCTGGTTTCGGGAGTATCAATATATCGGCAACAATTATCATGACTACACCATGATAAACGAGCATCGCTGGTCAAAGAGAGTTGATGAAAAAATAGGCATTCTTTATCGCCTGTTACGCTTTATCTTTGTTATCTACTCCCATGGTTTTAGCTTTGTTAGAGCAGGAGGAGGAGTGGGGGGGGGGTACCTATTCACAGGAATCATGGCTGTTTGCACAATACTATTTATCTTTGCTGCCGACACCTTACTACAGGCATTTACACCCTTGATTATAGTGTTGGTCATTTGCGGCTTCGCGACTCTTCTTCTGCGACTTTGGGAAAAGTATGAGTTGAAATTCTATAAAGGCAACCGTAATTGGTCAGATGATTATGCTTTTTGTCGACGCACCGGCATGGTCATGACCTCTCGAGGTGATTTCCCCTTCTATGAGTTCGATGCCTATATCGAAATGCGGGTAGGCACCCAAGGGTCACAGTTTCACTCGTTCAAAGTAATCCACCGCTACCCTCATCAGAGCCCTGACCCGCTGACCAAGAACCCACTGGAGTTTAGCTTTGCTGTGGATGGCAGTATCGCCCAGCGCTATGCTGCTTGGGATATGTTGCAGCGTTATATGGATGTCACTCAGCCGCTGCCAGATGTACCTGAATTAGAGCCCTTCCGTCACTTTGATCCGACCACAAAGGCTTATGATGAGGCGGGTAAGCGTGACCGCCCCGCTACCTACTGGCGTGATTTATATGCCAATAGCAGCGCTGAAGAACTCAAGGCACTGCGTGAGGCGCATCGGGCCGAAGTGGATGCGACCCACTGGGGAGGGCGCCCAGACCTGATGGAACTCTCAGTACCCAACTACCGCGAAACCCGCAAAGGCGAACCGGAAGACGTCAACGACTTTGGGCGCTTTCCTTGGAAGGCGGGTAAGTTCATTGATCGGCCGGAAGCGACGCCGTCCGGTGATTCCCCGGATCAGCACCAGAACGACGAACACCCGCGCTGAGAGCTAATCCGGCACACAGCCATTGGCTATCCGCTCAGGAAAATAGCGGTTTTCTTCCTGGGCGGATACTCCATCACGTATTATTGACTACGAAATGACCTTTACCGCGCACCCTGCGTCGTTGACCTGGGTATGGAGCAAACAAGGGGCCGGCGTATGAGCCAGACCGAACAGCAGCAAGCTCATTATGCTGATACAGCCTTCCAGGCTAATGAATCGCCCCAGATCCGCCAGACACTTAGCCTACTCTTCTGATCAATGCCCTTTCTGAGCAAGCCATTCACGTAGAAAAGCAATTTCATTCTCCTGAGCAGCAATAATTTCTTCTGCTAGCTGGCGAATCTCTTCATCTTCACCGTACTCCAACACAATGTTTGCCATGGCAATTGCCCCCTCATGATGAGGAATCATCCCTTGTGCGAAATCTACATCAGGGTCGCCAGTAAATGACATCGTCATGTCTTCGTGCATACGGCCATTGGCTGCTTGATACGCCGCGACAGCAGGATCATTTGTGTGCTGTTGGTTTGATTCTTCGTGCTGGCCGTGACCACCGAGCTGCTCTTCAGCTTCATGATGCTGAGCATAGCTAAGAGGTGCCACCAGCAAACTCACCAACATAAGCGAAACTGCTGCTACGGGAATGCCCCTTCGAGTGTCAGAGCGAGTGTTGCCACTAACACGCGTTGAGTGGAATGGCAGCATAAAAGTCTCCAATAGAATAGTGTGGTTTGGACAGTTTAAAGCCTATGGGTTGCCTACAGGTCAAGGGCACGTTAATACGTTATTCTAGTGCCAGACCATTAATCCATTTTAGGAGACGCTATGGATTGGAATCCTGCATATACATGGCTAGTACTAGCCCTGCTGCTTAGCTTAGGTGAGCTCACATCGGGCGCGATGGTGTTACTAGCGCTAGGAATTGCCGCTGCGCTAACGGCGGCGGTCACTACGTTAGGATTAACGCTTCCCTGGCAGTTGCTCAGTATGGCGATTTTTACAGGCGTACTGCTACCACTATGCATCATGGTCATTCGTCCGCGCTTTTCACCTCGCGGAGTCGCCTACGGCACTACGGGCACTGGTGTCGAGAAAGGCAATCATTACACCACTCTGCGCCGTGATTTTGATGATGCCACCGGCATCAAAGTAAACGGCGATTTTTATCGTTTACGCGACCTTGATACTGGTGAAATCGAGTTACCCAGCGGCACAACGGTAGTATTTAGGCGCTTTGAAGGTACTACCGCATTGGTCACGCTACATCAGCCTGCAGACATTGCCCCTCAAGATGACAACTCACAACATAAGGAACCCTAACAATGGATCTACCTATTAGCCCAGGTTTATTAATAAGCTTAATTATTGTTGCGATCGCGATCGTGATTATTTCTAAAGGCTTAATCATTATTCGCCAATCTGAAGTCATGGTGGTGGAACGACTTGGGTCGTTCAATCGCGTATTGGAAAGCGGTATTAACATTATTATCCCGTTTATCGAGCAGCCCCGCGCCATCACTATGCTGCGCTATCGCAAACTCGGTGAGGAATACACTGCGATTACCACCGACGAAATCCGCATCGACCGCCGCGAAACGGTCATGGACTTCCCCGGCCAGCCGGTGGTCACCACCGATAACGTCACGGTGCGTATCAATGGCGCGCTCTATTACCAGATTATCGACCCTAAGAGGGCCGTGTATGAGGTCGTCAATATGAGCCAGGCGGTTGAGGTGCTGGCCAAGACAACGCTGCGTTCAGTCGTCGGCAAGATGGAGCTGGATAAGCTGTTTGAATCTCGCGCGGAAGTGAATAATGAGATTCAGGCGGCAATGGAAGAACCCGCTTCTAAGTGGGGCATAAAAATATCTCGCGTTGAGGTGCAGGATATCGCCATGCCGGAAGAAGTAGAAACCGCCATGCGCTTACAAATGGCCGCTGAGCGTAAACGCCGTGCCACCGTCACCGAAGCCGAGGGTGAAAAGTCAGCGGCGATTGCCATGGCTCAGGGCCAGCGGGAGTCATCCATCCTCAATGCTCAGGGTGATAAAGAATCAGCCATTTTGCGCGCCCAGGGCGAGCAGGAGTCGATCAAGCTGGTGCTTAGCGCTATTGGCGACAGTGAAGAGAACAAGCGCACGGTCGTCGGCTATCTACTCGGCCAGAGTTACATCAAAGTATTACCCAACATGGCAAAAGACGGCGAGCGCGTATTCGTACCGTATGAATCATCAGCGCTGCTTGGTTCTATGGGCATGTTCCGCGAAATGGCAGGTTCACCTGAAGACACCGTGTCTACTCATCTTAAAAACCGCAGTGGCAGTAACAGCGATTTTCGTAGCGGTATAGTCGGCGGTGCTGCAGGCGTTAATTGATTTCTTCATCACTAAACGATTAAGAAATAAGCACTTATAAGCCGGCTCACTTGTGAACCGGCTTTTTGTTGGCAGTATGAAGGGTTATAGCCAAATCGGTGAGGCTTTAGCCATCATTTGATGTATGCATTCACCGTAGCGAATGCAATTATCCGTGGTTATTTTTTAGCCCCACCAAGCCTAGTAAAACCACGCGGTGCGGCAATACGAAAGAAGCGCTCAACTACGTCGTCATTGGTCGCTGGTGTCATTAAAGACACGGCCACGAAGACCGGTAGGTTGATCATTAGCCCCCAGAAACCTGCGTGAATGCCCAGCGGATGCGGCCATAGCGTCGTAAACGCAACGGTTACTAAAAACCCCGCCACAATGCCAGCCATTACTCCCAGACGAGAAGCGCGCGGCCAGAAAAACATGCCAATGAATGCCGGTAATACCTGGGAGGCAAACCCCAGCCCCACTAACAGAATCATCACCAAACTACCCGGTTCAGCAATAGCCAATGGGGCAACCACCAGAAACATAATGGGTAGAATTAATAGTCGTGCGAGCTTGCCAGTCGCCCCGTCAGAGAGCTTTAAAACCGGTTGAAGCACATCTTTACTAAGTGACAGCGATACCGAGTGGATAAACGGCTCGCTGGAAGACATCGATGCCGCCAGAGTGCCTGCCCCCAACAAACCAACTAATACGACGGGCAGGTGCTGCATGGCGTATTCCAGGGCAACCGTATCAGCACGGGCCAACTCCGGCAGCGAGAAAATGCCGATAAAGCCGACCACTACCATGGGCAAAATCACCACGTAATAAGTAGGTAACCAGGTCGCGCTACGGCGGATAGTGCGCGCTGATGAAGCACTCATCCACTGCGTCCATACCGGCGGCATAAAAGAGAACATTGAAACGATGATCGAGGTCGTCCAGAAACTAAAGCTCATATCACCGCCCGCCCCCGGCAGCGTTAAAAACTCACTGTGTTCAGTTTGAATGCGCTCAAATACGCCAGAAAAGCTCAGCCCCCCGGTAGCGCTATGGACGGCCCATAAACCAACCGCCCAAGCCACGATCAGCATGAGCACGCCCTGAAACGCATTGGTACGGCCAATTGCTCGCTGGCCGCTGGCATAAAGATAGACCGCAATACAGGCCAGCACGGACAGCACGCCCAGCCAAATGGGTATCATCCCCCCGCTCATTACGAATAAAATGTAGGCCGAGCCGATAGTTTGTAGCACCGCATAGGCAACAGAGCCAATCGCCATCACTAGTGCCGCTAAAGCTCCAAGCGCTGGGCTTTGATAGCGATCAGCGATGGCGCTTGCCTGAGTCACGTGGCCAAACTGATCGCCGAACTGCCACACCTTCGGCCCAAAATACCACGCTATCAGCGCCAAGTAAGCGAGGTAGATCGCCACGTAAAACACCGCCACGCCTTTGGAGTAGGCCCACCCCGGCGCGCCCATAAAGGTGTAAGCACTGACACTCCCGGCGGCAATCAGCAGGTATAAGGTGACCGGCCCCATGCTGCGCCCTGCCACGCCCCACTCTTCTAGGCTGTTCATATCGGCATTCTTGGCACACCCATTGCGGGCACGCAGGCCAATGATCATCGCGATAGCCACATACGTTAAGGTGATGAGCAAAGGCCAAACACTATTCATGATCGTCTCTCTCTACAATATGATTGCCAATGAGCATGACCGCCACGCAGGCAAAAATAATCAGGTAGCTCCATACCACCATGAGCGGCAACCCCATCACTAGCGTTGCACGGTTCACCAGGCCAATCACCGGCCATGTACCCGCCAGCACCAGCGCCACAAAAGCGATTAACAGCCCCCAGCCTGCTCTAGAGGTAGGCAGCACAATCAAGCGTCTCATCGATATCCCCTTATCATTATTGAATGACATCAATTCACTGTCGGAAGTGTTGGCCGCTGCATAGGTAACGCTAATCGGTCTTCCAGCTGCTTCGCTAGCTTTAAAACAAAATGATCAGCAAAACGTGGCCCGATTAGCTGCACGCCAATAGGCATATTCAAGGAAGTAGCTGCCCGGCTAAACCCGGCATTAATTGTGATCGCCGGCTGCTCGCCCATATTCCATGGCACGGTATAGGTAATGTGCTCAAACGGCTGAGACGGATCATTCGTAGGTGATGACCACTCTGCTGGAAAAGCGATATTGGGCGTCGTGGGTGAAATCACCGCGTCTACCTTATCAAACGCTGCTTCCGTCGCGCGGCGCATTGCCATGGTTTGCTGAAAGCCTTGCACCGCGGCTACGCCCGTTAAGCGAGCACCGCCCTCGGCCCAGGCGAGAATTGAGGGCAGCACCTGCTCACGCTCTTTAGGCGAAAGCTTCAGTAACTCGACCCACTGGCGGCCCTGCCAAAAGTTATCCAGTCCATCCAGCATTTCACGTGTCAGCACTGGCGCAAGGGGTACCAGCGTTGCGCCAGCGGCTTCCAGCTGCTTCGCAGCCTGCTCTACGCAGTCGCGAATTTCTTCATTCAGCGGTAGCCCGCAGCCCGCCTCCATCATTACACCCACGCGCAAGCCATGCAGATCTAACGCCAAGTCGGTCCAATCGATCTTTTCTGGAGGCAAGCGCATTGCATCGCGACGGTCTGTACGAGCGAGCGCAGTCATCATTAACGCGGCGTCCTCTACGCTGCGCGTCATTGGCCCTGCACAGCGGCCCATATAATACGGATCGATGGGCACCCGGCCTAGCGTGGGCTTAAATCCCACTACGCCACACCACGCTGCAGGCAGACGTATGGAGCCACCGATATCAGTCCCCACATGCAGCGGGCCAAACCCGGCGGCAGCGGCTGCCCCGGCACCAGAGCTAGAACCGCCGGTGTTGCAGGCCAAATCCCAAGGGTTGCGGGTTAAGCCATGAAATGACGAAAGGCCTGATGAAAGCATGCCAAAATCGGGACATGTCGTTTTTCCCAACAGCAACGCATTGTCTTCGTCTAATCGTGCCGCCGGTGGGGCATCCTCGGTAGCTAGTGCCTGCTCGCCAAGCCCTGTTCCACCGGGCACGGGCATGCCTTGCGTTGCAATTAACTCTTTTAAGGTGACCGGTACACCATCAAGGTGGCCACTTGGCTGGCCTTTGGCCCAACGTTGGGTAGACGCCTCAGCGGCGTGAATGAACGCATCAGGCTGATAAGCATAGAGTGCATTAATGTGCGGCTCCCACTTGGCGATATGTTCGACCAGTGCACCGGCCACGTCGCGTGGGGAAAAGGAATGCGCCCGGTAGCCCTCTAAAAGTTGCGTCGCCGTTAGTTGATGTAATTCAGGCATGGCATCACCTATTGCTGTTGTTATCGAATTCTTGCTATCGAACTGTCTTTATCAACAACCTCAGCATGGACCGACCATGTGTCTTGTGCCATTTCAATATTGACCGCAGCGTGTCCACATTTTGTGCGCACTCCCCTGGCAGTAGTTAGGAGTTATCTAATGTCTGCAAAGTACTGGCCAAAAGCGAAAGGCAGGTTTCCGTCGCGAAGCTACGCTGGCGATGGCGATAAACGCAGAGATCAATACGCGCAGCCTCCAGCTCAGAGGGCGCTAAAGGAACGCTCACCAGCTCGCCTAACTGGCACTCGCGGTGCACGGCCATCGGCGGCAGCACCAAAACGCCTGCCTTGTTAAGGGCTAGTGATTTTTGGGTTTCCAGTGATGCGGTGTTAAATATCGGCGCTAGAACAACGCCTGCTCGATGCGCAGCGCGCTGTAGCGCTTGGCGCACGCCGTAAGATGCATCCGGCAATATTAATCGGTGCTCTGAGAGTGTGTGAAGGCTCACCTCAGTGGCATGGGCCAGCGGATGATCAGGCGCCATCACTGCATGATGATGCAACTCGACGCTGGCGAACGGCAAAATGTCATCATGGCGGGGCATAAAAAACGACAGGCCAATATCCGCATCACCACGGCGTAACGCTTCCACCATTTGGCTTGCACTGGCGATCTGAATATCAAAACGTAGCTGTGGGTGGCGATGCCCCATACTTGCCAAAGCTGGCGCTAATACACCTGCTACAACGCCTTCCGCCACCTGCAAACTTACCCGGCCAGTGCGCAGGCCTTTCAAATCAGCGATATGCTCCTGCACTCGTTCAAGATCACGCAAGGTGCGCTGGGCCTGGGCGGCTAGCAGCTCACCGGCCGCCGTCAGGCTAATCCCATTCGGGCCACGCTCGATCAGCGGCGCACCCAATTGATGTTCCAGTAAATCGATCTGCCGGCTGATCGCGGTAGGTGCAATATGCAGCTGGGCAGAGGCTTGTCGCAAAGAACGGCAGCGGGCAACGGTGTCGAAGTAGCGTAATGCGCGGCCACTGATCATAAAGGCCCCCTCACCGCGCAAGCTGCCGTGACATCAGCGTGACGGTTTCGCCTCGATACTCAAGCGTTTCTTCCTCTTGCCAAGCCAAACGCCCATAAAGCGCCTGTTGATCAGGGGTATAGAGATAAAAGTGCTCCATATCGTTCTCAAGCACCTCGGCTTCTACGCGTTGCACTAAGGCCGAAGCAATCCCCTTACTCCGCCATTCGGGCACCACAAATACGGAGGCTAGCCACGGGGTCAGTTCACGACGAGTGCTCATATCATCGGCAATCAGGCTGGCCGTGCCGACAGGCAACTCCCCTTTCATCGCGACGAAGATGGAAGGTACTCCCGCACTGCCGCATTCTGCCTGCGTCAGTTCGATAGCCTCTTCCAACGTGAGCCCTGGGTGCAAATGCCCCCAGGCTTCAAAGGTCCACTTTGCCACGGTCATAATATTGGGATCATCGGCGCTGAGACGCTGAAGAGTAATACCGTGCATTAACGGCTCCTCATCTAGTTAAGCAAAAGCGAATACAATAGCGGCTAATGGGACACCCCGCTATAGGAAGCTAAAGACACGCAGCCGAGAGAGCAAGACAGTGATCACCAGCGCTATCGCGGTTCACTCAGGGCTGCCTCAAGCTGACTATCCGTCAGCGGCTGGCCCCAGCTATCGCTGTGCACTAACTCCTTCAGCGGCAGCCGCGAGCGCCATCCTTTCGCCTCAAGCTCCGGCTGATCTAAAAATTCGCTGACATAGCCAAGGCAAAGGTACGCCACGGGATACACATGGTCAGGCAGGTTAAGGGCCGTGCTCAGCTGTGTTTGATCAAGGATGCTCACCCAGCCGACACCAATCCCTTCGGCCCGCGCCGCTAGCCAAAGATTTTGCACGGCTAGGCAGGTGCTAAATAAGTCGGTTTCTAGAATGCTATTGCGCCCTAATACGTGAGGTCCGCCCCGGCTGCGGTCACAGGTAATACAAAGATTAAGCGGACTTTCCATAATGCCCTGTAGCTTGAGACCGCGGTAACGCTCATTGCGCTCCCCCTCAAACTGCTCGGCGGCCTTTTGGTTCTCCTGCTCGAACATCGCCAGCACCGATTGTCTTACTTCTCGGCTTTCAATCACGATGAAATCCCAGGGCTGCATAAATCCCACTGAAGGCGCATGGTGGGACGCGTTAAGCAGCCGCGCGAGTATTTCTGGTGGGATAGGATCAGGAAGGAACTGCGAGCGTACATCGCGCCGCTCATATATAGCGCGATACAGCCCACGCCGCTCAGCATCGGAAAAATGGCAGTTCGAATGGGTCATGGCGCAGGGCAGGCCTTCTTCTGATCAATGTTATAGACAGAGAAGAGTCTACACGAGGTGAGCCTAGCCGCCATTGTCGAGGTAAAATGACGCTGCCTTTAGGCACTTAAAAGAAATGGAGCGTGATAGACGTTGTTAATTTAACGCTCACATTAAATAACGATTAACGTACGACTATGTTGGCTATTACTGCTGCTCAAAACCCACTAAGAGCTGCTTCAATAAGCGATCAAGTTGAGCGATCTGCTCATCGGTTAAGGCAGCGACTAGCTGTGCCTGCGTCTCTACGTGGGCAGTGACGGCCTCATTGATCACTTCAAGCCCTTGCGGGGAAAGCGAGATCAAAAACCCTCGACCGTCGTCGGGGTTTTTGACCCGTTTTATTAATCCAGCTTTTTCCAACAAGTTAATACGGTGCGTCATGGTGCCCGATGTCACCATCGTGGACGCCATCAAATCCCCGGGGGATAGCGCGTAGGGCGCGCCCGCACGGCGAAGCGTTGCCATTACATCGAAACTGGCACCATTCAGATCGTATCTCGACCATGTCTTTTCCATGGCACGCATTAAGTAGTGATTCAGCCGCTTAATCCGCCCAAGCGTACCCATTGGCGCCACGTCGAGATCGGGGCGCTCTTTCTGCCACTGTTTGAGAATGCTGTCTACATGATCCATGCCTGCATTTTGCGCTTTTTTATCTTGACGTCAAGACTCTACGCAAATATCTTGATATCAAGATATAACGATGAGAATATGCAAATGGCATCACCTACTGCTCCCAAGACTCAATCCAAAAAAGCCTGGCTAGCCCCACTGGCATATCTATTATCCGGCGGAGCCTTGCTGGGCCTATCGACCAACTTAGCCAAACTGGCGGGTGAAAGACAGCTATCAGCGCTCGCTTTTTTATTTTGGTCGATTACCGGCGCGGCGCTGATACTGATTACGATCTCCGCACTCCGTCGCAATTTGCCGCCCATCACGAAACGTACCATTGAGTATTACTTCGTGGCCGCGTTTGTGGGAGTAGCGGGGTCTAACCTGATCTTTTTCTCCGCCATTCCGCATATTGGCGCAGGGTTCGTTGCCTTAACCATTACTCTGCCGCCGCTGCTTACCTATATTGGCGCACTGATATTAAAGCTGGAACGCTTTCAGGCAATGCGTGCGGCGGGCGTGCTGTCAGCCCTTGCAGGCGCCGTCACCTTAGCGGCTCACAAGCTTTCCACGCCGGATGCCGATTATCTCTGGATTCTCCTGGCACTAGCGGGGCCAGTACTGTTGGCGATCGGCAATCTTTATCGGACACTGCGCTGGCCAGCCGGCGTCTCTGGCGATGCGCTGGCCCCCGGCATGCTGATCGCCGCGGTTGTTATCCTATTCGGTGTTGGTTTTCTGCCCGGTTTCTCGCTTAGCATACCCACCGAGCAAAGCCTTCCGCTTCTACTGATCGCGCTTCAATCCCTAGTGTTCGCAGGCCAGTTCTTTCTGCTCTTTTTACTACAGAAAAGCGGCGGACCGGTGCTACTCAGTTTACTGGGTTCGGTGGGCGCCATAGTAGGCGTACCGGTCGCGATATTTTTGCAAGGAGAAGCCGCCCCCGAAGGCTTACTGCTCGGAATTTTTCTCATTGGCTCAGGCATTGCCCTACTGAATATTGGCAAGGTTAGGCAGTAACCTTGAAGTCACCATCCGCTTTAGAGCGCACCTGAGCCAAGAATTATTGTCAGCCCAGTAGCGTGTATGGGCCAATTGGCTTAATGCTTTAGCACAAGATTTTTTTGAACCCGAGATAACGTATAGAAGGTAGCAATCATTGCAAACACGCTGATTAATACGGTCAAGCCGCTTTCAGTGAGACCTGCTATTACGAATGAAACCAGGGCAATACCACCATTAGTTAATGCGTAGGGAAGCTGTGTTCTGACATGGTCGATGTGATCACAACCAGCGCCCGTTGATGCCAAAATGGTCGAGTCAGAAATGGGCGAACAGTGATCTCCAAAGATACCTCCTGACAAGACGGCAGCAATACTTATGATAATGGGTGCTTCTAAACCAGCTGCCATAGGAATCGCCAAGGGAAGCATAATAGCGAAGGTACCCCAAGAGCTTCCGGTAGCGAAGGACATGCCTGCGGCCGAGAGAAAGATAACAGCAGGAACAATAAAGGACGGGACGTTGCCTTCCATAAGATCAACGATATAGTTGGCGGTTCCCATCTCTTTGAGTAGCGATCCTAGTGCCCATGCAAGCACTAGAATGAGTACTACACTGACCATTTTCTGCATACCTGAAATATAGATATCAAAAATATCGCCAAGACGTTTTACTTTGAAATAAATCATCAAACTCATAAGCACTACAGCGGCAAAAAAATAGGCCGTGCTCAGCGCGACTCTAAAGTCACTGCCAGGGACTGACTCGAAAGGAAACCCAGCCGCCACCAAAAGGCTAAATAGAGTAACGAACAGTACACTGAGAGGAAGCCAGATAAGAGATGGGTGGCTTTCTACACCGGTACTATTAAGCTGAGCATCAACTTTACGTAAGGGGGTTGAACCGGGCCAATATAGTTGGCCTGTTTCTCTAACGCGCTGATCCGCCTGTCTCATGGCACCGAAATCAATACGCGCGAGAGCAACCGTCGGAACGGCTAGTACCGTCAAAATTGCATAGAACTGGAAGGGTATCGTTTGCACAAATGCTGTAAATTCAGAGGCATTAATCCCGAGATGATTAAACTCTTCCCGAATGAGCCCCATAACGTAAACTCCCCAGCCAATAAAGGGAATCAAGATGGCGACTGGGGAGGAAGTAGAGTCCAGAATCCAGGCCAGTTTTTCTCGTGAGACTTTGACTTTATCAAATATTTTTTCGAAAACAGGGCCCACAATTAAAGGTGTACCCATATCTGAGAAGAATATTATTAAGCCCCCCATCCACGCTGAGATCTGAGTTTTTGCCTTGGTATTAATATAGTGAATAGTCCGGCTAGCAAGAGCTGCACCGCCACCCGAATGCTCGACTAGTGAAACGAATCCTCCGATGAAAAATAACAGGACAATAACAGCAGCATTGTAGCTATCGGTAAGCTGAGGCGTTACGTAATCACGAATGGTGCTTGTTGTGGCAGCAATCGGGTTTCCACCAGAGAGCATCATTAATCCCGCAAAGATGCCTACAGAAAGGGAGACGATGACATTTCTAAACAGGACGGCTAGCACAATGGACAGTATTGGAGGAATGAGAGAAATAAACCCCATATTTTCCATATTATTCTTCTCCTAATGGATTGAAAGCATATCGCGTAAGCAACGAGTGACATTAGCTCAGAGGATCAATGTATTGTGGCGATGAGTGCGTGAACATACGCAATATGAGAGCTGTAAAGCTCACGAGATTAGCGCCGAACTCAAGCTGCTATACAGCAGCAAAAAAAATAGAGTAGAAAGGGTTTCCTCCCAGGTCTCATCAGTGCTTTTCCGCTAAAATTTTGTGCGCAATATCCATTATTAAACAAACAAAATCAACCCTTTATTTAAAACCAACAACTCCCTAAAGCAATGTTTTAAACGTATACAAGTACATCAATAAAAAATGCCAAGGCAGTGCCTTGGCATTTCGGTTTGCTCTTAACAGCGCTCTTCCTACCTCAACTGAAACGGATAAACCGAGCCAATTTGCAGCAGCTGTGTCAGTTCATCCAATGCCGTGAGCGACTCTTCTGCAAGCTGCGGGTCGGCAAGATCATCGGGCGCTAGTCGGTCACGGTAATGACGGTTGACCCAAGCGGTTAGATCGCCGTACAGCGCATCGGTCAGCAGCACGCGGCCGGTGAGCGCTGCGCACTCGGCATCCGTCAACACTACGCGTAAACGCAGGCAGGCGGGTCCACCGCCGTTGCGCATGCTTTGCTTGACGTCTTTCACGATCACGTCACTGATCGGGTTATTGCCCGCCAGCAGGTAACCTTGCAGCGTGCGCCAGACCGCTTCTCGCTCCTGGCATTCACTGGGTACGACCAGCGTCATCGTGCCGTCTGGATTAGACAGCAGCTGTGAGTTGAACAGATAGGAAGCGACCGCATCTTCCATGCTGACGGCGTCGAGAGGCACGCGTATGGGAATCAAGGGCGTCGACATTTTGGCGCGCAGCTCATCTAGCGTCCCCTCTTCATCCAAAAACGCCATTTCGTGATACAGCAGTACAGGGCCATTGCCAACAGCAATCACGTCATTGTGGAAAACGCCTGCGTCGATGGCGTCCGGGTGCTGCTGAGCAAACACCGTTTGAGCTTCCGTCAGGCCGTGCTGGCGAGCCACCGCTTGGCTAGCTTCTAACGTCTGTCTTGCCGGAAAACGTGCTGGCTGGCGCTCGCCACCAAACGACTGGCGGCCATAGACAAACAGATGCACGCCTGGCTCGCCATGCTCGCCGCAAAGGCGCGTATGGTTGGCCGCGCCTTCATCGGAAAAATCAGGCGTGGCGGGCAACACCGGGTGATGGGCGAAATACTGCTCATCGTGAAAAATCGCCCGCAGTACACGGCCCGTCGTTTGTGGTTCGAGGTAACGATGAAAGCTGGACTGCAGATTCGCCGGAGTGAAATGTACTCGGCTGTCCCACGCATCCCGGCTGGGCGTAATAGTGCCCGCGTTAGCCGTCCACATGCTGGAAGCGGAGCAAACGGCGCGCAGCAAGTGCGGGGCCTCGGTGGCGGCGCGAGCCAACACTTCACGGTGGCTACCCTTGAAGCCTAAATCGCGCAGAGCGCCGATATCAGGCCGCTGCTGAGGTGGCAATACGCCCTGAGCGTAGCCTGCATCCATCAGCGACTTCATTTTCAGCAGGCCCTGCAGCGCGCCCTCTTTGGGGTTCGACACCAAGCCGCCATGGCTCATCGAGGCAACGTTACCTACCGCAAGCCCGGAGTAATTGTGGGTAGGGCCAACCAAACCATCGAAATTGACTTCTCTGACATTGCTGATGGCAGCGGTGCTCATAGAATGACTCCCGGCGGCAGAGTGTCAGGCATCTCCAAGGTGTCGGCTTCCATGGACGCGACGGGGTAGGCGCAGTAGTCCGCCGCATAGTAAGCGCTGGGGCGATGATTGCCGCTGTCGCCCACGCCGCCAAAGGGCGCGTCGCCGGAAGCGCCGGTCGTTTGACGATTCCAGTTAACAATTCCGGCACGGATACGCAGCAAAAAGTCGTCCCAATCGGCTTTATCACCGCCAATCAGCCCGGCAGAGAGCCCGTAGCGGGTATTGTTAGCAAGCTCAAGCGCCTCATCCCAATCGTTGTAACGATGGATCTTGAGTAGCGGCCCAAAATGCTCCTCATCAGGAACGTCCAGGCCCGTCACGTCGATAAGCGCAGGGCTCAGCAAACTGGTGCCCTCCTGAAGCCGCTGCATACGATTGATGACCGTGCCGCCCAGTGCTTCCAGCGCGTCCTGAGCTTTTAGCAGGCCGTCCGCGGCAGCCACGCTAACCAAACCGGCGTAAAATGGCGCAGGATTTTCGTCAAACTGGCCCGCCACATGTAACTTGGTAATCGCCTCTGAAAGCGCGTCGATTAAGCGGTCGCCAACGTCACCAAAGGGCACCATCAATCGACGAGCACACGTACAGCGCTGGCCACCGGAAAGATACGCCGACTGTAGAATAGCCAACACGGCGGCGCGCTGATCGGGCACATCCTTGACCACCAAGGGATTATTACCGCCTAGCTCCAACGCGAGAATCTTATCCAACTGCCCGGCGAACTGCTTGTGCAGCATGCCGCCAACGTTGGCACTGCCGGTAAACAGCAAGCCATCAATACCGGGATGCGCAGCAAGCGACTGGCCGACCGCCACGCCACCCTGCACTAAGTTAATAACGCCGGCAGGCAGCCCGGCTTCTAGCCAGCACTGCAGCGTGAGATCAGCCGTTAACGGGGTTTGGTCACTGGGTTTAAAAACGATGCAGTTACCTGCCAGCAGCGCGGGCACCATGTGGCCGTTAGGTAAGTGGCCGGGAAAGTTATAAGGGCCAAATACCGCCATGACACCGTGGGGGCGATGGCGCAGAACGGCTTTAGCGCTACCCACCGCTTTTTCACGCTCGCCGGTAC
This sequence comes from Vreelandella profundi, assembly GCF_019722725.1. Lineage (NCBI taxonomy): Bacteria > Pseudomonadati > Pseudomonadota > Gammaproteobacteria > Oceanospirillales > Halomonadaceae > Vreelandella > Vreelandella profundi. Next base: position 2,501,157 of record NZ_CP077941.1, read on the forward strand.
GTTCATGGTATGCGCTGATCGACAGGGCAATCTTACCCACCATCGCTCCTGCCTCGGTGCGCGCCTCCCAGAGCGGCTTGCCGGTTTCAGAGGCAATCGCCAGGGCGAGGTCTTCACCACGCGTTTTTAGAATCTCGGCAAACCGCTCGACCAGTGCCTGACGCTCAGTAACCGGCGTACGCGCCCAGCTAGGAAACGCTCCCCGTGCGGCGTTAATCGCGGCGCCAACCTGCTCACTAGAAGCTGATGCACCCTGCCACAGCTGCTTAGCCGAGATAGGATCATGTTTGGCGAACGTGTCTGCTTCGCCTGCTACCCAGGCGCCGTTGATCAATTGCTGCTGTTGAGCGTGCATCGTTCTCTCCTAACGTTGCCAAACTTATACCGTGCTTATTTTTACAGGATTTAGGTTTCCAGTAAGCGAACGAAGTCACCGGTGGTGACGTCCAGCCGGCTTGCTTCCTGCTCACTAAGCACGATGGTGTTGTCATGCGCCGGTGCACGGCCTATCCAACTGGCCGTAAAGTTGCGCATTTGGATAGTAGCCGCCAGCCAGCGGCTAACGCTCTCTTGCGGGGCGCTGGGCGAAACCTCTACCTGACACAGCCGCGAGTTGCGAATCGCGCCCACGTCGTCGATATACGCCTCAACCGTCGGGCCGCCATCGAAAATGTCGATATAGCCTTCCCAGCGCAGCCCCTCTTTGTTGAGCATTTCTAGCGCAGGCCGGGTATGGCGATGCACCTGGCCAATGCAGGCGCGCGCCTCTTCGGCCATGAACGTTGTGTAAATAGGAAATCGCGGCATCAGCTCGCCGATAAAGCTCTTCTGGCCCAAACCGGTTAAGCGGTCAGCTTCACTGAAGTCCATAGGGAAAAAGTGCTTACCAAGGCTCTCCCAGAAAGGGCTGGTATTGTTCTCATCGAACACGCCGCGCATTTCCGCCAGCACCTTCTGCGGGAAGCGGTCACGAAATTGAGCGATAAACAGCCACCGAGCCTTGGAAAGCAGCGCGCCATTGCGTAAGTGACAATTCGCTTCGCCACGATACTCCGGGCGCAGAAACAGCGAGCAAACTTCGGCATCACCGGTGTGGTCGGAGCTTAAAAACAGCGTATCGATCGTGCGGTGCAAATCGAGCTGGATGGATGAGTGTGCCAGCGTACCCAGGCGATAGTTATAAAACGGCACTTCACGACCCACCTGGCCCTCAATCGCGCAGCAGCCGGCAAGTTCGCCATTTTCTTCATCTTCTAATACAAAGAAGTAGAGCCGATCGTCTACCGGTGTGCGTTCTTCAAATGCGCTGGCGGCGGCTTCAATTTTACCGGCGAGGAATTCACGATTATCCGGCAACGAGGTAAAGCCAACGCCTGCCTGCTGCGCAAGCGCCTGAAGCCCATCCAAATCTTCACGGGCAATGGGTCGAATGCGCATTACATTTCTCCTTCATCAAGCGCGTCTACCGCGGTGGGTAATGTCAACGGCGCGGCAAGCACCGCTCGCCCTTCGGTGACACCCAGCCGTTTGGCGTGCTCAGGAGACAGCATTAGCTGACCCGTCGGCGAGAGCGCATAGCGCGACACAATGCAGCGGAACTCACCGAGTTTTTGATTGGCGACCATCGCAGGCTCAGCATCGGGCAGCGCATGTTCAGGGCGAATGCGTACCGGATGCCAGGCGGCGCTGCGAAAGGTTTCAAGCCGTTCGCGCTCTGCTTTGACAATCGGCCCGGCGTCGAAAATGTCCACGTGACGAGAACGCACGAAGCCTTCCGCCAACATCTCCTGCAGCGCTTCTTCGTGAGCCGGGTGTTCGCGACCAATCGCGGCCCGCGCTTGGGGCGTAAGCAGCGGTAAATAAAGTGGAAATTGGGGCATCACCTCAGCAATAAAGCTTTTCGAGCGCACGCCCGCAATATGATTAATATCCTGAAAACTGCGCGCAAAAAAATGCCGCCCAACGCTCTCCCAAAACGGCGATTCGCTGTGGGTATCTAAATAGCCAGGAAAAGCCACCGCGAGAATGCGCGAGAAACGCTCCGGATACTGAGCAATAAACATCAACCGCGCGCGGCGTAGAAGGCTTTCTGCACTGGTGCCCTTGTAACGTGGGTTAAGCGAAAAAGCACACAGCAGCGTGGCATCTGATACTTCATGGGAGAGCGCTAATGTCTGCACTTCACGGCGTACATTGAGCTGCTGAGAGGCGTGAATCAGCGTTTCCTGACGATAAGTGTAATAGGCTTCACTGGCGCCAGCCTGGGCACGAATAGTGGCCGTGCCCAGCACCTCATCGCGGCTATCGTCCGCTAACACAAAGGTATAATGCTCGTTTTCAGGAAACTCAGCGTCACCACTAAACGCATCTAAAGAGCGCGCAATGCGCTCTTCAAGACGTTCGCGGTTAGCAGGCAGGTTGGTTAGCTTAGGCACGGCGTGCTCAGCTAACTGCTCCAACGCGTTGAGATCCGTCGCCTTAACGGGTCGTACTACCAGCATTCTCGACGCCCCCTCGGTTAACGCGGCACGTGGCTCACTCATGCTGTCGTAACAAGCCGCTCAATGGCCCGCTCTAGGCGCGCCATACCTTCCGCAATATCCGCCTCAGGAATCACCAGCGAAGGCGCCATGCGCAGTACGTTCGGCCCAGCAATCAACGCCATTAAGCCTTCCTCGATGGCCAGCGGCAGAATATCTTTAGCGCGGCCCTCGAAAGCATCCGACATTTGAGCGCCGATCAATAGCCCCATACCACGAATTTCTTTAAACACGCCGTACTTGCGATTAATGGTTTCTAAATGCTCACGGAAAAGATCGTGGCGCGTTTGAACGCCTGCCAAAACGTCTGGGGTATCGATAAACTCGACGGCCGCCAAAGCAATGGCAGACCCCAGCGCATTGCCGCCGTAAGTTGAGCCATGGGTGCCAAAGGCTAATGACTTGGCGACGTTATCGGTTGCCAGCATCGCGCCTACCGGAAAACCACCGCCTAACGATTTAGCACTGGTGAGAATGTCCGGCGTCACGCCATAGCGCTCGTAGGCGTAAAGCGTCCCGCAGCGGCCAACGCCGGTTTGCACTTCATCAAAAATGAGCAGGGCATTGTACTGATCACACAGTTCACGCAGGCCTTCCAGAAACTCGGGGCTCGCCGGAATAATGCCGCCCTCGCCCTGCATGGGCTCGACCATCACCGCGCAGGTGTCGTCGCCCATTAGGGCACGAACGCTTTCTAGGTCATTAAATTCAGCGTGCAAAATGCCGCCAGGAATCGGCCCAAAGCCCTGGGAGTATTTAGGTTGACCACCAACGCTGACCGTAAAGAGAGTCCGGCCATGGAAAGACTGATTGAATGAAATGATTTTGTCTTTCTTTTCGCCGTGGTGATCCACCGCGTAGCGACGAGCCAGCTTCAGCGCGGCCTCGTTCGCCTCTCCTCCCGAAGAACAAAGGTAGACTTTGTCAGCAAAGGTGCGCTCTACCAGTTTTTTAGCAAGCTTAAGGGCAGGCTCATTGGTATAGATATTGGAGAGGTGCCAAAGCTTTTCACCCTGCTCTTTAAGCGCGTTAACCAGCACGGGATGACAGTGCCCTAGCGAGTTCACCGCAATGCCGCCTGCAAAATCGATATATTCACGCCCCTGCTGATCCCATAGTCGGCTACCCTCGCCACGCACCGGAATAATCTGCTGCGGTGCATAGTTAGGCGTCATGTAGTGATCAAAATCCTGCCGAGTTGGGATGGTGCTCATGGGGCAAACTCTCCAATAGAGTAATGGGGTAGAAACAGTATAAGGCGCTGACGAGGCTATCTGCTTTCAGCAATGTGACAGGGAATTATGAATAACCACGCTTGGCTTTATGCACGCTAAGTCAGGCGCTCCTCACGGGGCGTCATGCCGAAATGGTTTCGATAGGCGGTTGAGAAGTGTGCGCCGGAGGAAAATCCTGTGGCAAAGGCGATATCGCCAATCGCGCGGTCGCTTTCACGCAGCTGCTTGCGTGCCTCTTGCAAACGTAAATCCAAATAGTAACGACTGGGCACTGCCTGGAGATATTTCTTAAATAGCCGCTCTAACTGACGGCGAGAAATACCCAAATGCTCCGCTAGTTCAAGGGTCGAAAGCGGCTCCTCTATATTGGCTTCCATTAGCGTGACGGCATCGACCAAGCTTTGCGGGGCATGCCCCAAACGGCTGCGAAGCGGCACGTGCTGGCGCTCATCGGCTAAACGAATACGATCACAAACGAACTGCTCCGATACCTGCTCGGCCAGTCGCGCCCCGTGATGCTGGCCAATTAGCGTGAGCATCATATCCATTGCAGCGGTGCCGCCCGCACAGGTCAGCCGGTCGCGGTCAATTTCAAACAGCTGCTGGGAAAGCGTTACCTGTGGATACGCCTGGGCAAAAGCCTCAAAACGCTGCCATGGAAGCGTCGCTCGGTAGCCTTCTAGCAACCCACAGCGTGCTAACACTTCCGTACCACCTGCCAAGCCGCCTAACGATACGCCACGGCCTTGGTGGGCTCGCAGCCATTCGTTAAGCTTAGCGGGCAGCGTGTAGGGCAGCGGCGTCGGCGCACAGATCAATAGCAGGTCAATAGGCCCCTGTACCTCGCTTAACGCATGCTGAGCCAGCAGCGAAAGCTGAGCACCGCTGCGCACCGGCTGACTATCCATGCTTAAGGTGGAGGTGTGATAAAGCATCTGGCCACTCAGCTGATTGGCCATTTGCAGTGGCTCAATAGCGCTGGCATGGGCCAATAACGAGAAGCCCGGCAGCAGCAGAAATGCGACCCGCCTGCGGACCACATTAGGCTGCGCCGTTAGCGGGCTAGGCTGCATGATAAGTCACTGAGTTGCATGAAGAACCGCCATCAACTGGTTGGGGTAAAGTGACGCATCAATGCAAATTGCCGGGCACTGGGCCCGGCAATGAAAGCATCAAGTAAGCACGTCGTGGGGCCTAGGCTTACAGACTGACGACATCAAACTTAACTGCCGGGCTGACATCGGCATCGTAATCGACATCGTTTCGCTCAAACCCAAACAGCTTCAAGAATTCGTGCTTGTAACCGGCATAGTCGGTAATGTCGAACAGATTGTCGGTCGTCACTTCCGGCCAAAGATCCTGGCAAGCTTGCTGCACATCGTCACGCAGCTCCCAATCATCTAGTCGCAGGCGGCCGACCTCATCGGTGGCAAACTCGCCGCGCTGACCTTGCTCGGAATAAAGCTGCTCACCGAACAGTCGATTCAACTGGTCAATGGTGCCTTCATGCAGGCCCTGCTCTTTCATGATGCGATAGACCATCGCGATGTACAGTGGCATAACCGGAATCGCCGCGCTCGCCTGAGTGACTACCGATTTAAGCACCGCGACATTGGCACCGCCGCCGCTGACCTTCAGGTGGCTATCAATCGCCGTCGCGGCGCGATCCAGGTCTTCCTTGGCTTTACCAAGCGCACCGTGCCAGTAAATCGGCCAGGTGATTTCTGTGCCAATATAGCTAAACGCGACGCTGCGTGCGCCTTTCGCCAGCACGCCAGCTTTATCTAGCGCGCTCATCCACAGTTCCCAATCTTCGCCACCCATGACGGTAATGGTGTCGTCAATTTCTTGCTGGGTCGCCGGCTCAACTTCCGCTTCGATGATCGCATCTTTATTGGTGTCGATAGCCGTAGCGCGGTACGTTTCGCCAATTGGCTTAAGGCTGGAGCGTTTCAGCTCGCCGGTATCCGGCATTTTACGAACGGGCGATGCCAGCGAGTAAATCACCAGATCAATCTCGCCCATGTCTTGCTTAATCAACTCAATAGCTTTTTCCCGCGCTTCGTGGGAGAACGCATCGCCATTGATGGAATTGCTATACAGGCCTTCTTGTTTAGCGAACTTATCGAAGGCAGCGCTGTTGTACCAGCCCGCGGTGCCAGGCTTAACATCAGTCGCGGGCTTTTCAAAGAATACGCCAAGCGTGTCAGCACCGTACCCAAACGCTGCGGTAATTCGCGCGGCTAAACCATAGCCACTCGATGCACCAATCACGAGCACCTTTTTCGGGCCGGCGCTTTTATCTAAACCGCGGGCACGGGTAGCCTCGATCTGCTCAAGAACGTTTTTCTCACAGCCCACCGGGTGAGTAGTCGTACAAATAAAGCCGCGCACCTTGGGTTTAATAATCATATCGAACCTCGTTATCAGATTGGTTGGATTATCGACATCGCGATGTCGTGACTCAATGGGGCTATTCTAGCTGTCTCCGTGCGCGCTGTCCGCTCTTGCGCTATTGTCCGCGCTTGAGATCACCAGACTTTCGCGTCACGATAGCGGATAACGTCCCTATGCCAGCAACGACTCCCCAGACGAGGCCACCATGAATGCACAGCAGCTAGTAGACGAACGCGGCGATCTTTGGCTAGCGTTAGCGCCGCTGTGGCTTGATCGTGAGCCCAGCGAACGGGATTACGCGCATATGCTGGACGTCGTTCAACGCTACGAGATGTCGCTTAAGGAATTGGAGTGGATGTTTCGTTTGGAAATGGCGCCGGTCATGTCGCGCCATCAGCTTTCCATTGCTAGCGAATGGCGCCAATTTAACGACCGTAAGCTCATGCAGCAGTTGGTCAACCACAACCTGCGCCTGAAAGGCTGGCGGCGTAAAAGCTGGGCGCTGTTTTCAGGATTGACCACCATGATGGTGCGCCACCGCTTGAATGCGCTAATGAACCGCTTGGCCGTCGTACGAGGTGAACAGGTTTAACGCACCCATACCGCGACGCTACGGATAAGATTCATCTAAGGCTTTTTCCAACGCCAATCGCAATGGGCGACCGTGGTCACGCGGGCCAAAGCGAGCAATGACGTTCCCATCACGACCAATCAAGAACTTAGTGAAATTCCACTTAATCATTTGCGTGCCCAGTACGCCTGGCGCCTGATGCTTAAGCCACACAAACAGTGGATGAGCACGGCCGCCATTCACATGCACTTTCTCCAACAGCGGAAAATTGATCCCATACTGCTGCTCGCCAAATTGACAGAACGCCTGGGCATTCTCCGGGGATTGTCGCCCAAATTGATTGCATGGAAATCCCAGCACGGTAAAACCACGATCACGATAGCGCTGATAAAAGGTTTCCAACTCTTTTAGCTGTGGCGTGAAGCCACATTGGCTAGCCACGTTCACCACCAATAACACTTGGCCACGCAACGCCCGTAGATTGAACGGCTTACCTTGATGGGTATAACAGTCTTGGTCGTAAATCGTCATTAAATAGGCCCTACAAATACCTTAAACGGCATAGCCATTACCATGCCACGGCTATGCTTTTTACACCAGCGGCCCGGCAACCACTCTCAGCGCCAGCGCGATGAGCAGCACGCCGGTAATGCGATTAATCCAGTGGGCATTCTTTTGCAGCCAGGGCAGAATTCGTGAATGCGAAAGCACCACCGCGACAAGCACGTACCAGCCACCGTCAATCACCATCGCGGTCAGCACAATAATCCCTTTCGCCAACGCATTCATGTCTGGGGTAACAAACTGACTGAGCAGCGCCACAAAAAACAGGATCAGCTTAGGGTTTCCTAACGCAACCAGCACGCCCTCTTTAGCCGCCTGCCCCCGGCTAGTGGCCATGGCAGCGGGGTGCAAAGCGCCTGCATTGCCGGCGCGCAGCGCTTGAAACCCTAGCCAGGCTAGGTAAGCGGCGCCGCACCAGGTGATCAGTTGGAACAGCATCGGAAAACCGGCAATCAGCGCGCCTAGCCCCCATACCGTCAGCAGTGCGTAAAAGCCTACGCCAAGCGTATGAAAGATTGCCGCTATCACGCCAAACAAACGCCCGCCGCCTAACGTATGGCGTAGCACTAATGCCAAGCTTGGCCCTGGTGACATCGCGCCCATGGCGCAGATAGCGGCTAATGATAGCCAGAGTGTCAGCGGCATCGCGTTTTATTCCTGAGATCAAATGTCAGCCCATGGGGGCAAACTGCGAGTATACGCGAAGTGGAGCCTGCTCTTTGGCGAGCGGCTTAAATAACGCTGTTAGCATGGTACGCTGTTGGGTAAAATTTGCTCTTTGAGCTCTTTTCAAATTTCAAAATACCGCCCGCTCAATGCGCGAGGTATGGCTAACACAGGACGGCAACATGGGTAGGGCTTTTCAGAACCGTAAGGAATCCATGGCCAAAACGGCCGATGCGAAGACCAAGGTCTATAGCAAATACGGGCGCGAGATCTACGTTTGCGCTAAAGCCGGTGGCAGCGACCCAAATGGCAATCTAGCACTGCGTGGTTTAATGGAGAAGGCCAAGAAAGACCAGGTTCCTTCCCACGTTATTGATAAAGCGCTCGATAAAGCCAGCGGTGCAGGCGGCGAAGATTTCTCTACCGCCCGCTATGAAGGCTTCGGGCCTGGCAATGTCATGGTGATCGTTGACTGCCTAACCGACAACCCTAACCGCACCTTTGGCGACGTTCGCGGCTGCTTTACCAAAACCAAGAGCAAAATTGGCACCCCCGGCAGCGTGAGCCACATGTTCGACCACTGCGCTATTTTCTCGTTTAGCGGTAGCGATGAAGACGCCGTGCTGGAAGCGCTTATGGAAGCGGATGTGGATGTCACCGACATTGAGCAAGAAGCCGAGCGCATTACCGTCTTCGCTCCGCACACTGATTATGCCAAGGCCAAACAGGCGCTATTAGACGCTTTTGGTGAGATTGACTTTGAGGCTGACGAAATTCAATTTCTGCCGCAAACCACCACGCCGGTTGAAGGCGACGACGTGGCGCTGTTTGAAAAATTCTTAGGCATGTTGAACGAGCTGGATGACGTACAAAATGTCTTCCACAGTGGCGAACTCCCTGAGTCAGATGAAGCTTAAGCGTTAGTCAGTTAATACGTCGACTGCGCAGCGTTGCGGGCATCCAGGGCAGCATCAGGTGGTAACAGTGCTGACCGGACGCCCGCCGCACTTAGCACTGTTTTGCCACGCACGGTTAGGTCGGTAATAAACAGAAATTGCTGACGTGGGTCTACCGGGTAGGCGCGTATCCGATAGTGAGTCCCCCAGGGCTTCTCTTCGGCCACCACGATGATCGGCTGGTCGAATTTTAAGTAAGCGCTGGTGAGCGCTACATCGCGCAGCGCTTTGCGCACCCAGCCTGCCTCATGCTCAGGATGAAGATAAAAACTCGCCACGCACTGCAAACTAGTCCCGCCATTATTGGCATTATAGATGGCGTGATCCCATAGCTTTAAGTGCGGCACCGCGACTAAATCATCATCGGGCGTTTGAATCTCGACGGTGCGCAGCCCTACGTGCTTGACCTCTCCATAGGTGCCTTCAATATTGACCCAGTCGCCCGGGCGATAAGGCAGCTCAATAGCTGAAACGACCCCCGCAATCAGGCTACTAACGTAGTCCTTCATAGCAAAGCCAATGGCTAATCCCAGCGCGCCCAGCAGCGTCACCATGTTGCGTAACGACGGCTCGATAATAATCGGCGTAATAATCGCCAGCGCCACTATCAGCACCAACAGGCGCGTTAGCGGCACCAGCGCAAAAATTCGAAAGCGCACTTGGCCGTGTAACCGCGAAGCCAGCCAGTTGAGCCCACGCTGGCTGACAATAATCAGCACAATGGCAGTTAACAGCACCAGCCCTACGGTGATTAATGCCTGACTATCGATATCGTTAAACAGTCGTGCGTACTTTTTGGCGTCGTCCATGGAGCCCTCCGTGGGCCTGCCGCTTTTTGAGAGTCGGCTTAAAGAGAATCGATCAGATAATTGCGCGACTCTAATAACTGGCGAACGCTGGCGTAGCTTAACGGGGCGATCTGCCAGCGCCCTTCACAGCTTGAAACAATCCCTTTACGCTGCAGCGCCAGCCGGGCATTGAGCGCTTCGTGATGAGAGAACGGCAGTACCTCTCCCAGCGACTGATCGTCCAGGCCACCGTGAATCAATAGCGCATGCAGCACTAGCGTTGCGATATCGCCAGTATCCGCAGGCAGCTCCGCATCGGCCAGCGCATCTACCAGCCACAGTGCTTGTGTCTCGCCTGACGATGGCTCACGCAGCCGTTCGTGCCAGTAGTGCCAAGCAATGCCCAGATGTCCACGACAGTGGGCCGCCAAACGCTGCAGCTCTTTATGTGCAGATTGGTGGCGTTTTGTTTCTAGCGCCGGCAGTATCTGCTCGCCGGTACGGGTGCTGTAGACCGACGGATACTGACCATCACTTGCGGCAATACTGGAAAAATAGCGTGTTAGCTGTTCGCCTTGCATCGACTGCAGTGTAAATACCGGCGCCCCGTCGATCCCGATCACCTGCTGAAGATAGGCATAGGTCCAGCTATCGCACCCAATCACGCCGTGCCCTAAGCGACCACTTAAGGCACGCTCAAGAAATTCACGAATGCTCTGAATACCCTGCGTGTGGCGCAAAAAATGCCGTTCTAAGGCAGGCACTGCCCAGCTTTTCTGGTTCACACAGTGTGCTATCCACTGCGTATCGCCGTTGGCAAGCTCGCTAAGCGCTGGGGGCTCAACGCAAACGGCGTGATGCTGCTTGGCCCAATGGGTAACCACAGAGGCATGACCGCCATGGGGTGGCGTAATAAAAAACGTTACCGGCGCGTCTTGACCGTCAAGAGCCTGCGCTAACAGGCTTGCAGCAGGTGCCCAGTCGACCGGGGGCACTAAATGAGCCAGCCGAACCTCAGGTAAAGAGCGGAGCTCGTGTTCCTCTTTTATCTGCTGTTCTGAGGTTTGCTTACCGATTAACCACTTTGAAGCGGAGCGCCAACGACGTCGCCACTGGCTCGTCTGCGTCTTTTCGGGGGGGCAAAACTGATCCAGCGCGACCACTTCCCACAGTGGCGAGACGCCTGTTGATGGGTACTCCCCCATGACACTTTCCCTATAGCTGCGTAAGTCATCACTTTAGCACGATGCACTCGGCTTCTAACGACACACGAACTTATAGTCTAAAATAAAGTCTTCATAGACAGGGCATTAAGGTACCTAGCGTACGGATGTGTTTTGCCATAGCGATTGCGGGCTAAAGGAGCAAGCGATGAGTGTCGTTCATGTCAGTGAAGAAGAGCTGCACGATAAAATAGGCAAGTGTATTGCTGGGGAACGGCTACTGATTGAGCAGAATGGTAATCGGTTCAGTGCCCGAATACAGCACGCTACGACGGCGGGCGTGAAAGTGATTCCAGACACTGAAATCAAGAATAGCCACACGTCATCCGGCGATGTAGAAGGGATGACAGTGGCCTATAAAGATATACTTGAGCTTGAGGTAAAAGGCGTGGTTTACAGCCGTTTATTAGATTAATACGCGCCCCTGCCCGCCTTGAACTCACCATCAAGGCGGGCAGGCCGTCTAGCGAGCATTAATGTTTTGAAACATCAGCATGTCTTAAAACGTCAGGCAAATTTTCCCAAAGTGCTTACCTGATTCCTGATGCCGAAAGGCGTCTGCGATGTCGGCCAGCGGAAACTCGCGATCAATGACCGGGTGCATATCCAGGGTTTCCAACGCGCGAATCATCTCAATTTGATGCCGACGACTGCCTACTATCAGCCCTTTAAGATTGGCTTGCTTGGCCATTAACTTGGCGGTCGGCACCTCACCTTCACGGCCGGTCAAGATACCAATCAGTGCGATCTTGCCACCAATTTTTACCGCGTCAATCGACTGAGCCAGCGTGCCGGCACCACCCACTTCAACAATATGATCAACGCCTTCGCCGTTGGTGAGCTCTTTAACGCGCTTACCCCAATCCGGCGTCTCTTTATAGTTGATAGTGTACTCAGCGCCCATTTCCTTCAGCCGTGCCAGTTTTTCGTTGGACGATGAGGTCGCAATGACCCGCGCGCCCATCATGCGCGCAAACTGCAGGGCAAAGATTGATACCCCGCCGGTGCCCAGCACCAGCACGCTATCACCCGCCTTGATATTGCCATCGACCACCAGTGCCCGCCAAGCGGTTAAGCCTGCGGTGGTCAAAGTAGCCGATTCAGCATGGCTGTAGCCCTTAGGCTGGTGAGTAAACCACTCGAATGGGCGTACAACCTGCTCACGCGCATAGCCGTCCACGCCGTCACCCGGCGTCGTACGGAAATCGCCGACGCGCGCAGGGCCTTCCAGCCAATGAGGAAAGAAGGTAGACACAACGTGATCACCCACGGCGAACTCAGTCACGCCCTCGCCCACCGCCTCAACAACACCCGCGCCATCTGACATGGGGATACGCTGATCTTCCGTCGGGATCATCCCGGCGACCACGGCGTAGTCGTGGAAATTCAGCGAGCTTGCGTGCAGGCGTACGCGAATCTCACCGGCCACCGGCTCACCGGGCGCCTCCATCTGCTGTAGGCTGAGATTATCTAACCCACCGGGCTGCTGCAGTGTAATGACTTGCATCGTCTACCTCTCTCGCAGCGCTCGCTGCTAGTGATTTGATGTAAAGGACACGTTAAGACGCATCACTTTCCGACACGTCTAAGCCTAAAAAGCCACCGGACTGACGCTGCCATAGGCTTGCATAGATGCCGTCTTGCTCCAGGAGTTCCTGGTGCGTGCCGGTTTCGACAATGCGCCCTTCGTCCACAACGATCAATCGATCAAGCATGGCAATCGTGGAAAGGCGGTGGGCAATGGCGATAACCGTTTTACCTTCCATCAGCGTATCCAGCTGCTCTTGAATGGCAGCCTCTACCTCTGAGTCCAATGCAGAGGTTGCCTCGTCGAGCACGAGAATCGGCGCATTTTTAAGCAGCACTCGAGCAATAGCAATCCGTTGGCGCTGGCCCCCTGACAGCTTAACGCCCCGCTCGCCTACGTGGGCATCTAGCCCTCGCCGCCCTGTCGGATCGACAAGCTGATCGATAAAGGAATCGGCATGGGCGCGGCATACCGCGTTCCAAACGTCTTCATCGTTGGCCTGCGGACTGCCGTAGCGAATATTGTCGCGCAGCGAGCGGTGAAGCAGCGAAGTGTCCTGCGTCACCATGCCGATCTGATGGCGCAACGACGTCTGGGTGACGTGGGCAATATCCTGCCCATCAATTAAAATGCGCCCGCTCTGTATGTCATAAAAACGCAGCAGCAGGTTAGCAAGCGTTGACTTACCCGCACCGGAGCGGCCAATCAGGCCAATTTTTTCACCCGGGGCAATGGTGAGATTGAGCCCATCAAACACGGTTTTACTTTCACCTTTAGCTTGGTCGTAGCCAAACCGCATCGCCTCGAAGCGAATTTCCCCCTGGGGGACCAATAACGCCGGTGCATTAGGCGCGTCGCGCACCGTGGGCTCCTGGGCGATAGTGTTCATGCCATCTTGTACGGTACCGATATTTTCAAACAGCCCCGCCACTTCCCATAAAATCCAATCGGACATGAAGCGAATACGCATCACCAGCGCAATCGCGATCGTCAGCACCCCCAGGGAAATCGCCTCCATATACCAGGCACTGATAGCCATGGCCGCCGTGCCTACCAAAAGCGCCGTGTTCAGCAGCGTCAGCCCGACGCTCATAATCGTGACCAGGCGCATCTGGTCATGCACCGTCACCATAAAGCCTTCCATCGCATCACGCGCATAGCGCTGCTCGCGCTGAGTGTCGGCAAACAGTTTGATGGTCTGAATATTGCTGTAGCTGTCGACCACGCGGCCGGTCATTTGCGCGCGAGCATCGGCTTGAGCCATCGAAACGTCGCGCAGGCGGGGAACAAAGAAACGCATAATCGCCAAGTAGCCGACGAGCCAAAGGCCAAGCGGTATCAGCAGTAAAAGGTCCGCCCGGCCGAGCAAAAAGGCGGCGCCGGTGAAATACACGATGGCGTAGACCAGCAGGCCCATCACCTTAGTGACGGTTTCGCGGATCGCCAGCGCGGTTTGCATGACTTTCTGCGACACTCGCCCAGAAAACTCATCCTGATAAAACGCCAGACTTTGGCTGAGCATATGGCGATGCGAAAGCCAGCGACCAATCATCGGGTAGTTGCCGAAAATACTTTGATGCGTTACCAGCGACTGCATCAGCACCAGCAGCGGCAAGCCGACCAGCATTAAAAGCCCTAAGCCTGCCAGCCATAGGCCATTTTCGGCCCAAAAGCCCGCTCGCTCAACGTTGCCCAGCCAATCCACTAGCTGGCCCATATAGCTGAAGAAAACCACTTCGGCGCCTGACACCAGCGCCGTAAACAGCGTCATTAACAGCAGCAGCGGCAACATTGGGCGCGAAAAATGCACGATAAAGGGCATTAAGCCTTTAGGCGGTGTTTTGACGTCGCCTTCAGGATAGGGATTAATCCGCGTTTCGAAGTAACGAAATAGCGGCTGTAAAACACGCGATAGCATGGGTCTTCCTTACGTAACTAACGTTGGTTTAACGGTCTTTGGAATAGTTATTTATTAACGTGTTTTGCTGATATTTTAAGAAGCGGATCGACGCATCAACCAGCGCGCCCAAAAGGGCGCGATGATCATTAGGGTCACCATTCTTAGCAGATGGTGGAACGCCACGAACACCGGATCAATGTTGAGCGCGACGGCCAAAATCGCCATTTCACCTATTCCCCCCGGCGCCAGCGCCAACAGCGCCACATCGCGCCCTACGCCCAATAGTTGATGAATCAGCTCCGCAAATAATGCCAGTACGACTAATGCTAATAGGGTTGCAATGCCCGACTGCCACAAATAGCGCCCTAGCAACTTGCGCGTCATGCCCTGAAAGCGCGAGCCAATAGCGCTGCCCAGCACCCAGAGCATTACATTCATGCCCCAGCCCGGTAACGCGAGACTGGCTATATCAAAACCGGACAATAAAGCTGCCATTAGCAGCGGTGCCAGCAGCGCTGGGGTAGGGATGCGCAGAAAGCGACCTAGTGGCAACACAAGCGGTATCGTCAATAGCATCCAGCCATGTTCTAAGCCGCTATTAACAGGGCCAACGCTCTCGCTGCCATCGCCAGAGGCCCAGAACAGTGGCGGTAAAAACAGAATCACCAGGATGATACGCAGCGACTGCGCCACTGCGATACGCTGAGGATCGCCGCCGCATTTTTCACCCAATAATATCATCGCCGTCATGGCGCCGGGCGCAGCCCCAAACCACGCACTGACAGGATCAAATCCACAGCGCCGATACCAGGCGGCCGCCACTGCCGTAGACGCCGCGACTCCCAACAGCAGTAGCCCAGCGGAGACTGGCCAATCGCCCACCCGATGCGCCAACTGCGGCGTGACCTGGCTGCCCAGCACCATACCCATAATAGCTAAGAAAACATTGCGGATCGGCTCAGGCACTGCGACCTTCACGCCTTGAGATGAGACCAGTAAATTGGCAATAAGCGGGCCAAGCATCCAGGCGAGGGGTAGCCCTGTCAGTTGGAAGGCGATGCCGCCGACCGCGCCAACCGCTAACGATGCTGCCAGTCCTTTGACGCTCCCTGCATTTATCTGGATATCCTTCACGCCAACTCCCCTGGTTCCAAAACGTTACTCATCGCTACGCAATTATTAACCTGCTAAGCGTAACCGTCAGTTTACCATCGACGAGACCATTTTGGGCTTCAGGGCCGCGCCTGAACCACCTTCTTACACCCGCTTAAGCGAATACAAAACGTAATTTTTGGCGACGTCATCTACACACACGCAGCCGCACGCGTATAATGCTCAGCTGCCATTAATGGCGAACTTTCTCAGGGCGGGGTGTAAGTCCCCACCGGTGGTAATGCCGCGTCAATCGTTATTGCGGATAAGCCCACGAGCGCTCAGCCAGCTAATAGCTTTTAGCGGCTGAGGTCAGCAGATTCGGTGAGATTCCGGAGCCGACGGTCATAGTCCGGATAAAAGAGAAGGTTTCCATGCTGTGCGTATGACAGTGCCTATTATTAATAGGCCTGGCCGTGTGCCGTTGGATTCCTAATGCCCTGATTCTGGTAAACCATCCAAAAGGATAACCATGAATCAGACCCACGTTTCTTCATCACCTCGCATTGCTTTTATCGAAGCCTCCTGGCATCACGATATTGTCAGCCAAGCCCGAGACGCCTTTATTGCTCAGCTGTCGAGCCAGCATGGTTTTGCCGCAGAGCAAGTAGAGGTCTTCCAAGTAGCAGGCGCTTATGAAATTCCGTTGCAGGCAAAACTATTAGCCAAAACGAAGCGCTACGCGGCCATCGTCGGCGCGGGATTCGTAATTGATGGGGGTATCTACCGCCACGACTTCGTCGCTCAAGCCGTAGTCGAAGGTATGATGCACGCGCAGCTTGAAACTGAAATACCGATTCTTTCTGTTGTGCTGACGCCGCATCATTTTCATGAACACGCCACCCATCACGACTTTTTTCACTCTCACTTTTGTGCCAAAGGAAAGGAAGCGGCTGATGCCGTGGTGATGACGCTCAACAATCATCGCAAAATTCATGAGTTAACATAGATCACACCCTTAAATCTTATGGGGCATGCTGAGAACAGCGGGCGGCCTAAATGACCGCTCGTCACGAAAGTGACGTCAAAAGCGCTTTAATGGTATTGGTCATGTACGTCAGAAAACTAATGCG
The DNA here is from genome assembly GCF_019722725.1 of Vreelandella profundi. Classification (NCBI taxonomy): domain Bacteria; kingdom Pseudomonadati; phylum Pseudomonadota; class Gammaproteobacteria; order Oceanospirillales; family Halomonadaceae; genus Vreelandella; species Vreelandella profundi. The sequence continues at coordinate 2,517,750 of NZ_CP077941.1, forward strand.
CTGGCTTCGACTACCCATGGCTATTTTGATATATGAACCCATCAACTTCTTCCACCATCGGAATGCTACTGGCAGCACCGAGCTTTTGTACCGCCAGGGCAGCCGCCGCTGTTGCCCGCTGCAAGCACCGTGAGGGCATTAGGCCAGCTTGCCTCGCCGCAAGGAAGTAGCCTACAAAGGTATCGCCTGCGGCCGTTGTATCAATGGCCTTTACCTTTAAAGCCGGTTGAAAAAGGGTCTCGCTGCTGCGCTGATACCAAGCCCCCTCGCTACCCAGGGTAAGAACCACCTCGACATCGCCAAGCAACTCTTTACAACACTTTAGCAAATCCGCAGCGCTCGACTCGACCGGCACGTCTAATAAAGCGGCGGCCTCTGTACGATTAAAAAAAAGTAGCTCACATTGGTCTAGAGGCAGTGACGATACCTGCAAGGTCATTGGTGCAGGATTAAATATCACTTTGCAGCCGTGGCTCACTGCTAGTGGAATAAGCTGATCAAGCCCGTTACATTCGTTCTGAATAAGTATTGTATCGCCAGGCGCGGTTTGCGCAATCAGCGCCATCATTCTCTCCTGCGTAAAACCATGATTAGCGCCAGAGAATAAAAGAATAGCGTTTTCACCATATGAATCAATTTGAATAATGGCATGCCCACTTGGCTCTGTAGTCAATTCAATATCTTTCACAACAACACCCGCAGACTCAAGCTCATGGGCTACCCAGGCATCTGTCGATGAAACCCGCCCCCAGTGGCTCACCGCTCCCTTGGCGCGAGCTATTGCCAGCGATTGATTGACGCCTTTTCCACCCAAGCCAACATTATATTGATTGCTTTCCAGCGTTTCGCCAGGGCGAACAAAATAGGGAACACGGTAACTATAATCAATATTAATAGAACCAAAATTAAAGATCATTGACACACCCTCTTATTTAAAAAGCCAGCCAGCTTTAAAACTGACTGGCCCTTAAGCAAGATTTTTAACACTTACTTTTCTATACCTACTTTTCTATACCTACTTTTCTATACCTACTTTTCTATACCTACTCTTCTAATGCTTAATCTTCCAACACCTATTCTTCCAACACAAAGGGAGAGGTATAGCTATCAACATTATCCGGCGTGATAAGGATACAATCATAAAGCTGCTTTTCACTATTTAGCCCTGTTTCACCTGTGTTGATGTAATGATCCGCAATTTTTACGGCATCTTCTGCAAATACGGCTACTGGCTGTAGAACGGTATAAGCCAACTCACCCGAGCGAACCGCATCAACAGCATCTGGCGAACCGTCAAAACCACCAACCAACACATCATCGAGCACCCCCTCCTGTTTTAGAGCGACAATTGCGCCTAAGGCCATTTCATCGTTACCGCTAATGACGCCTCTGATATCAGGATGTGAACGGAGCATGCTCTGCATTTTATTGCGCCCTTCGGTTCGGTCCCAATTAGCGATATCAGACGCTGCCAGGGTAAGGTCAGGATACTGGCTAAGCACCGTCTCATAGCCATTGGACCTTGTCGCAGCATTGTTATCAGAAGGAGGCCCCTTTAATTCTATATAAGACCCCTCGCCGTCCAGTTGCATTGCCCACTCTTGCGCTCCTAACGCCGCTCCCTGTGCATTATTGGAAACCAGCTGCGCCTTGGCTAATCCCTGTTGATTAATCTCTGCGTTAATAATAAATACCGGGATTCCTGCATCAATTGCTCTTCGTACAGCGCCAATTGAGCCGTCCGCATTAGCAGGATCCAGAATGATGGCTTTAGCTCCATTAGTGATCGCCGTATCGACCTGATTGCTCTCAGTGTTGGTATCACCCACATGGGAACTTACATTTGCGTCATAGCCCAACTCTTGTGCTGTACGTTCAGCAATTGTCCCTTCCGTTTGCCAATAGGGGTTTGACATATCATTGACAATAATTGAGATCAGCCCCTTATCCTGAGCAACGATAGAGCCGCTAAAGAGCATCGAGACACTGGCGAGTGCTGTAAAAAGTACTTTTTTACTTTTTGGAAGCATGATTATTACCTCATCGTTATGATTGTTAGTCTTTAAATAGATAGACCTGAGCAGGTCACACTTCTAAGCAATGCTACGTTAAGCAGCGCTTGCTCTAGAATCTTCGCGCTTAATTTCTGTCGCTTTCTCAGCTTTTTTCGAGGACTTATTTTTAGCACTGTATTGGACATTATTTAACATAACAGCGAAGACGATAACACTGCCCGTGAAGACCATCTGCCAGTATGCAGACACACCGATGATGACAAGACCATCGGCCAGAAAACCAATCACAAATGCGCCCAATAACGTATTGCGAACCGTGCCACGCCCTCCCATAAGCGAGGCTCCACCAATCACAACCGCAGCAATCGCTGTCAGCTCATAAGTAGTCCCTGCCGTAGGCCCAGCAGACGTCAACTGTGAGGCAAGCACAATTCCAGCCATGGCAGCACATACGCCAGAAATAATATAGACAGAAAGCTTAACGCGATTGACGGGCACTCCAGAAAGCTCTGCAGCACGCGCATTACCACCCGTAGAGTAAATCCACCGGCCAAAAGGCGTACGGCTGAGTGCCAACATGCAAACAATCGCGACACAAAAGAGAATCAAAACGCCTACCGGTATACCCAGTAATTTATTAAACCCAAGCCATTCAAAGCCAGTATTACCTAATGCAGGATCACCACTTAAACTGTTAAACGTTAACCCATCCGTTAGCAATAGAGCGGCTCCGCGAGCAACATATAACATACCCAGCGTGGCCACAAAAGCAGGCACTTTGAAGTAGGCAACTAATACGCCATTGACAGCCCCTACTAGCCCGCCTAGTAAGCAGGTAAGTACCACTACAACCCAGACTGAAGGAAAGAAAGCCAAATCGAGCGCCTCAATCTCTACCCCTTCTAGCAACATACCCGCGAACACCCCGCAAAGTGCTAGCGTAGAGCCAACCGATAAATCGATACCGCCGGTCAGAATGACAAACAGCATGCCGATGCCTAGTAAGCCAAAAACCGCTACATGCGAAGACATGGTTAAAAAATTACCCGTTGAAAAATAAACAGGCGAGAGCATGGAAAACACAATAATGATGACGATTAATGCGAAAAAAGCCCTACCTTCCAGCAAAATCTTCACAATATCGATACTGCCCTTTCCAACCTGCAACGCGTTATTGTTGTGATGAGACATAGCCATTACCTATCCAATTAAATAATCACGCAGCAACTGATTCGCCCGAGGCCGCCATAATTTCATCTTTTGTTACACCCGGTTTGAATTCAGCAGAGATCCGACCTTTACTCATCACCAGCACTCTGTGCGGGATACTCAAGCACTCGCTTACTTCAGAGGTTGTAAAAACAACCGCCAACCCTCGCCGAGCCCCTTGGCTTAATAACTTGAACACTTCGGCCTTGGCACCCACATCAATGCCACGACTTGGTTCATCAAGCATGATGACGTCTGGATGCGTCGCCAACATCTTACCGATCACCACTTTCTGCTGGTTACCGCCAGACAATGAACCAATGTCAGCCTCTCCACCGTCTGTTTTGATGCGCACCTTATCGATAGCTGAATTAATCATTTCTGCCTCCAAACTGGATGACGTAAGCCCCTTGCGAGTAAACGCATGGATACTGGCTAGCGACAGATTTCCACCGACGGACAGGGTAGGCACTAATCCATCACGCTGGCGATCCTCAGGCACTAACACCAACCCTCTCTCGATTCGCTGTGCAATGTTGTAATGCGATACGTCAGCTGAATTGAGCAAGATATCCCCCTTTGACTGCCGGGTTCGCCCTGCCACACACTCCAATAACTCCGTTCTTCCGGCACCCATTAGCCCATAAATGCAGACGATCTCGCCTGCGCGCACATCAAGTGAAAGATCTTCAACAACATAACGATCTGCTATTTTGTCGTCGCTTACGTAAAGATTCTGGATAGAGAGCGCGGTGGCGCCTTGCTCATACCCTGTTGGCGGTGAGCCAAGATCAAAACTCTCTCCCACCATGTGCCTGACAATCCACTGTAGGTCGATATCGCAGCGCGGAGCATAAGCCGTCATGGCGCCATCGCGCAGCACCACGGCATGATCGGTAATCTGTAGTGCTTCTTCCAAATGGTGAGAAATATAAACAATCGACACGCCCTTGCTCTTGAGATCCTTGACGACTTTGAAGAGGGTCTCGACTTCCGTCGCACTCAAGGCGGACGTCGGTTCATCCATAATCAAAATGCGTGAGTTCTTGGACAGCGCTCTAGCGATTTCAACGATTTGCTGCTGCCCCACTCGTAGGTCTTCGACCAGAGTGAGAGGGTGGATCGGTTCGTCAAGCTCCTCCATTAACAATTCAGCCTGACGCGCCTCCTCTTTATAGTCGACGCTGCCCCGCCCTTTAGTCAGTTCACGGCCCATAAAAATGTTGTCACGCACATTCAGATTAGGGGCCAAGCTCAATTCCTGATGAATAATGGCAATTCCCAACGCCTCCGCATCGGAAGGCGAAGAGAAACGGACACTCTCGCCTTCCAACAAAATCTCACCCGCCGTCTGAGCAATGACGCCAGATAAAATTTTCATCAGCGTGGATTTACCCGCTCCGTTTTCGCCAAAGAGCGTTGTCACCTGCCCTCGATATATATCGAAGTTCACTTCCTTGAGGGCTTGCACAGCACCGAAACGTTTTTCAATATTGCGTGCAGACAAAATCATCTCGTGTGAAGCCATTTCCGCTGTTGACCTATCAATACTCATAGCCGCCCCTCACTCAATGATCGCTATACTCACCGGCGTAATTAGCCAGTTTTTGGGATTTATCATGGTAAAAGAGCCGACTACCTCTAACGTTTTTCCGGCTAACGCTTGCTCGGAAATATCCGCAAGTACTTGACGCTTCACTTCATCATTGAGCGCTGCACCGACATCCTGGTATTCAATCTGGTTGGTAAAGCCGCCAAATTGAATACTGCCGGTTGTATCTCTCAGCGTAGTGCCATTAATGACTGGGCCTGTTTGCACACGAATGGTTATATCTGAAGGCACATCGACAACCTCAAGGGTGTAAACGCCCCCACGGCCTTCGGCAACGACTCCGGATAAAGCGACCGGCACAATATGACCAATGCCCGCAGCGACGCCGTATTTCTCACCTGCTGCTCCGGCATCCTGGAGAACCTCTGGCGCCAATACCGATGCGTTTACAGCGTTATCCTCGACATACGCTTGGATCTCAGGAAATGTTTCCTGAGCAAATTGCTGTGGTGAAAACCCCACCTCACTCTCAAGTTCAGTAAGACTAATGACTTTGGTATCAAACGCCATGAGTGCGATCAGTACTAAAGCCAAAGCAGCTGTCATATAGACTTTTATACGCTTATCACCGGGCACCGAATTTAATGTCGCCGACATAATCACTCCGGTTATCATTGTATTTATAAATAAGAAACTTCCACTATCTATTGACCACCGGGTATAAGCACAACCTTTAACGCGTCAGGGTCATTGCGCATTAGATCTAGCCCCTGATGGAATTCGGCTAACGGCAGCTTATGGGTCACCACATGATCCGTTGGGAAATCACCATTACCGATGCCTTCGATCACCAGTGGGTAGCAATAGGGGCCTAGATGCGCACCCAGTATATCTAGCTCTTTACGATCACTGATAATGCTCCAGTCAACCGTAACAGGCTCTTTGAATACGCTGAACTCGACGAAACGGCCAAGTTTACGAATCATATAAAGGCCCTGCTCTACCGACTGCACCGCACCGGTGGCCTCAATATAGATATCGCAGCCATAGCCTTCCGTTATGCTTTTCACGTAGTCAACAACATCGACTTCAGCAGGGTTCAGGACAATGTCGGCACCAAACTGTTTGGCAAGTTCTAATCGCTTATTATTTAGATCCAATACAACCAGTTTGGCAGGCCCGGACTTTTTGATCGCGCCGATCATTCCTAGCCCTAGGGTTCCTGCGCCGGAGAGGACAACCACATCCCCCAGTTCAATCTGAGCACGCTTAACGGCATGCAACGAACACGCATAGGGTTCAATCAGAACCGCTTTTTCCATTGGAATTTCATCGGGCAATTTGTAATTAATGGCTTCTTTAGGGAAGACCATATATTCAGCCATACCGCCATTCACGTTATGCTGAAAACCATATACGTCGTGCTTTTGGCACATCCAGTACTGCCCACGGTGACAGAAACGACACTCCCAGCAAGGCACAATTTGCTCAGAAATGACGCGATCGCCGATTTCGAAATTCTTTACGCCTTCCCCCATTGCCATAACATGACCAATAAATTCATGGCCTGGAATCATCGGTGCTTTGATGTAAGCGGGCTGGGTTTCGTCTCCCCAAAAGCTGGGGGCGCCTTCATAGGCTTTGAGATCGCCAGCGCAGATTCCGCATGCTTCGACCTTTATCAGTACTTCACCCTCTCCCGCCTTCGGCACGTCCACGTCTTCAATGCGATAATCACCAGGCGCGTAGGCTACGACGGCCTGCATGGTCAAGGGTAGTTCGGTGCGAGTGTTGTTGTCAGCGTTATGCATTATTCACTCCTAATGTATCTTGTAGTGCCTAGCTAGCGACGGCTGCATTACAAAAGATCTTATTGCGTACATATGAATTAACTGCTTTAAGCATAGCCGAGTCAATCCATAACGGGGCTTTCTAACCTTATACTTTAGGCCAATAATATAATTAATTGTTTTATATATTTAAATTCTATAAATAAAAAATATTTATTATTGCGACCGCGGAAAAGCATCACTTGAAGACTTACTATATGATCCGAAGTCGTTCAAATGTACACATGCCTGTCAAATATTATTGGCACCGAAGAGGGTGGAAAAGGAGAAAACAGGCATGCTAGAGAGTACCCACATACCTAAGAAAAGCTAATAAACGCAATAGATGACGCTAGACCGGCCTAACCTAATATGCCGATAAACCCTAGGTTTTGAACAAAAAATTAGCGCTCACCTATCCTTTAGTTGCTTCATCGAGACGCAGAATGGTGTGCGCGTTAGTGACACTAGTAGCCAAGGTATCGATAACCCCGGTACGCAGTGCGCCCAGTATGCCGACCGCCTTAGTATTTTCACTGGCGATAGCGATAACGTCTGGAATACGCGTCAGATCCTGTATATTCAGCCCCACCACACGCCCCTGCATCTGCGTGGCCGAAGGCTTCCCATGGATATCGATAAAGTCATAGCCCATCATATCGCCCACTGTCCCAGAGAGTCGTGCTTCAGCAATCTCCTGGGCGGAAAACCACCCCATACGCACCATATTACTGTCTTCACTGACATCGCCTACACCGATCAGAGCGGTATCCGCACGGCGCGCCCGGTCTAGCGTCTGGCGAACGGTGGAATTTTCATACAATGCATCCCTAAGTTCGCCGTTCTGTACCAGCGCAGGGGCATAAAGTGTCTCGCTGTCACCGCCGAATCTACTCGCCAAGCGCCGGCAAATATGATCAGGATTCATGTGCTCACCTGCGCGCAGCGAGCCGCCAATTGCGCACACAAATGAAACCTTTAACGACTCCGCCAGGAAAACGTTATCCGCCACCGCGGCGACGTTACGCCCCATGCCAACGGCCACGATCTGGCCATCAGTCAAACTACGCGACAGATGATCGGCCACTAGACTCGCGACCGACGAGCGCTGCACATCGGGGTCAGCATTATCCAAAGCAATCAATGCTCGCTTCAGGCCAAAGCGCCGCTTGAGCTCCTGCTCAATCTCAACGCTAACGGCGGGATGCAGGCGCACGCGAACATCCACTATTCCCTCTGCCTGGGCACGCTTGAGCAACCGCCCTATTCGCACGCGCGAATGCCCGAGCCTATTAGCGATCGCTTCCTGCGTTTCCCCCTGCACATAGTAGAGTGCTGAAATTTCTGTCATTAAGTCTATATCTGCAGCGTCTTGACCATTCATCCTCGGCATCCAGGGGTTGTTGGAGGGCATGTATCATGTCAGTTTGTTTGACACTTTTTCAACACAGGAATCAGCGCCTGAACAATCAGCGCCAATGAAACAGAACCGGCATCCGGCGTACCCACGCTTTTTTCAGCCAACGGGCGTGCGCGACCAACACGAGGAATTAATTGCCTGGTAGCCTCAGCCGCCTCATTCGCTATGCGTGCAGCAGATTCCCAGCAAGCCAAAGCTCCCTGGCCTTTCTCAGCCTCCCCCGACAGGCCATCGGCAAAAGGCACTAGTACGTCGACAAGCGTTTTATCCCCCAGCTTAGCCTTACCAAATGCCATTACTTGCTGCCGGGCATTAACCACACCAGCAGCAAGGCGCTGCCCTGATAACGGCTTTTCATTGCCAAGCGACTCTCCCATCGCTTTTAAGATAACCCGCCAGATAGCACCCGAGGTGCCGCCCGCTTTATCAGACCAGCGCTGCCCAGCCCACTGCAGCACCGTCTCCGCACCCGCCCCGCCATCGAGAGCCTCTTTAGCCGCTTCAAGCGCAGCCCTGCTGCCCCGCTGCATACCAATACCGTGATCACCATCGCCAGCTATCGCATCAATCTGGCCCAGCATCTCGTGGTTTTCATTGACTGTATTTGCCAGCACTTCGAGCGCCTCAACGATGCCGCACGCTAATGCCCGCGAGGCAACGCTAGCCTTGGGGATCTCATCTTGCGTTACCACCTCCACTTCGGCAGGATCCAGCGCCTGCGCTGGCGTCACGCTGCCTTTTCGATAACCCGGCGCATCCGCTGCAGCGACCCACAGCGGCTCCATGTCTTTATCAAGCCAGAATAACGTTAGTGAAACTCCGGCCATATCAAGGCTAGTCACCAGCTCGCCCACATCGGGCTCCACAACGGTTAACCCAGCTTCCTGAAGCAATTCGTCAACCTTGCGATAAATAACAAACAGCTCTTCATACTTAACGGTACCCAAACCATTGAGTATCGGTGCCAATCGAGCCCCTTGAATGCTGATACCTTCAGGCACTTCTTCCAATAATCGGGCAACGAGGATTTCTGCCAAGCCATCTGCGGATGGGATATCGGTCTCGCCAATACCCGGCTCACCATGAATTCCCAGCCCAATGGCCATCCTGCCTTCAGGCACGTGAAAGAGAGAATCGGCTGCTCCCGGTAACGTGCACCCTTCAAACGCCACCCCAAAAGAGCGCGTGCAGCGATTAGCTTCCTTCGCTACTTGAACCACCTCTTCCAGTGATAATCCCTTTTCTGCGGCAGCGGCAGCGGCCTTGAAAACGGTTAGATCACCAGCAATACCACGACGTTTATCAATCTCCGCCAAGGGTGCACTGGCGACATCATCAGTGACCAGCACGATTTCACAGGGAATACCGTCCGCGATCAAACGCTCGCGCGCCTCGCCAAAATGCAGAACATCACCCGCATAATTACCAAAAGAGAGCAGCACACCACCACCGTTGTTGGCGGCTTTGGCGACGGAGTAAACTTGCTGTGCAGAAGGCGAACAAAACAAATTCCCCATGACCGCCCCATGGGCTAACCCCTGCCCAACCAATCCCGCAAAGGTCGGGTAATGGCCACTACCACCGCCAACCACGACCGCAACAGTGCCTGGCTGGCTGCGCGTACTGCGTACAACGCCTCCCGGCACAGCCATCAGTTTATCGCGATGTGCAGCGACTAAGCCTAAGCGGGCTTCTTCAGGGAAATCACTTGGGTCATTAAATAGGCGTGTCATTATTATATCCTCTGGAGTGAGGCCAAACTGCGTATCACAGCCTGCATGGAGTTGTTATAAATGCTTTTTTAATGTGGTCTTATTAATCAGCGTTAACGAATATTAGCGGCACCACGGTCACTGAGTCTTCAGACGGGACTCATATTCGTCAATTTTTGCTATTTTTAATTCGGAATTGCCGCCCGAAAAATTGCTGGCCAAAAAAGTTTCCACTATTGATTTAGCCAGCTCTGGCCCAATCACTCTCGCTCCCAGCGTGACAATCTGGGCATTATTACTGGTGCGCGCCTTTGCTGCTGAGTAAGTATCGTGCGCCTGCGCCGCGCGGATACCGGGCACCTTATTGGCAGAAATAGCCACTCCGATTCCCGTGCCACATACCAACACTGCACGATCGAAACGCCCCTCCTTAATCGCTGTAGCCACTTCAAAGGCAATGTCCGGGTACAGCACCGGCTGGGCATTGAAAGTGCCAAAATCTTCAACCTCGTAGCCTAACTCTCGGATATAGCCAATGAGAATCTCTTTCAAGTCGTAAGCGGCCTCATCACCGCCAATGGCGACTCTGAGAGAAAACGTCGCATTAGACATTCATGCTCTCCCTTTCCTGATAATAGAAACGCGGGCGACTGGCACCGCTGAACACCACTACGCAGTTGCCAATTGTCTACTGACGCTGTTCAATCTATCACCAACCGAGCATTTGTAAATACGTCGATCATAAGATCAAATTGCTTTTTAAGAGATGATCAAAGAAAAAAACTAACTAATAAAATATAAATAATTGATTAAATTAATAATATTTGAAAATAAAATATTATTCAAAAAGCACTATACTTTTGTATGATGGCCTTAAAATGATTTAAGCCGTATGAGGATTTGACTAAATCGACCAAAACGGTCGATCATTTGAACAATACATGTTCATTTTTATGAAAAGCAGGCAATGTCGCTTCTGGATGGATTGCGCGTGCTTTATGCAACGCTACTAAATATAACAACGCAGGTATCACTGATATGAATAACCGTTTTGAGCTAGCCAATGCCATTCGCGCCCTTTCCATGGATGCTGTTCAGAAGGCCAAATCCGGCCATCCGGGCGCCCCCATGGGCATGGCTGATATTGCCGAGGTGCTATGGAATGACTACCTCAAGCACAACCCCGAAGACCCCAAGTGGGCCGATCGCGACCGGTTCGTGCTGTCTAATGGCCATGGCTCCATGCTGCTTTACTCGCTGCTGCACCTCAGCGGCTACGAGCTTAGCCTGGAACAGCTGCAAAATTTCCGTCAGCTGCATTCACCCACGGCGGGGCATCCGGAGTTTGGCTATGCCCCCGGCATTGAAACGACCACGGGCCCGCTCGGCCAGGGCTTTGCTAACGCCGTAGGCTTTGCTATGGCTGAAAAGACCTTGGCAGCGCAGTTCAATCGTCCCGGCCATGCCATTGTCGATCACCATACCTGGTGTTTCTTAGGCGATGGCTGCTTGATGGAAGGCATCTCCCACGAAGTCGCTTCGCTAGCCGGTACCCAACAGCTGGGTAAATTGATCGCGCTGTACGACGATAACGGCATCTCAATCGATGGCGAAGTGGAAGGCTGGTTTACCGACGATACCGCCAAGCGCTTTGAAGCTTACGGCTGGCACGTGGTGCCAAACGTCGATGGTCACAAGCCAGAGGAAGTTAAAGCGGCCATTGAACTGGCAAAGAGCCACGACGATAAGCCTAGCCTGATTATCTGCAAAACCATTATCGGTTTTGGCGCACCTAACAAGCAGGGCAAAGAAGACGCCCACGGCTCGCCGCTGGGTGACGATGAAGTCGCCCTGGCACGTACACAGCTGGGCTGGGAGCATGCACCGTTCCATATCCCCGAGCCGATCTATTCTGCCTGGGATGCTCGCGACGCTGGCAAACAGGCGCAGCAGGCGTGGGAAGATCGCTTTGCTCGCTATGCAGGCGCTTTCCCAACCGAGGCGCGCGAATTCACGCGTCGCATGAAGCGCCAGCTGCCTGCCGAGCTTGCCACTGAAGCATTGATTGAACAGGCGCAAGAGAAGGGAGAAAGCATTGCATCGCGCAAGGCATCATTTGAAGCGCTGAATGTGATTGGCCCGCAAATGCCGGAACTGTTGGGCGGCAGTGCCGACCTAGCCCCGTCTAACCTGACCTTCTGGAAAGGTGCCAAGGCGATTACCCCTGAAGACGCCAGCGGCAACTATCTGCATTACGGCGTACGTGAGTTTGGTATGGGTGCGATCATGAACGGTATCGCGCTGCACGGCGGCTTGGTGCCTTACGGCGCCACCTTCCTGATCTTCATGGAATACATGCGTAACTCGATTCGCATGGCGTCGTTAATGGGTCAGCAGGTGATTTACGTGTTTACCCATGACTCCATCGGCCTGGGTGAAGACGGCCCGACGCACCAGCCCATTGAGCAGCTCACTAGCCTGCGCACGACGCCCAACCTCAACACCTGGCGTCCTTGCGATGCGGTCGAAACGGCCGCCTCATGGGATGCGGCGATCAAACGCCACTCCGGCCCGACCGCGCTGGTACTCTCACGTCAGAATCTGCCGCACCAGCAGCGCACTCAAGCGCAGCTAGCGGCCATTCAAAACGGCGGCTACGTTCTTAAAGACCCGGCTCTTAAAGACAGCCAAGGCACGCCAGAAATGCCGGAGCTGATTCTGATTGCCACCGGCTCAGAAGTATCGCTCGCGATGGACGCCGCTGCCGAGCTTGAGCAGCAGGGTAAAGCCGTTCGCGTTGTGTCCATGCCCTCTGCATACCGTTTCAACGGCCAGGACGCGGAGTACCGTGAAAGCGTGCTGCCCAAAGCGGTCACCAAGCGGATCGCTATTGAAGCGGCGCATGCCGACTACTGGTACAAGTATGTGGGTCTGGAAGGCCGTGTGATTGGCATGACGACCTACGGCGAATCGGCACCCGCGGATGATCTGTTCAAGCACTTCGGCTTTACGGTCGACAATATCGTCAAGCAAGCTCACGAACTGCTTGGCTAAATCTTAAAAGCATGGCAATAGCTCAAACTAGGCTCCTCACTTTGCTATAAAGCGAGAGGAGCCAGTTTTATTGAGACTGTTCAGTAAGGCTGCGGAATTTCGCCATCGTCATCATCATCGCGCATACGCGCCTGACGCTCGGCCTCTTCCTCTTTGGCATCGTCGATCACTTCCATCAATTCATCTACATTGGCAATGTGATTATCGAAATCGAAGTGGCCGGTCAGCTTGCTATCGGGGTGCAGCTCGCCTGATTCATATAGCGCCCACATCTCTTTGCCATAATGGGTATTAAGCAGCTCGGGGGCATACTGGCCAAAGTAGTTGCGCATATTATCGACATCGCGATAAAGCATGGCAGCGGCACTGTTGTTACTGGCGGCGTCAACGGCTTGAGGCAAATCGATAATCACCGGGCCGGTGGCATCCACCAGCACGTTAAATTCCGACAAGTCACCATGAATTAAGCCCGCACACAGCATGCGTACGACGTCTTGTATAACCTTGGCGTAGTAGGTTTCGGCCTGCTCTGGGGTCAGCGTGACTTCATCTAGGCGCGGGGCAACGTTACCGTCGGCATCGCTGATCATTTCCATCAGCAGCACACCGTCTACGAAGCCATGGGGCTCGGGAACGCGCACACCGGCTGATGCAAGGCGATAAAGCGCGTCAACTTCCGCGTTAAGCCACGCCTGCTCCTGTTCTTTCTGACCGTAACGTGTTTTCTTCGCCATCGCTCTTGAGCGGCGGCTGTTACGCTCTTTACGCCCTTCTTGGTACTGTACCGCCTGTTTAAAGCTACGCTGCTTGGCCTCTTTAAACACTTTCGCACAGCGCACATCGTCACCGCAGCGCACCACGTAAACCTGCGCCTCTTTGCCGCTCATTAACTGCACCAGCACCTCATCGATCATTCCATCATCGACCAGCGGCTGTAATCGTTTAGGGATTTTCATGGTTAGCTGCGTCGGCTCCTCTTTACTCTCTGTATCGTTGCCATCTACGTTCAGTAATTATTGGCTCAATAACGAATACGACGAACGCGGAAAGCCCGCCCTTTTAATTTATCACGCTCAAGCTTGGCCTGAGCCTGTTGAATCACATTGCGCTCAACCGCGACATAGGCACTGCGGGCGAGCACTTTAATTTTACCCACTTGATCACCGCGCAGCCCACCCTCACTGGTCAGCGCGCCCAGAATATCGCCAGGGCGAAGCTTATCCTTCTTGCCACCGGCTAGCTGCAGCGTCGCCATCAGCGGCTCAAACGGCACTGACTGCTGAGGTTTGGGGAGTGGCTCAGTGGCAAGCGGCTGCTGCAGTAACACTTCAAGCTTTTCCAGCCGATAGCTTTCTTTCGGGGTCACCAGCGTACAGGCAATACCGCTGGCACCGGCGCGCCCGGTGCGCCCAACCCGATGCACATGCACATCAAGCTCACGCGCAATTTGGTAGTTAAATACGGCGTCCAGCTGTGCAATGTCTAAACCACGAGCGGCCACGTCAGTGGCCACCAGGATAGAGGCACTTTGATTGGCAAACAAAATCAGTATGCGGTCACGGTCTTTTTGTTCTAAATCACCGTTAAGAGCGACCGCGCTAAACCCGGCGTCCGTCAACTGCTCAGCCACTGCCTGAGTCTCGCGTTTGGTATTGCAAAACACAACGCTGGTGGTGGGTCGATAGGTCAGCAGCAACTGGCGAAGCGCATCAAATCGCGCCTCTTCATTTGCCACCGTATAAAAGTGCTGATGAATAGTGCGCGCATCGTGCACCTCGGCGATTTTCACCGTCACCGGGTCGCGCATAATGCCACGGGTCATCTCGGTTAAGCCGCCGGACGCCTGCTCGTCCGGGAACGTCGCGCTAAATAGCAGCGTTTGGCGCGAAGCGGGCGTGTCCGCAATGATGTCATCGATGGTTGCCTGGAAGCCCATATCCAACATCCGATCCGCTTCATCCAGCACCAGCATGGCAAGGGAATTCAGCGTCAGCGAGCCTTTGCGCAAGTGCTCATCAATGCGTCCCGGCGTACCCACCACGATGTGCGCGCCGTGTTCTAAAGAGCCAAGCTGGGGACCGAACGGCGCACCACCGCAAAGCGTCAGCACTTTTACATTGGCCATACCGCGGGCCAATCGACGTAGCTCTTCTGCCACTTGGTCGGCGAGCTCACGGGTTGGGCACAGCACTAAGCCTTGCACGGCAAAGCTTTCTACTTTCAGCGCCGCCAGCAGCGCCAAGCCGAATGCCGCCGTCTTACCTGAACCCGTTTTCGCCTGCGCTAGCACATCGCGCCCGGCCAGCATCGGCGGCAGGCTCTGCGCCTGCACCGGCGACATTTCATGATAGCCAAGAGATGCAAGGTTGCTCAGCAAAGCTTTCGGCAACGCTAACGAGGAGAAAGAAGAGTCAGACACGATATTACCTTGCTTGGGCCACCGGTGTGCGGCCATCATAAATACAGTGCGCGCCCTCTGGAGGGCAGTCGACGCACACAAACGTTACGGCACCATACCAGAAAGTGCCTCGATCTGCGCCGCCATCACATCGGCGTCACGTTGCCAGGGATACAAAAGTGGCCTCACTCAGGGTGGCCAAGTCTCTCGGCGTCAGTTCAATTTCAAGCCCTCGTCGGCCCGCGCTAACATACACAGTGGCGAACGCTTCGGCTGACGAATCCACAAACGTGACTAGGCGCTTTTTCTGGCCTAGCGGGCTCACCCCGCCCAACACATAGCCAGTGGTGCGCTCTACTTCTTCTGGCGCGGCCATGGCGGCTTTTTTAACGTCGGCCGCTTTGGCAATTTTCTTTAAGCTTAGCTGCCCCGTAACAGGCACGATGCACACCGCCAGCTGCTTGCCATCCAGCTTCACAACTAAGGTTTTAAAAATCTGCTCGGCAGACACACCCAGCTTTTCAGCGGCTTCCAAACCGTAAGATTGCGCGGCACCATCGTGATGATACTCATGAACCTGGAAGGCAACCCCTGCATGTTTTGCGCTATTAATCGCCGGCGTCATGTCGCTCTCTTTTTTTGCCAGGAACTGAAACACTAACGCCAGCTTAACAACGCTGGCGTTAGTGTTTATACAGTTAATATATCAGCGATTACTGACAAGACACGACTTTACGCATAGTGTCTTTCGCCCAAAGGGTTTGCCCATCGGGCGTACGCCCATGCTCGTTCCAGCGTTCGGCCGTTTCCAAGCAGAAAGAACCGGCGCTTTCAACGGTCGTATCGCGATTAGCCGGGCGCTCTCCGCCAATACGCATCACGTCTGGATTATCAGACGTATAGCGAGGAGCAATGGTAGAACTTGCACAGCCAGCGACCAGGACAGTCAGCAGCAGTGCGGGTAAACAGCGGCGCAATGGCATGTTGTTACAACCCTCAACGTAGCGATCATTAGCCCGACACTTTTTTGTCGGTAGCGCTAAATAGCATCGCCGCACAAACAACGTCAATCTTTTTTAATGCCGCTTAGCCAGCAACCAGGGTAAGACTGGTGATTGGGCGCAGATTTAACCGCTTGCAGCGCTGCTCCACGCTATCAACTATTTCCTGGGCATCGTGAAACTGCTGCTTGTCGAGCTGAATGTCTACCATCAAGAAACTGCCTACCTGCGCCAGACGCACATCGCCAGCGGCGACATCAAAATCAGCAACGTCTTTCATTACATCGCGACGCACGCAGTTACTCGGCACACCGAACATCAGCTCACGCAGCGCGCCCTTCACCATGCGAATTGGCATCGGGAGGAAGTAGCCTGCAATCACCAGCACCATGACCGGGTCGGCAAAGCGTGCGTAGCTCGCCCATGGCGTTTGCGTTAGCCCCCAGGTGAGCATAAAGCCCAGCATCACTGCAGCACTTAGCCAGGTATCCATCTGCCACTGACGCAATTCAGCAGCCAGCAGCGACGAGCGCGCCACGCGGGCATAGCGCGCCAGCCACCACCAGGTCAATAAACAGCCGGTCACGTTGACCACGCCAAACATTAAGGCTAAATCTAGCGTGACTAGCCGCCCGCCTGCCGACAGGCTCCAGAGCGCTGACACCAGCGACACGAGACATACCATGGCGATCACTATGCCTTTGAGCAGCACCGCTAGCGGCTCAACCGTTAGCCGCCCAAAGGGGTAGTGATCGTCCGCAGGCTTACGCGCTTGATGAAGCGCATAGAGCGATAGCGATGCTAGCAATAGGCTTAGTAAGGAATAGCCGCTGTCAAAAAGAATCGTTATAGAGCCACTGGCAATCCCTAAAACAAGACCAGTGGATGCGAAGAGGCTGGCTGAAACGGCTGAAAATCTTAGCGCACGGCGCTCGGCTACAAAGGGGGTCACGCGGATAACTCCATCACATTGGGCAAATTGTGCGCCATAATAGAAGGAGGCTATATGAATAACCAATCGCTCAGTGCTAGGTTTATTGGCGCTAACATCTTTAAAACGAGACGACTATGCGTGCTGAACAGGTGCAGGCCTTTGTTGATGTTACTGAACATGGATCTTTTGCCGCTGCGGCCCGGCACACGGGAGTAAAGCGAAGTACGCTGAGCGCCGCGGTTAACGCCTTGGAAGACAGCCTTGGCGTGGCGCTTTTTGAGCGTTCTGGCAATAGCTTAACGCTGAGCGCCGTTGGTGACAGCGTGCTGCCCGACTGCTATCGCCTGTTAACCAGCGCCAGCCGGATCAAAAAACACTGCCATCAGCATTTGCAGGGTGTTGAAAGCCAGCTCTGTATTGCTCGTGACGACGCCCTGCCAGAGGCCTTTTGGCGCCAGGTAATGCATGATTTAAAACAGCAGTTCCCGCTCACGGCGATATCGGTTTATCTGGTGCCTCCGCAGGAACATGCCCAGTTTGTGCAGCGCCAAACGGTAGATATCGCTTTTGGCCTTTACACCGCTGAAGGCATTGATGCTAATGCAGCCAATCTTGCCCCGGTCACTATGCGTTTGGTGGCCGCACCGCAGCACCCTCTCAGCCGTCTTCCCAGCGTCAATCGCGATGACTTAGCCCAGTACACGCAGGTGTGCTTATCCCACGTGCAAGATGACAAGCTGATCAACGAGGCGTTGTTTTCAGGCAATTATCTTGGGTTCACCATGTTTGAAGTCATACGCGATGCCGTGATTAACGCTACCGGCTGGGCGCTACTTCCTTATCCGCTGGTCAAAAGCGCTCTGGAGGCAGGCACGCTGTGTACGCTCAATCACGATCTCGTCTTAGACAGCCATCATTATCGCTACGTAGAGAGCGATAACCGCGGCGTAGTGGCCGCTGCGCTGCTGAATAAGGTGGCACACTTCTTAGCCACGCTGCGTCAATCAGAGTTTTCTTAACCGCTGCCCAAGCGGACTGACACAGCGTTGAAATAATTTAATTGGCAAAAAATGCCAAAGCCTTCCACGCTATTAAAAAGTGCTCAGCCATTAAAAAACGAAGGAGATGCCAGGACACGCCACGTGAGGGACACAGGCAAGTGTCATCTGGGCGTAATACGCACCTGCCAGTGTCGAAGTTGCCGTCAACCAAGGAGTGATTCCACCGATGGTACGACTCGATAAGAAAGCCACTCGGCTGTACGTGCTGGACACTAATGTCCTCATTCATGACCCTGCCGCGCTCTATCACTTCGATGAGCACGATGTTGTTATCCCGATGACGGTTCTGGAGGAACTGGATAAGCACAAAAACGGTATTCGTGAAATCGCCCGCACGGCCCGCCAAATCAGCCGTACGCTTTCTGACCTTACTAGCCAAGTCACCTTTGATGAAATTCAGCTCGGCATTCCGATCCCTCGCATTAGCGGCGAATCAGGTCGTCTGCACTTTTTATGCTACAACGATTTAAAACTCCTCGACGCCATTGATGACAGCCCCGATAACCGCATATTGGCGGAAACCTGCCGCCTGCGCGATGAACGTCCCGATGCCTCGGTCATTCTGATCACCAAAGACATAAACCTGCGCGTTAAAGCCGCCGCGCTCAAGGTACCAGTTGAGGATTATCTAAACGACCGCGCGTTCTCTGATAGCGATGCCATGATTGAAGGCGCGCAGGTATATGCCTCAGCAGGACAAGATGGCGCCACGCTATGGGAAGGCCTCAATGTCGATGTGACTGTCGAGCGCGTTGGCCATCACACCTTCTACCAGCTCAATGGCGTGATGCCCAGGCATTGGCACGTTGGCATGCTGGTATCGGATAGTGAGAATGGCGCAGAGTTTGAGGCGATCGTTCGTGAACTGGGCCCCTCCACGGCCCGCCTTCAGCTACTCACCAACTACCGCCATCACTCCGGTGTTTGGGGCGTTCACGCACACGACAGCCGGCAAAACTTCACCTTAAATCTACTTATGGACCCGGATATTGACCTGGTCACGGTGGCCGGTAATGCCGGCACCGGCAAGACCTTTATGACGCTGGCGGCCGCCTTCCAGCAAACCCTGGATGCCAAGCTGTTTGAACGCATTGTGTTTACCCGCGCACCGATCCCCATGGGGGAAGACATCGGCTTTCTGCCCGGTACCGAGGAGGAGAAAATGTCACCTTGGATGGGCGCTTTCCACGACAACATGGATAACCTTTTGCGCAACGAGGAGGGAGAGTCTAGCTGGGATAATGGCGCCACCCGTCAACTGATTGGCTCACGCGTACAAATTCGCGCGCCGAGTTTTATGCGTGGCCGCACCTTAAATGACACCTTTCTAATCATTGATGAGGCGCAAAACTTTACTCCCAAACAGCTAAAGTCGCTGGTAACACGGGCGGGGCGCAATACCAAGATTGTCTGTCTGGGCAACGTTGGTCAGATAGACACGCCCTACCTCACCGCCAATACCTGCGGTATGGCGGCCGTCGTTGAGCGCTTTCGCGACTGGCCTCACGCCGGCCATATCACCTTGAAAAGCGTTGAACGTTCACGCTTAGCACTTGCCGCTGAAGAACTTCTATAAATAACCACTTTAGAGCAGTAATTGTTATGCACCATCCCTCACGCCAGAACCGGGTGAGGGATCCAAGAAAGCTGACTCAAAGAGCAACGAACACGAGGGCTTAAACAACCGGTCTTAAGCGGCTACTCAGTGTCAGATGCACGCCACGGCTGAGGGCTGCCAATCGTGTCTGCGGCAAACGCCTCACGTTCGCCAAGAGGACGCGGATAACCGACCGTTGTGTCGCGGTAAGTCTGACGCTCCATTTCACTGTTCACCTCTGCTCCGAACAGCACCACAAAGGCAGAAAGCCAAAACCATATCATCAACGCGATGACGGCTCCCAGTGATCCGTAGAGCTCACTAAAGGTTGCGAAATAGCGCACGTACAGCGAAAGCCCGCCGGAGCCCAATAGCCACATAAAAGTGGCGAGTAGTGTCCCATAGCTTAACCACCGCCACTGCGCTGAGCGCCGATAGGGAGCGAAACGATAAAGCAACGCGATCAGCACGCTCATTAGCACCAGGAGTGCAGGCCAACGTAGCCATTGCAGCAGTTTATCCAGGGGTGGATCAATAGCTAGAACATCAACCAACATGGGGACGACGGCGATAAAACCCAGCGATACCAAGGTCATAATAATCAAACCAAACGTCAGCGACACCAGCACCGTACTACGATGAAATAATGAGCGTTTTTCCGTTTCCCCATACACCACGTTTAATCCAATCACTAATACCGCCACACTTTTTGAGGCAATAAAAATGGCAATTAACAGGCCCACTAGCGTGCCCATCACGTTACTTGATTCAGCGCTTTCAACGACCTTCTGAGCCTGCTGATCAATTAATTTGGCCGCATCGGGTGGCATAAAGCGGCTGATTTCATAAAGCTGCTGGCCCGCCTCATAGGGGTCAAACAGCAGCCCCCAAAGCGAAATAACCGCTGCAATCGTGGGAAATAAGGCGAGCAATGCGTAAAAAGCGACACCGGCCGCCAGCATGGTAATGCGATCGCGCCGCGCGGCGCGCACTACTCGCCAGGCAATATCATGCCAGCCACGAGCAGGAATCTCGCTCGGCACCTCGGCACGCCGACCACGCGCCAGATTACTCATAGCGCGTCAAAATCCAGCACGGTTGCGACATTCTCATCATCCTTGCCCTTCCCACATAAGTAGCGCCGCAAGCACTGCGGCAAGCACCATCATCAAACCACTGGAATGATGCCGCAACCAGCCCTCCCCGGCCAATACGCGTGATAAAGAAACCATAAATCTGTTTTCCACACTTTGCGCGACAGTCACGCTGGCCGCTTTAATCTTGCCACAGCCGTGCCCTATCACACGTATCGGCACCAGCGCAGCGCTGACGACACAAGCATAAAGCCACCATAAATCACCTGCAGGGGGCGCTTTACCCTTAAAGGGGCGGGTTAATACCCAGCCCACGGCGGCGAGAAGAACACCTGCCGGAAATGGCCATATAATCCCCAGCCACTCTTTAATGGGCGGCATTTCAATACTGCCCGCAGGCAACGGTAGCCACAGCGGTGTCACAAGCGCCGCCATAATGCCTGCTAGCCAGGCGCCCGATTGCCACGGGTTGCTGCCGCCCTGCTCGCGCTGCTGCCACTGGCGCCAGAGCGCGACACTCACTAGCGCCGCGGTGCCAACGGCGGCCCAGCTCAGCAGCTTAATTAACGATTCATGATGCATCTCATAAAGCGGGCTTTTGACGCCCCACTTGCTGACCATGCCTGCGCCAATAGCACCGGCCAGCGATATACCCGGCAGCGCCATCAACGCCCACATCAGAGGCAACGGCCAGCGCGGCAGGTGCTCACTAATACTGGTGCCCATAAACAGGCTGCCTTTGGCCAACGCGTGATGAGCTGCAAACAACACCAGGCCCGGCCACAGCAGTGGCCAAACATCCGGCGCCACCAGCCCCATTGCCACCAGCGCGGTCATCATGCCCATTTGACTAATACTTGAATACGCTAGCACGGCCTTGGGATGGCGCTGAAAGACACCGTAGAGCGCCGCGGCGAAGGCGGCTGCCAATCCGGCTATTAGCATGACGTGGCCAAACTGGGCCAAGGCATCGGATACCTCTTCATGACCCAGCGGCAGCACGCTTATCCAGCCGAGCAGGCCGGCTTTAATCATCGCCCCGCTGAGCACCGCACTGGCCGGTGCGGGCGCGACCGGGTGTGCCAACGGAAGCCATACGTGCAATCCGATCACGCCGGCTTTGACGCCAAAGCCTAAGCACAGCAAGGCAGCCATCCATGCGCCCTGCTCCGCAACTAAAATACTCTCACGCACGCCTTGCAGCGTTAGCGTGTCGGCCTCACCGGCGGCCCATAAAAAGCCGCCTAAAATAAGGCCTTCGCCGACCACGGCCAAGATTAAATATACCCGAGCGCCCAGCCGCGCCTCTTGTGTACCGGTATGCACCACGAGGGCATAAGCGGCAAACGTCATCAGCGCAAAGCCTAAATAAAAGCTGGCAATATCCTGGGCGATCACCATCAGCACGTTGCCCAATAGGGTCATTGGCCACAGCAATGAAAAACGCTGCAGGCGTCGCTGAGCGGCTTGATCGCCCACCTGAGCCTGCTGCTGCTCCGCCGCAAAATAACCTCGCGCGTGCACCGCCGCTAAACTCCACAGCAACGCGGTAAACGCCAGCCATGGTCGGCTTAGCGAGTTTAACGCCCACTCTCCGCCCAGCATCCAGGCATCGATAGTCCACTGCGCTTCGCCACCGTACGCTAACAGTAAGGCAGGCCAGGCAGCGCTCACCCACAGCAGCGAAAAATAGTCGCGCCGTGAGCTTGGCGTGCGATAGGCGTGCCAAGCTGAACTTCCCGCGACGCACAGCGGCCATAGCAGTGACAGCGCCAGCAGCAGCGTCATCATAGCAAGTACTCCCCGTTTGCGACGCGGGTTGCCCAGTCCAGCGGACTAAACGGCAAGCCTGCCAACAAACCAGCAGCAAGGCTTATCAAAGCGGTAAACACCATCGGCAAAAGCAACCAGCCATGGGTTTCAAAGCGCCCTAAACGCTGTTCATCGGGCCAGCTGCCTTTGCCATGCGAAGGCCCCAAGCGGAACCACAGGCGATGTACAATCGGCAAAAAGTACATCGCGTTGAGCGTACTGCTGGCCACCAGCACGGCCACCACCCAGTACATTTCAGCCTGGATCGCCCCAATACCGAGGTACCATTTGGTAATAAAGCCAGCAACGGGCGGGAGGCCAATCATGCCTAGCGCGCCAATCGTAAACGCAATACTGGTTAACGGCATGCGCTTACCGGCGCCGTCCATTTCGTCGATGCGGTGAATCCCCAACTCTTCTGCATAGTTACCCGCACAGAAGAATAACGTGACCTTCATTAAGCCCTGGTGCAGCAAGTGCGCTAACGCGCCTATAGTACCGAAAGGCCCAAACAAGCCGATGCCGAGAATGACGTAGGAAACCTGGCTGATGGTAGAAAACGCTAAGCGGGGTTTCAGCTCTTCTTGCGCAAGGGCTCTTAGCGAGCCATAAATAATTGTAATCGACGCCGCCACCGCAAGCGCGGTAATGACGCCAAGCTCCACGCTAAGCTCAATGCCATAAAGATCATAAACCACCCGCAAGATGCCAAACGCCCCGGCCTTCACGACCGCGACCGCGTGCAACAACGCGCTCACCGGCGCTGGCGCGACCATGGCTCTCGGTAGCCAGCCGTGCAGCGGCACCATGGCAGCCTTGACCGCAAACCCACCCACCAGCAGCGCAAATATTAGCGTTAGCAAGCCACGATGATCGTTTAAATAGTCGCCCAAGCCCTCTTCGGAAGAAAAAGACTGGTCCCCCGTCAGGCTATAAAGCAGCACCGCGCCCAGAAGCAGTACCACGCCAGCCGTGAGGGTATAGCGCAAATAAACGCGGCCCGCATTGAGCGCTTGCTCCGTGCCACGGTGCACCACTAGCGGGTACGTGGAGAGCGTCAGCATTTCGTAGAAAATCAAGAAGGTAAACAAGTTATCAGCCAGCGCAATGCCGATGGTACTGGCCACGCAGAGGCTAAAAAAGCCAAAAAAGCGTTTTCGGTTGGCAGACCCTTCCAAGTAGCCAATCGCGTAAATCGTCGTACACAGCCACAGCAGTGACGATAACCCGGCGAACATCACCCCGAGTGCATCTGTACGCAATACGAAATCAACACCACCGACGACCTGGAAGCTGAAAACATCCTCATATCCAGCGGCTACCCGCCTGACCATTAGGGTAACCAGAACAATATTAACGACCGCAGCCAGCAGATTAATCGTGGTACGTAGACGGCGGGACTCTTCCGGCAGCGCAAAAATAATCACGGTGACCAGCAGCGCGATAGCCAGCGCGGTGATGGGTAGCCACGCAGCAGTCATACGCCACCTCCCTGCATCAATTCCAATGGAAAATGCGCCAAAAGCCCCAGCGCGAAAGCAGCCAACGCCAGCGTCAGGGCGATTAAGTCCATTCCCGGCGCAAGCGGCTGATAACGCTGACGCGGTGCCGACTCGTCAAACGAATAGCGAAACATGCGGAATATATAGGCGGCGGTTAGTAACGTACCGACAAGCAGTGCCGCCACGGCCCACCACTGCTGGGTGATGATCATGGCCTCAAAGAGCAGCCATTTTGCGGTAAAACCAGCACTCGGCGGCAGGCCCATCAACGTGATGGCAGCAATGCCAAACACTAACAGTGAAAGCGGCAAGCGTCGGCTGGTGCCGGCCAAGCCCTTTAAGGTACTTTCACCGGTCGCCAGAATCAGGTTTCCGGCAGCCATAAACATCGCGGCCTTGGCAAAGGCGTGCCCCATTAGCTGCAGCCAAAAGCCTTCCCACGCTAAGGCGCGAGGCAGCGGCGCGACGTCTGCTCCCAGCAGCAGCGGAAAAATCACCATCAAATAACCCAGCTGCGCGACGGTTGATGAGGCAACCAAGGTTTTCAGTGAGTCGGTACGCCATGCTAATAGGCCACCCCATACAATCGCCAGCATGCCTAGCCAGGCGATAACACGCGATGCGTAGAAAGCATCCGGCAGTAGGATGCTCCACAGCAGCACCAGCATAAACAGCGAAGCTTTGATCACCAGCCCGGCATGCAGTGCACTCACCGGCGTCCAGGCATTTTCGTGGACAGGCGACAGCCAGGCATGCAGCGGAAACAGCGCGGCTTTCAGTGCAAGCCCCGCGCCCATCAGCGCCGCAGCGAACCATGCCACGGGGCCGGGCTCTATTGTCTCGGCCAAGCCCTGTAAATCTAACCGGCCCCAGTGGCCTAAAATCAAAGCAACGCCCAGTAGATAAGCCAGCGACCCCACCAGCGCTAGCAGCAAATAGCGCATCCCAGCCTTAAGGGCAGGCGCTTTACCCGATAGCAGCAGCATGCCAACCGCCGCCAAGCCCATCAGCTCCAAGGCGACATAGAGTGTGAGTAGATCCGTGGCTAGCCACATTAATGAAAGCGCGCTTATCAACGTGCCCATCAGCGGCCAAAGCCAGCGTGCCATCGGGCCGGGGTCGCTTAAGCGCAAATAGCCGGGCGTATATAGCGCTGCGGCAAAGCCAATCCACTGGGTCGTTAACAGCAGCAGCACGCTGAGCCCATTTAAGCGCAGCGACAGATGGATGTCTGCGACGGCCCACTGCCAACGCAGCAGACCCGCATCGTTAAATGCCAATAGCAGCATTACACCAGCCGCCACTATCGGCGCACCGGCAAGTAGCACGGGCCATACTCGCTTAGGGGGGAATAATGCCGCCAGCAGCCCCATCAACAGCGGCAGGCAAAGCGCCGTCAACAGCGCCCAGTGGGTTGTGGCAAGCGGCTCAAAGGTGCTATCAAAGAGGCCAAAGCGCCAGATCATGTCGCACTCTCCTTGGGCCCGCTGTCGTGGTCCAAGGCATCGACCCCTTCCAAATGTACAAGCTGCCTTATTAGCAGAGCGCCGAGCATCGACCCAAGTGCCGCCACTAATAGCCCCACGCTTATTAACGCCTGGGCAGCCGGAGTAGTATCCGCCACGCCGGCGAGCAGCATAAATACGCCCGAACCGAGTAGATTAAACGCTAACAAACGTCTTAACAGGTGACGGTGTAGTGCAAAGGAGGCCATGGCGCTAGCAGCAATCACCACACCAGCCAATACAAGCGGATGTTCAGAAAGCGAGTGCTGCATATCGGCTAATACATAGCGAATCGCGGCAGCAACCATGACAAACCAGACCAGCGCTAACACTACGCGCACAGCAACGCGCGACCATGGCTCGCTAAAATGATCGTGCGTTAAAACGGATGGGCCGCTAGGCCCAAAGTGACCGAGTGCATAAAAAAAGCAGAGCCCTGTCAGCACTGCTCCTAGCAATAGCTCTGCGCTTGCTAACCAAATGGCACCTAGCTGCCACCATGCCAATGCCATAGCAATAGCAAAAGCCAAAAAGAAGCGGCAGGCGCGCAGAAGATAGCGATCAAACAAGCACACCAGCGCCGTCCCCGTAAGGCACAGCGCTAGCGCTACTTCTATCACATCAATGGAAGCTATCATTCGTTTTCGCTACGTCCTTGCATCGGGCACGAATAGGCGCTTAATTTAGGCAAATGCTAGCTTAGGCAAATGCTAGCTTAGACGCGTGCCCAGCCATTTGCCGATATCATTCACCTGCTGTGGGCAGAGCGCGTGGGCCATGGGGTACTGGCGGTAATTGACCTTATAGCCCATCTCCTTTAAGCGGTCTACGCCGCTGCGCCCCAGGCTTTCGGGCACGATAGGATCAAAGTTACCGTGCTGCACTTCAATTGGTATTTGTCGATTCGCGTCGCTAAGAACAATATTGTCGGCAGTGGCAAAATAGGTCGACATCGCCAATAAGCCGCCCAAGGGTGCGGGGAAAGTGAGCGCGGCTTCGTAAGCAACGGCGCCGCCTTGCGAAAAACCCGCCACAATAATGCGCCGGCTATCGATTCCCTGATCAATTTGCTCTTGAATCAGCCCCTGTAATCGCTCAGCCGATTTTTTGAGCTGGCTTTTATCCACCCGACGCCCCAAATCCATGGCGAGAATGTCGTACCACGCCGGCATCACCATGCCGCCATTAATCGTCACGGCCAAGCGCGGCGCATGGGGCATGATAAAACGCACCTGCGAGTCTTTATGTAACGCTAATGCGGGCACTAGCGGCTCAAAATCGTGCCCGTCAGCACCCAAACCGTGAATAATAAAGACACACGCATCGGCGGGTTGACCGTTTTTCGGCTCAATAATCAGTTCGCCAGGATCAGTCATCGACTCTCATTCCTTGTGCAAAAAAAGCAACCCTAGCGCAAACCAGTCCTAACCGCGAGTAGTGGCGTGCCTAAAGGAGTCACGCCACCGCCAAAAGATGTTTCAAAAAGGCCATACCTGAGGAATCAACACAAGCGCTATCGCACCGGTTAACACATTTAAACCACTGCCTAAACGTAGAAAGTCACTCACTCGGTAGCCGCCGGGGCCATACACCATCAAGTTCGTTTGGTAGCCGATAGGGGTTAAGAAGCTGGCTGAGGCAGCAAACATAACGGCCACTACGTAAGGCATCGGGCTAACCCCTAAGCTTTCTGCAGCGCTCATCACGACCGGAAAAATAATCACTGCCGCGGCGTTGTTTGTGACTAGCTCGGTGAGTAACGCTACGACACAGTAGGTGCCTATCAGTAAGAGTAGAGGATTGCCCGCCACTAGCGCCAGCAGCCCACCGGCAATCACTTCCGCCGCACCGGAGCTCTGTAGCGCGGCTCCCACGCCAAACGACGCGGCAATGGTTAGCAGCACCTGCGTATCAAGACCTCGCTTGGCCGCTCCCACCGAGCAGCAACCCGTCAGTAGCGCAAACGCCGCACCCAGCATGGCCGCATTGAGCATGCTAAGCACGCCCAGTGCTGCAAGCATCACGGCACCCAGTAAAATTCCCCACGCGAGCGGCGCCTTTTCATGGATCGGCCGTGCTGCCCCATTAAGCTCGCTTATCAGCAAGAAGTCCCTGGACTGACGATGACGTTCAATAAACGGTGGACGCGCTTCCAGCAGCAGCACATCCGCTGACTGCAAGCGTACTTGACCTAAATTCCCTTTTACCCGCTCACCGCCACGGCATATCGCCAGCACCGCCGCGCCGTACAGTGTTCTAAACCGGCCATCGCGAATACGCTGGCCAATAAACTGGCACTGGTCAGACACAACGGCCTCGACCAAACGGCGCTCTTTAAACTCTTTCTCTAAACTGGAGGTGTCGTCGCGTGAAGGAATCAAACCACGGATTTGCTGTAGCTCCACCGCTGCGTCGCTGGTGCCGACAAACACCAGCCGATCGCTCCCCTTGAGCTGCTCCCCCGGGCCGACAACGCTAACAATGTTACCTGCGCGCTCAATCTCCACCAGAAACAGCTCCTGTAAATGACGCAGCCCGGCTTCCTCAACGCTACGGTCGACCAGCACACCGGCAGGGTCCACCTCCATTTCAATCGTGAACTCACGCGGATTGGCAAACGCACTGGCCACCCCGGAACGCGACGGTAGCAGCCGCGGCCCTAGTGCAATCAGATAGGCTAGCCCCGCTATGGCCACGGGAATCCCGACCCAAGCGAGATCCAAAAGCCCCATGCCGCGCTCGGGATAACGGTCAAGTAATAGTCCATGTACGACCAAGTTAGTACTGGTGCCGAACAGGGTAATGGTGCCACCCAGGATAGAAGCAAAGCTGAGCGGCATGAGCAGTCGCTGAGGAGATAAACGCAGCCGCCGGCTCCAGCTCATCACTGCAGGGATATAGGTCGCCACTACCGGAGTATTGTTTACAAAACCACTGAGCATCGCCACGGGTAATAATAGGCGTGCCAGGGCGCCTCTTTCACTTGTAGGGCGCCCCAATACATAGCGAATAATGAGATCGATCCCACCGGTTTCACGAATGCTGGCCACCAGCACGTACATAAAGGCGACGGTGAATAAGCCGCTATTGGAAAAGCCGCCTAATGCCTGCTGAGGATCAATGACACCCAGCGTCATCAGCACGATAACCGCGCCTAGTAAGATAATATCGGGCCCTAAGCGTGAAAAAGCCATTAGCGGAAAGATCGTAACCACCACTGCTACCGCAATCCATGCATCCAGCGACATACCCACCCCATTCTTAATCCACAAGCATGGGCTATTGTGACGCCAATCACATATTCTAAAAAGTTATTTTTAGAGAAATTTAAAGAACAAAAATGAATATAAGAATAGCGACAATGGTGCCAAGATTGCGGCTTTAGAACTTACTAAAGAACTTACTAAATGACGGACAGCAAAAAGCCCCGCACGAGGCGGGGCTTTCCGGTCAATCAACGCTAAGCGCTAATTGTTAACATCTCATGGTTTAAGAATTAACTTAAACGATTTTGATGTTAGAAGCCTGAAGGCCTTTTTTACCCTGAGTGACGTCGAAGGAAACCTTCTGGCCGTCTTGCAGAGATTTGAAACCTTCAGACTGAATTTCAGAGAAATGCGCGAACAGGTCGTCGCCATTGTCGTC
The DNA here is from genome assembly GCF_019722725.1 of Vreelandella profundi. Taxonomy (NCBI): domain Bacteria; kingdom Pseudomonadati; phylum Pseudomonadota; class Gammaproteobacteria; order Oceanospirillales; family Halomonadaceae; genus Vreelandella; species Vreelandella profundi. The sequence goes on from NZ_CP077941.1 coordinate 2,547,090, forward strand.
AGGAGAAATGAAGCCGAAGCCTTTAGTGTCGTTGAACCACTTAACGGTACCAGTTGCCATGATCGAAATCCTCGATGTAGCTAATCAAAACCGGGAAATACCCGAATTACAGTGGGTAGAACAAGAAACTTTCACCAGATTTAACGCTTGAGGCGTTTCTATACTGCTGACAACGTTCAACTTGCTAACCAACTGAGCGTATATTGCGCCTAACCAATGCACCCGTCAACACTACTATAATACCTAGCTAAAAGTCTCTACATTCCTGGACTTTCCATGAATTTCAGCTATGTGCTGCTAAGATCCAACCGGCAGCCTTCTCCGCAATCATTAGCGTCGGTGAGTTTGTATTGCCACTGGTAATGGTTGGCATAATGCTCGCGTCGGCGACGCGCAGACCGCTAATACCACGCACTCGCAGCCGCGCATCCACCACCGCCATAACATCGTCCTTGCGGCCCATACGCGCAGTGCCCACCGGGTGAAAAATGGTCGTTCCTATGTCGCCTGCCAACCGGGTAAGCTCATCATCGCTTTGGTACTCAGCGCCGGGCTTCACTTCTTCAGGCGCATATCTGGCAAAGGCCGGCTGCTCGGCAATGTGCCGAGTGACGCGCAGCGAGTCCGCTGCAACCTTACGATCTTCTGGCGTACTCAGATAGTTAGGCGAAATGGCCGGCGCTTGACGCGGGTCGCTGCTCTTTAGCCGCACTGTCCCTCGGCTGGTGGGGTTCAAGTTACACACGCTTGCGGTAATCGCCGGGTATGCGTGCAACGGCTGGCCAAAAGCCTCAAGGCTCAGCGGCTGCACATGGTACTGGATATTGGGATGCGCGTGCTCTGGCGAGCTGCGAGTAAACGCCCCCAGTTGAGAAGGCGCCATGCTCATAGGCCCAGAGCGTTTGAGCAAATATTCAAACCCGATACCGGCCTTTCCCCATAGCGTACTGGCCATGACGTTTAATGTTTTGCCATTGGTGATTTTATAGACCGAGCGAATCTGCAGGTGATCCTGAAGATTCTCGCCGACGCCCGGCAGCTCATGCACCAAGGTAACGTCATGTTTACGTAAGAGCTCGGCAGGCCCCACGCCAGAAAGCTGCAGCAAGTGCGGCGTACCGATAGCGCCTGCACATAACACCACTTCCCCACTCACCGTCGCTCGCTGAACGCTGCCATTGCGCTCAACCTCAACGCCCGTGCATCGCGGCACGCCACCGTCTGCGGAAAAACACAGCCGATTAACCTGCGTGGAATGCCATAGCGTTAAGTTGTTGCGTTTGAGTGCCGTGCGCAAAAATGCTTTAGACGTATTCCAGCGAAATCCCGAGCGCTGATTAACGTCGAAGTAGGCCACACCCTCGTTGGAACCGCGATTGAAATCGTCGGTTCGCGGTATGCCCGCCTGCACGGCAGCCTCGGCAAAATCGTCTAACACAGGCCATTTTAGGCGCTGTTTTTCGACTCGCCATTCCCCGCCATGCCCATGAAAGTCGCGATGCTGAGCATCGCCATCACCGCCCGCATCTAATCGATAGTGGTCTTCATGCTTGATAAAATCAGGTAAACAGTTTTCCCAGCGCCAGGCATCGTCGCCCGTTACCTCAGCCCAGTGATCGTAGTCTTGCGCCTGGCCGCGCATGTAAATCATGCCATTGATGCTGGAGCAGCCGCCCAGGGTTTTGCCGCGTGGATAAATCAATGAACGGCCGTTAAGTCCTTTATCGGGCTCGGTGCGAAACAGCCAGTCGGTACGCGGATTGTTGATACAGTAAAGATACCCTACGGGAATATGAATCCAATGGTAGTTATCACGCCCACCTGCCTCTATCAGCAGTACCTTGTTATTGGGATTGGCACTTAAACGATTGGCCAGCAAGCACCCGGCGGTGCCTGCGCCTACAACGATATAGTCATAGTAATTATTAGCTAGTTCTGGCATCACGGGCTCCGGTAACGTTAAGGCGCTACTTCGCCATCACAAATGCAGCGCATGCGCAAACCCCACTCGTCGGAGAGTGGCGGCTAACAAGAGCGTTAATTAATTGGATTGTTGTTGTCATGGGCCTACCTTTAAGAAAGAACGTGTTTTGCAAAGGCTGCGGATAAACGTATAAGTAGAGACTAGCCTACTGAGTTAGCCAAGGGAGCCTAGGCGTTAGTTTAATGTCGCTATTAGCAAGTCGCGCCACAGGCCATTAATGGACTTAAGTTCGACCCGTATCACTACTGCCACTGGAGTGCTTTCAATGCCCCGACTTCCCCTTTTTCGTCCATTAGCACTTTGCGTAGTGGCCGCTGCGGGCCTAGCCAGCCCGTCACTTCAAGCCCAGGCGACCACTGAGGCTACGTTTGCCGGCGGCTGCTTTTGGTGCATGGAGCCACCTTACGATAAGCAGCCCGGAGTCAGCGCCACCATTTCTGGCTACATCGGCGGCGAGCTAGAGAACCCTAGCTACGAAGATATTTCGCGAGGCGGTACCGGTCACGCTGAAGCTGTGCAGATTGAATACGACCCAGAAGAAATCAGCTACGCGCAGTTATTAGATATCTTCTGGCGCAATATCGACCCCTTCGCGGTAGACCGCCAGTTCTGCGACGTGGGCGATCAGTACCGCTCAGCGATTTTTTATCATAACGAAGAGCAGCGCGAGCTGGCCGAAGCATCTAAAACCGACATGGAAGCACGCTTTGACAAGGATATCGCCACCCAAATAGTACCCGCCACGACGTTCTGGCCAGCAGAGGAGTACCACCAGGATTATTATGAAAAGAATTCGGTGCGTTATAAGTTTTATCGCTTCAGCTGCGGACGCGACGGGCGGTTAGAAGAAGTATGGGGCGAAGAAGCCGGTGGGCCTACGTTTAGATAAGCACATTCATATTGAACCGATTGATTAACGCTATGCCCTAGACTGAGTATCTCTATTATGCAGGAGTACTCAGTTTGTACTAGAGTGACTCTACATTAGAAATAGACTGGTCGATTAAAGCCCAGGAGCTGGACGATTTGATCAACACGTTGATCTATAAATAGGAAATATTATGAGCAACAGCATCACGACGATTAATCCGACTAATGGCGAAACCCTCGACACCTATGCACTAATGAGCAGCGGTGAAGCTAAGCAGGTAGTTGATGTCTGCTACGAGGCGTTTCTAGAATGGCGTCTTGAATCCCTTGAAAGTCGCGCTAAAACGGTTAAGGCGATTGGCCAGGCGCTTCAAAAGCACAAAGAAGCACTGGTCGACCTGATCGTCAAAGAAATGGGCAAACTGCCTGCGCAGGCACGTCAGGAAGTTGACCTGTGTACCAGTATTTGTGATTACACCGCTGAACACGGCCCTAAAAAATTAGCTGACGATGAGCGCCAGCCTAGCAACGGCGAGCGCGGCTTTGTCACCTATTCTCCAATGGGTGTTATTTACGGCATTCAGCCCTGGAACTTCCCGGCTTATCAAGTGGTGCGTTACTCCATCGCCAATCTGATGGCGGGTAACGGTGTACTGCTTAAGCACGCTGAAAATGTTACCGGCAGCGGACTCCTGCTGGAAAAGATTTACCGCGAAGCAGGGCTCCCCGAGAATGTTTTCCGTACGATCGTGATTTCTCACGACGTGTCTGATGAAGTCATCGCTCACCCTGCGGTACGCGGTGTGACGCTCACCGGCAGCGATGGTGCAGGCCGCAAAGTCGCTGTTAAAGCCGCTGAGCACCTGAAAAAGACGGTGCTTGAGCTGGGATCAAATGATGCCTTCTTAGTGCTTGATGATGCAGATCTGGATGTCGCGGTTGAAACCTGCGTTCAAGGGCGTGTGTACAACGGCGGTCAAACCTGTGTGGCGGCCAAGCGTTTTGTAGTGACTGAAAAGAACTATGATGCGTTCAAAGAACGTTATGTCGCTCGCATGCAGGCATTGAAAGCAGGCGATCCAAACCAGGAAGGTAGCGACCTTGGCCCCATGGCTCGTGTTGATCTGCGTGATGGCCTCCACGACCAGGTCGAAGAAAGCGTTCGCAAAGGCGCCAAAATCCTCTGCGGCGGTGAAAAGCCCTCAGGTAAAGGCGCGTTCTACCCGGTCACGGTGCTGGACAACGTCACTCCTGGTCAGCCTGCTTACGACGACGAACTGTTTGGCCCGGTGGCGGCACTCATTCGCGCCAAAGATGATGAAGACGCTATGCGTATCGCCAACGACAGCCGTTATGGCTTGGGTGGCGGTATTATCTCAAAAGATGTTAAGCGCGCCACAGAGCTTGCCAGCAAATATTTTGATACCGGCATGGTGTATATCAACGGCTTTGGTGTCGCGACCCCAGAAATGCCCTTCGGTGGCGTCAAAAACTCCGGTTACGGTCGTGAACACGGTGGCTTCGGCATGCTTGAGTTCGTCAATGTCAAATCAGTCATCGTCGTTCAAGAGTAATACAGTGAGCAAACGCAACATGTAGTAAGTTGTGAGCTGTAAAAAAACAGCGCCGCAGGCCTTCATCAGGCCTGCGGCGTTTTTTTGTAGCGCGAATTTCTAAGAACTTAAATGTTGCTCATTGGAACGGCGATGCCATAGTTTTAAGCCTATCGCCATCACCACCCAGGTCACAAGCGCTGCGATCACATCATCTAACACAATGCCAAAACCACCCTGCACGTACTCGGCTAGATGAATCGGCGGTGGTTTTAACGCATCGAAAAAACGATAAACAACGAATGCCAGCGCCATCACCAGCGGATGGCGTGCGGCTTTTAAACCGATGACCGCTAGCGGAAACGCCACATATTCATCGGCAACGATGCTGCCATGATCCAAACCGGCAAATTGTCGCGCAGCGATATGGCAGACCGGCACCGCAAGCACCACTAGTATCGCGATAATGGCCCCCTGCTGGCTAAGCGGGCGGCTCAGCAGCCACCACGCTATTGGGATACCCAGGAGTGAACCAAAAGTACCTGGTGCAAAGGGTAATCGCCCCAATCCAAAACCATTCGCTAGCCAAATATTAAGCGTTTCCAGCATTAGCCAGCCTGCTGAGCTTGATGCTCAAGCTCAGTCGTCATCTCTTTGGGTAGATTAAGAGCACTGGCCAACTGGTCTAGCCAAGCACGCTCCATCGGGTTTTGATCATCGGTGACAGCGACGCTCATCAGATACATCTCACGCGCAGCCTGTGGGGAGTCCGCTTCGCGAGCCAGCGCCTGGGCATCCAGCGGCGCTTTTAGCTGCTGCTCTACCCAGTTATGCATCTCTTGGTCGGCGCCCAGCGCATCGATTTGTTCGGTAATCAGCGTCTGCTCTTGCTCATCAATGTGGCCATCGGCACGCGCGGCCATGATCATCGCCTGCAGCAACTCAAGGCTACGCCGCTCTTGGAATTCACCGCTGAGCACTTCTACCCGCTCACCCTCTGCCGCACTTGCCTGCTCAGTGGAAGGCTGCTCGCCGCCGCCCTTAGCCGCTTGCGAACTCTGCCATGCCTTCCAAGCCAGCATGCCCACGCCCGCAATAGCGCCATACTTGAGCGCTTTGCCGCCCATGCTGCGGCCACGTTTGGAACCTACAAGCATCCCCATGGCACCGCCGCCAAGCAGGCTCTTTACATCAAAACCACCGGATGAGCCGCTGCCTTGACTACTGCCGCTACCGCCACCGAACTGCTTAGAAAGCCCGCTCAGCATTCCCTTAACATCGACACCGCTACCGCTGTCACCACCGCCCTTCTGACTACCGCCGGCTTGCTTCATCAGCTGCTGCAAAATTTTGCTTGCGTTCATCCTTGTACTCCTAGGTCGATATTATCTTTAGGCCCGTTTAACAATTAACCCACGTTATAAAACATACTGTATGAACGCAGCGTGAACTAGCGCTGGCTCTAGCATCAAAACAATCAGGCATCAAAGAAGTGCACCCTTTATTTCCACCGAACTACCGTGGCGGCTGGCCTGCACGTCTATACGGACGGGCATTTGCTCTTTGAGTTCACTAACGTGTGAAATAACGCCGATCATGCGCCCGCCCATTTGCAATTCGCTAAGCATAGCAATGGCTTGATCCAAGGCATCTTGGTCCAGGCTGCCAAATCCCTCATCAATGAATAGTGTATCCAGCTGAATACCGCCAGCGTAAGCCTGTACAACGTCCGAAAGCCCCAGCGCCAGCGCCAGCGCAGCCATAAATGATTCACCGCCGGAAAGTGTCGCTACCGAGCGGTTCTTGCCGGTATAGGTGTCCGCTACATCCAGCTCTAAACCCGAGGCTTTATTGCCCTTAGATGGATCTTCTCGACGCACTAGCTGATAGCGGCCGCGACTCATGCGCACCAGCCGCGCGGAGGCTTGAATCAGCACGTCATCCAGCAGTACCCCCAACACGAAACGCTGCAGACTAATCCGATGCCCGGTGCGGCCATTAGCGACCTCGCTTAGCGTGCCCCACAGCTGATATTGGGCTTCAAGCTCTGCCTGAGCCGCGTGGGCTGTCTTAAGCTTATACTGGGTATTGGTTAACTGCACTACGCGTGCCGCCAGACGTTGGTAGGTTTCATCGCAGGCTTGCTCGTGGGCCTGCGCTGCGGCCACCAGTTCAGCGAGTGCCTTTACGTCTGGCGCCGTCAGCCCCTCAAGACGAGCCTTGCTGGCCTCAAGCTGGCCCTCTAGCTTGGCAAGCACCTGCTGAAAGCGCGTAACGGTTTCAGCCAACGCTTGGCGCGCCGATGTTTCCAACCGGGCCTGCAAAAAACCTGCATCATTTTCAAACACGCTACGCTCAAGCGCGCTGCGCCATACTTGCTGGGCGGTGGTTAATGCCTCGGTCGTAGCTGCTGCACGTTGAGCGCTATCCGCCAGCGTAGTGTCAGCCTGGGCAAGCGCCGTTTGTACCTGATGGGCAGCCTCTTGGGCAGAGTGCCACGCCGCCTCGCCCTGCTGAATCTCATGCTGTAAGTGGCTCAGCTCTGCCTGTATTGCCTCAAGCGATGAGTACGCCTCAGGCAGCGCCGTGCGCAGCTGCTCGCACTGAGCCTCTAACTGGTGGCAGCGCTTTTGAGCCGCCTCTACCTCGGGCTGTTGAGACTTTATCTGAGCATCCAGCGCTTTCCAGTCGCTACGCCGCTGCTCAAGGGCAAGTTCCTGCGTCTGTATGTATTGAACAAGTTCTTGATGGCGCGCCACATCGCGCTGGCTTTGCTGGCAGGCGGCCTCCAATGCGGCGAGTGGCTCGCTACTCCACTCGCCTAGCGTGCGGCGCAACTGCTCGCTCTGCTCATCGCTATAGCTAAGCTGCTGGGCTAGCCGCTGTTGCAGCTGTTGGGCGTTTACCAACGCCTGCTGCGTCTGCTCGTAGTCCATGCGCGCACGCTTTACATCCGCCTGGGTCACGGGTGCCTGCTCTGGCGCGGCGGGTGCGGGATGCTCGCAGCTGCCGCAAACCGGGCAAGGCTGGTGAAGCTCCAGCCGCGCAGCCAGGAGTGCTGCCTGGCCCTGATGCCAGTGCATTTCTTGCTCAGTGGCTCGCTGCTGACAGCGTTCGAGAGTCTGCTGGTGATTTTCTACTTGGCTATTCGCTTGAGCTGCCTGCTCAATGAGCACACTGCGCTGAGCGTCAAGCCCCGCCAGCGTGTGCCGCTGGTCACGCAGAGTCTGGCGGCTTTGCAGCACTGCTTCACTGCCTGCCAAGCTATTGCGCTCGGCCTGCTGCGCTTTCAACTGCGCGGCGAGCGCCTCTCCTTGCTGAGCGATGGTGTCGCGCTGGCGTAATTGCCGGCCGGCTGTCTGATCTAACGCTTGCCACGCCTCACGGGATTGATTAAACGCCTTTTCGACACGGCTTAAGGTTTGAAACTGCTCAAGAGCTTGCTGTAACCGGCCGATCTTTTCTCGACGTTCAGGCAGCTGCTGATAATGAGTTTGCGCCTGCTGCAGCACCTGCTGAGCCTGATGGTAGGCCGTGCGCTGCTTTTCAACGCCCGCTTGGGCTTGCGTATACTCTTGCTGAGCAGTCTGCGACGCTTGTTGCGCCATGTGGAGGCTGTGAAACGGCGCCGCCAGCTCCTGGGTTTGCTCATGCGCGTTTAAACGCTCTTGGGCGCGATTGACCTCGGGCTGTTGTTGTAGCAGCAGGCGATGTTCTTCAACCAGCGCTGCCTCCCGATCAAACAGCGCCTGGTATTCCTTGCCCTGGCGCTCGGCCGCCTGCGCGTTTTCACGCTGCTGTTTAGCGGCGGCTAACGCATCGCTGGCGACCTGCTGATTTGGGATAAGCGACTCCAGCAGCTCACTCAGCGCCGTTTCGCTTTCAACATCGCTGGCTTCTAAAATGCCTTTTACCCGATGCTGATGATCATTGACGTCTCGTATGATTTGATTAGCCTGGGTGCGCAAGCGTTCTTCAATGCGTTGGAAAATATGCGTTTGGAATAGCTGAGAAAAAATGTTTTCTCGTTTGGCGGAATCTGCTATTAGCAGTTCGCGAAACTTACCCTGCGGCAGCACCATCACTTGACGGAACTGGTCAGCGTTCAGCCCCATGAGCGCCTGCACCTCAGCTGTCGCATCGCTGACCTTACGCGCCACCAGGCAGGTATCTATCTCGCCTTCCGTGGTTAGTCGCCATAGCTGCGCCTCAGCGCTATGGGTGGTGGTGCCTTCGCCGCGCGCTTTGGGGCGCTCCTGCTGGGGCACACGCCTGACCCGGTAATCGACGTCGCGCAGGCGAAAACTCAGCGTCACTTCCGTTAACAGCGTACCGGCCGCCTGATCGCAGCGCATCTGCGTTGGATCGCGGTCATTGCCGGTGGTCTGGCCGTACAGCGCGAAGCAAATGGCATCTAGAATCGAGCTTTTACCCGCCCCAGTCGGGCCGTTAATAAGAAATAGCGGGCTTTTACCCAGCGCAGTAAAATCGATGTTTTCAGTACCGGCAAAAGGGCCAAACGCCTGCATGGTCAGGGTTAATGGCGTCATCCTTGAACCTCATCGCGCTGCAGCTGGTTAATGAGCTCTGCCATGGCCTGCGATTGCTCTTCGCTCATTGCTTCTCCGCTGGTTTGATTGAAAAAATCACCAAACATATCCAGCGCATCAAAGCGTAACCGCTCCCGATCAAGCTGCTGCCCTCCACGGCTTTCTAACATGCCCGGCTTCTCCAAATGCAGCACGTTGGGGTAAACCTCGCGCAGCTTACCCATCGGATCAAGAATGGCGTGGCGATCGGTTAACCGCACCAGCAGATAGTCATCGGCATTTGCATCCGTTCTACCCTGGGCAATCAAGGCGTCAATTTCACCTTCTAAGACGCGCACTTCACGGCTGGGTAACAAAGGCACCTGCTGAATATGCGTGACGCCACCGGCGTCTAAATCCACCAGCGTAACGCCTTTGCGCTGATTGGCTTCAGAAAAGCTGTACTTGAGTAGTGAGCCGCTGTAGCGAATGTGCTCGCCGCCGCGATACTGCGGGCCATGCAGGTGGCCAAGCGCCACATAATCAAAGCCTTGCATGGGTTCCCAGGCAACGCTTTCAGCTCCGCCTAGGGTAAGCGGGCGCTCCGAATCTGACGCGCTGCCGCCATCCACAAAACAGTGGCTCATCAGTATGCAGGGGCGCGTTGGGTGGCGCTGTTCGCCAATCCGCTCGACCAAATAACGATGGGCACCGTCAAAATCATGTACGTCGACCTTAAAGTGACTGCGCACATGCTCAGGATCAGCGTAGGGAATACCAAAAACATCTACCTCAACGCCATTTATAGTGAGCGTCACGGGAGTCGCAAAGTCAGCTAGGTCAGAGAGAATATGCAGCCCGGCTTGGCGCAGGTGCCGCGCGCCAAACCGCAGCCGTTCAGCGCCATCGTGATTTCCTGAAATCATGATGACCGGGAGTTTGCGCACCTCACACAGCGCATGCAGCACCTCATCCAGCAGCGTTACCGCGGCGGAGGGAGGCACCGAGCGATCGTAAATATCACCCGCGATCAGCACCGCCTCGACCTTTTCACGATCAATGATCTCAAGGAGTTGGCTGAGCACATGACGCTGGTCATCCAGCAACGAAAGATTGTGAAATAGCCGCCCCAAGTGCCAATCCGCGGTGTGAAGTAGTCGCATAACGGGCTCAACTGCAAAGGATGTAGCGGCATCATAACAATCAACCCAGCCAATCGCCCAATAACAAAAAGCCCCGCTCAAGGCGGGGCTTTTAGACACTAGCACGGCATATTAGCGGCGGAAGGCGTCTGGATAGCTGGTTAAGTCAACGTTCCACATCACCGGTAGCATGAAGTAAACCGCTGCCACTATTAACAGCATGGCAATGATGTTGATCCAGAAGCCAGTACGCACCATTTCAATAATTTTAAGCTTACCAGTGGCGAAGATAATCGCGTTTGGTGGCGTACCCACCGGCAGCATAAAGGCGCAGTTAGCCGCCATAGCAGCAGGCACCATCAGCACGAAGGGGTGAATATCCAGCGCTAATGCTAGTGACGCCAGCACCGGAAGAATCATCGTCGCCGTTGCGGTATTTGAAGTGATTTCGGTTAAGAACAGCACCATACCCGTTGCCAGCAGGATCACCAGCAGGAAGTTAGCACCTTCCAGCACGCTCATCTGTCCGCCGATCCACTCCGCTAAGCCTGAAGAACCGAAGCCTGCGGCAATTGCCAGGCCTCCTCCGAACAGCAGCAAAATGCCCCAAGGTACGTCTTTAGCAACGTCCCAACCTAGCAGGCAGCCGCCTTTGTTCTTGGAGGGAATCAAAAACAGCAGAATCGCGGCAAAAATAGCGATCATCGTGTCACTGATACCAGGAATATTGATGATCTGCCCTTGCCATAAAAAGGAGCGGGTAATCCACAAAAAGGCAGCCAATAGGAACACCGCCAGCACCGCTTTTTCTTCAAAGCTAGTAGCGCCTAAGGCAGCCTTTTCTTTGTTGATGAGTTCACGGCCGCCCGGCAAATGATTAAATTTGATCTGGAAAAATACGCGTGTCAGCAGTAGCCACGTGATGAATAGCAGTGCAACGACAACGGGGAAAGCAAACATTAACCAGCCAGCAAACGAAATCTCGATACCAAAAAGCTCGTTAACAATGGCCGCAAGAATAATATTGGGCGGCGTGCCAATTAGCGTGCCCAGGCCACCGATAGTGCCGCCATAGCCAATACCAAAAATCAGCGCTTTGCTAAATTTATCAATTTCACCGCTGTAGTCATCATCGCTTTTTTTCAGCTCTTGGCTCACTTGGTAAACGATAGCGGAACCGATCGGCAGCATCATCATAACCGCCGCCGTATTGGATACCCACATCGATAAAAAACCGGTGGCGGCCATAAAGCCAAACACGATGTTATTAATGCTGGTACCCAATACAGCAATAATCGACAGCGCGATACGCTTGTGCAAATCCCACTTTTCCATGGCCAGCGCGATCATAAAGCCGCCTAGGAATAGGAAAATAATCGGATTGCCGTAGGCAGCAGTAACCGTATTGCCTTCAAGCGCACCGGTTATCGGCAGCAAAATAATGGGCAATAGCGAGGTAACGGGAATAGGAATGGCTTCCGTGATCCACCACACGGCTACCCACAGCGTGGTCGCAAGCACCATGCGCCCTTCAAAGCTTAAGCCTTCGGGATGAAAGAACATCACGACAAAAGCAAAGAGCAAAGGCCCAAGCAGTAACCCCACTTTTTGCGGAGGCGTGTAGGCCGGTGGCTTAGGGTCAGGGGATGGCTCTCGCTTGGCATTGGAAGCCGCTGCCTTCGCGGCACCACCGGTAGGTAGTGCGCACATCAATAAGTTTTTGGCTTGGTAATGGGAATTCCATAGCTGATCCCATACCGTCATCAGGGCAGTTTTATGCATACAATTAGCGTCGCTTTCGAGATATTGGTGATCGGATGTCGAGGATGAGCGCGTAGCCGGTTAGTCGACTAATACGCGTTGTTGGTACTCCTATGACGCCCTTTATTTCACTGCAATAGGTATTCAGTCCAGTCATTTACCCTAACTTGCCACCAAAGTCTAACAGCCTTTAGTTCTAATTATTAGTTATCACTAGCGATGACACGGGGCTTCTGAGCACGTAAGTTATTACCACTGTTAACTAATTTCTTATATGCAGATTAAGGAGTCGCGTATGCTAGACCGATGGACCATGCCGCTGACCCAGCGGCCCCTCAAGCGATTCGCCAACGCCTTGCACAAGCGGCGTATAACGCCCGACCAGGTCACGCTATGGGCTTTTTTCATCGGCATAACCGCCCTACCCCTGTTAGCCTGGGAGCACTATGGCCTCGCCTTACTCGCCATTGTACTCAATCGAATCGGCGACGGCGTGGACGGTGCATTAGCGCGCTTAAGTGGCAGCACCAGCGAGGCAGGCGGATTCCTTGATATCGGGCTAGATTTTGTTTTCTACGCCGCTGTCGTGCTTGGTTTTGCGCTGGCCAATCCAGCCCAAAATGCACTTGCAGCGGCTCTACTGCTGTTTGCCTTTATCGGCACCGGCACGTCGTTTCTGGCGTTCGCCATTGCCGCTAAACAAAAATCCCTGGCGCGCCCCAACTTTCCTAACAAAGCGTTCTATTATTTAGAAGGATTAACCGAGGGCACTGAAACCGTACTCGCGCTAGTGCTTTTTTGCCTTTTCCCCGATCACTTCTCGATCCTAGCGACCCTTTTTGCCAGTGCATGTATTGTCACCACGGCAACACGCCTATGGGGAGGCTACTGGACACTGCGCAGGCATGAAGCCGACTAATATAGCGTATGCTCAAACGAAGGATGACACGCTCTCTCAGGGATGATGACAGATGAAAGATCGTGATTTAACGGCACAGAATCATTTATTTGCAGCCTTGCCGCCTGACGCTAAACGACGGCTTACGCCGCTAATGGAATTGCTACACTTGTCGTTAGGCCAGGTGCTTTACGAACCGGGCGTTACGTTAGCGCACGTTTACTTTCCTATTACTGCGATTGTTTCGCTTCTGTATGTCACCGAAAACGGTGCCTCGGCGGAAATATCGGTCGTCGGTAACGAAGGGCTGGTTGGCATTGCCGTGTTTATGGGAGGAGAAAGCACAACCAATCGCGCTATCGTGCAAAGTGCCGGGCAAGCTCTGCGCTTACCCGCGGCGAGCTTACGCGAAGAGTTTGGCCGCCATGAAGCCATGCTCCACTTACTATTGCGCTATACCCAAGCGCTGATTACTCAAATGGCACAAACGGCGGTCTGCAATCGCCACCACTCGATTGACCAACAGCTGTGCCGCTGGCTGCTGCTATCGCTAGACCGCCTGCCCGGCAACGAGCTCATCATGACCCAAGAACTCATTGCCAATATGCTTGGCGTGCGGCGTGAAGGCGTCACCGAGGCGGCTGGCAAGCTGCATAAGCTCGGTGCCATTGACTATCGACGCGGGCATATTACCGTTCTAAACAGAGCATTACTGGAACAGCTTAGCTGTGAATGCTATGCCGCCGTAAAAGCAGAAAGTGATCGCTTAATGCCCTATCAATGCGCTTAAAGCTTTAAAGAAACTGGTTGTAAAAAAACTCATCCAAAATAACCCATCACTAATAACTAATAACCCACTTACAACGCTTAAATATCTAAACAAAGCGCAATTAATCCATGCTATGTGCGCTAGCGCACGGACGAAGTCACGCGGCAAGACCATTGTCCTGGTAAGGAAGCACCGTTTGTGTGGCCCCTGAGGCGCACTCTCACCAGGATGGAATCTGTGAAACAACTTCTCCGTTTTGTGCGTCCGCACCATGCGTTTGCAGCGCCGTGGAATTCTACTATCCCCGTTAGAGAAGAGCTCTTTAGCGCAGAGCGCCTGGAACAGCATGCTGGCAGCCTGGCACTGGCTCAAAAAGTGACCAGCACGCCACCTAAGGTAGTATCGCTAACTCGACGACTCGACGATAACGCGCAAACGCTGCTAAGCGTTTATCGCGCTAGCGCATCAGCGCTCGCCAACAACCGCGATATCGTGCCCGCGGCCGCCTGGCTGCTTGATAACTATCACCTAATTGAATCTCAAATCCGAGAAATTCGCAGTGATCTTCCCCCCGGCTACTATCGCCAGCTACCCAAGCTTGCCAGCGGCCCATTCGCCGGGTATCCAAGAGTGTTTGGCATCGCATGGGCGTTTATAGCGCACACCGACAGCCATATTGATCTGGCTAATCTACAAACCTTTATCAGCGCATACCAGCGTGTTCAACCGCTCACCATTGGCGAGCTATGGGCCGTTGCTATCACGCTGCGCATTGTGCTGGTTGAAAATCTGCGGCGGCTGGCCGATCAAATGATCAGCGAACAGACGGCGAGAGACGCAGCAGATGAGCTGGCGGCTAAATGGCTAACGCCGCCCGATCAGCCAGCGGTAATGGCGCTTGATACCTTGAGTGAAGGCATTCGAACCTTTAATTTTCACAAAGGAGCGCTGGCCGAGCCGTTTATCGCTCAACTGGCTAAACGAGTGCGCGGTCTCGACCCGCGCAGCAGCCCGCTTATTGGCTGGCTAGAGGAACAGCTTCGCCTTCAAGGTGAAACCATTGATGAAGTGGTTCAGCACGCGCAGCAGCGCCAAGGTGCTGCCAACGTTAGCGTGCGCAACATCATCACCAGTATGCGGCTGGTCTCCAGCATCGACTGGGCGGAGCTGTTTGAAAGCGTCAGCTTAGTGGATAAACGGTTAGGCCAGCACAGTGGCTTTGAGCAGTTAGATTTTCCCACCCGCAACCAGTATCGCAGCGCATTAGAGCAACTCGCCCGTGGCTCTAAGCACTCAGAGCTTGAGACTGTAGATGCAGCGCTTTTGCTATCGCAAAAGGCAGTGAAAAGCACTGGTGATCCCATTGAAGCTGCCCGAATGGGTGATCCTGGCTACTTTCTAATTGGCTCTGGGCGCACTGCTCTCGAAAAAGCGGTGGGGTTTATTCCCACCCCTCGCCAACGGCTGCGACGCACACTTATTCACTACGGGATTCGCAGCTATATCCTGACGGTGGCGGTGGTCACGCTGTGCTTAATGGCGCTGGCTGGAGGGCTATTAGTCACCCTGTCATTGGCGATAAATGATGTAGCGCTAACCTGGCTACTTCTACTGGGCGTACTCGCACTGCTGCCCATCGCTGAAGTGGCTACACTGATCGTTAACCGCCTGTTTATTAACTTCATCGCTGCCCAGCCGCTGCCCAGCCTCGATTTCTCTAAAGGTGTGCCTGCCCACTGTCGTACGCTGGTGGTCGTGCCAACGCTGCTAACCGGTGAAGAGGAGCTGCGTGAGCAGATTGAGCGCCTGGAAATACACCATTTATCCAGCGGTGACGGGGCACTCGCCTATGCGCTGTTGACTGACGGCGTTGATGCCCATCACGCGGAATCCCCCGAAGAAAAAGCGCTATTAACCACGGCCCACACGCTGATCGAGCAGTTAAATGAACGTTACGGCCTGACCGGTAGCGCTCAAGCGCCAGCCAGCTCCCGCGTCATCGGCAGCGAGAAGCGCTTTTTCTTACTGCATCGGCGACGGGTATTCAACCGTAGTGAAAACACCTGGATGGGCTGGGAGCGTAAACGCGGCAAACTGCATGAGCTTAACCGTCTATTGCGCGGAGCCACCGACACCACCTTTATCAACCCACCCCCAATGCCTGGTGATATCCGCTATGTGATCACCCTAGATGCGGATACACGACTGCCTCGCGGTGCGGCAAGTCGGCTGATCGGTAAGATGGCACACCCGTTAAACCAGCCGCGTCTTAATCAGCGAAAACAGCGAGTGGTAGAGGGTTACGCGATTTTACAGCCTCGCGTCACCCCATCGTTACCTACCGGTGGCGAAGGTTCTATCTATCAGCGGCTCTTCTCAGCCCCCGGCGGCATTGACCCCTATGCCGCCACTATTTCAGATCTTTATCAGGACTTAGTCGGCGAAGGCTCGTTCGCGGGCAAGGGCATTTATGCCATCGATGCCTTTGAAACATCACTGGCGGATCGAGTGCCTGACAACAGCCTGCTCAGCCATGATTTGTTTGAAGGTGTCTTTGCCCGCGCAGGGCTCGCTTCAGATATTGAGGTGATTGAAGATTTTCCGGCAAGGTATGACGTTGCTGCTAAGCGACAGCACCGCTGGACTCGCGGCGACTGGCAGCTACTCCCGTGGCTAAAAACCTCAGCCTTGCCGCTCACCGGGCGGATGAAAATGCTGGGCAACCTGCGCCGCTCGCTATTGCCACCCTTAATACTTGCAGGCTTTGCCGCCAGCTGGCAGTTACCGCTCAGCATGGCCATCATCAGCACGCTATTGCTTTTAGTCATGATGGGAGCCCCGGTGCTGCTCTCGTTAGCCACATCCTTTATACCTTTCCGGGCGAAAGCCAAGCTACGCCATCATTATCATCTTTGGTTTGACGAGCTAACCCTAGGTAGCAGCCAAGTGTTGCTGCAGGTGATTTTTTTACCCGACCAGGCGTGGCGCATGCTGGATGCCATTGTCAGAACCTTAAACCGTGTGTTGATTACTCATCGGCACCTGCTTGAATGGACCTCAGCGGCGCAGTCAATGAAAAGTCCGGCGCTGAGCGTCTTAGGGTTCTATCAGCGCATGGCACCAGGCACCGCGCTGGGGCTAGCGGTAGCCGTTAGTGCGCTTTGGCAAGCAGGCTATGTGTGGCCAATTGCAGTACCTATGGCGCTACTTTGGTTGGCTGCACCGGCCGTTGCCTGGTGGTTAAGCAGCAATAAAAGTGCCGTGGTTCAGCCCGTTATTTCGGTCGATGAAGCCCTTGAGCTGCGCGTGATTGCGCGGCGCACCTGGCGTTACTTTGAAACCTTTGTGACCGCCAACGATAACCGTTTACCCCCGGATAACTTTCAAGAAGACCCGCAGCCCGTACTGGCTCAACGTACCTCACCCACTAATATGGGGCTGTATCTTCTTTCCACACTGGCCGCCCGAGATTTTGGCTGGCTAGGCACCCATCAAGCTTTAGAACGCATTGAAGCGACGCTTAGCGTTATGCTGACGCTGCCACGCTACCGTGAGCACTTCTATAACTGGTACGCGACTCACGACCTACGCCCGCTGAACCCGCGCTATGTGTCCACGGTTGATAGCGGCAACCTTGCGGGTCACCTTATCGTGATCGCTAACGCCTTCG
This sequence comes from Vreelandella profundi, assembly GCF_019722725.1. Taxonomy (NCBI): domain Bacteria; kingdom Pseudomonadati; phylum Pseudomonadota; class Gammaproteobacteria; order Oceanospirillales; family Halomonadaceae; genus Vreelandella; species Vreelandella profundi. Next base: position 2,564,266 of record NZ_CP077941.1, read on the forward strand.
AAACCTGGCAACAAGCCACCTATCTACCAGACCCACGCGTAGGCATCGCCGACACCTTATATCTTGCTCGTCAGGCACTTGCACAGGCCTCAACGCTGCCGGAAAAAGACGTGGTTCAGCTTAGCGTAGAATTTGATGCCATTGAGGTTCAGCTGAAAGGCACTGCGATGGGATCAGAGTGTCTGGCAAATATCGCGCTACTCATCGACAAAACCTTCAGCTTGGTAAGCAATAGCGAGGATCTGCTGTTCTGGATACAAGCACTGCATGCCACCGTGGCGCAGCACCGCCAGGACAGAGAGAATCAAGAGGATCAGCCGCGTCAGAAAAACAGCCTACTCGTCTTGCGTTTGGAGAAACTGGCTGAGTCCGCTAGACACCTGGCAATGGGGATGAATTTTGCGTTTCTATTCAATACTGAGCGCCAGCTGCTGTCGATTGGCTATTCGCTGGATGACCACTGCCTGGATACCAGCTGTTACGATCTGCTGGCTTCCGAGGCGCGGCTAGCCAGTCTGTTTGCGATTGCCAAAGGCGATATTCCTACTCGACACTGGTTTCGCCTGGGCCGTGCAGCAACCCCATTAACGTTCGGCTCTGCGCTGATCTCGTGGTCAGGCTCTATGTTCGAATACCTGATGCCCTCACTGGTGATGCGCGCCCCCGGCGGCAGCCTGCTCGAACAAACCAATCGCCTGGTGGTGAAACGCCAAGAGACTTACGCCGCCCAGCGCTCTGCCCCCTGGGGTATTTCCGAATCAGCCTACAGCGCCCGAGATTTAGAGTTCACCTACCAATACTCCAACTTCGGCGTGCCCGGCCTAGGCCTCAAACGGGGGCTCTCTGCTGATCTAGTGATCGCCCCTTATGCCACCGGCTTAGCCACCATGGTTGACCCCAGTGGAGCCTGTCGTAACTTCAAGCATTTAGCTGAGATGGGCGCCTTAGGCCGCTACGGCTACTATGAAGCGCTCGACTTTACCCGTTCAAGGCTGCCCGCTGATGAAACCGTTATCATTGTGCGCAGCTTTATGGCCCATCATCAGGGCATGACTATCGTGGCCATTGCCAACACCTTAAATCATGGTCAAATGCGCGCGCGCTTTCACCGTGAACCCATGATTCAGGCCAGCGAACTCCTGCTGCAAGAGCGTGTTCCCCGCGATGTCGCCATCCTTCATCCGCGCGCTGAAGAGGTGAAATCAACCGCCAGCCAGAGTATTAACGAGGCACAAACGATGCGCCACGTTTCTACCGTGGCCACTGCCGCGCCGGTGACGCATTTACTCTCTAACGGCTGCTACTCAGTGATGCTAACGGCCAGCGGTGGCGGCTATAGCCGGTGGCGCAACATTGCAATTAGCCGCTGGCAGCCGGATGCCACCCGCGACCACCAGGGAAGCTTTATTTTTCTACGCGACAGCCAATCTCCCAGTATATGGACCGCGACAGGACAAATGGCTAGGCACGCGGCCGACATCACCGACCAGCATAGCCAGGTAACCTTTGCCGAGGACTATGCGCGCTACACGCACCGTCACAACGAGATAACCACGCATATGGAAGTGCTGGTATCCGGCGAGGACGATAGCGAAGTACGCCACCTCTCGCTGACTAACAGCGGCCGCCGTGCCCGCGACATCGACATTACCTCTTATTTAGAATTAGTGCTGACCACGCCGGATGCCGACAATGCTCACCCGGCCTTCGCTAAAATGTTTGTGGTTACCGAGTATTTGGAAGCCTTCAACGCGCTAGTGGCCACGCGTAGAAAGCGCACGCCTGACGAAGAGCCGGTATGGGCGGCGCACTTTGCCGTCGTGGAAGGCGATACCGTGGGCGAGCTGCAGTTTGAGACCGACCGCGCCCGATTCTTAGGCCGTGGTAAAAGCATGCTGAGCGCCGCCGCGCTTAGCGACGGGCAGCCTCTATCAAGCACGGTCGGCAGCGTTCTGGACCCGATATTTGCGCTGCGTTACCGCCTTCGCCTAGCGCCAGGCAAAGCCGCGCGGATCGCTTACTGGACCGTAGTGGCCCCCTCGCGCGAAGCGCTTCTCGACTTAATCGATAAGCACCATGACCACAGTGCCTTTGAACGCGCCAAAACGCTGGCCTGGACCCAGGCTCAGGTTCAGCTTCGCCACCTAGCCATTCAACCTGATGAAGCCGCTGATTTCCAACGCTTGGCCGCGCCGATTTTATATCCAGACGCCCGCTTTAGAGCGCCTGCCGATGCCATAGAGCGAGGCGCTGGGCCACAGTCACGGCTTTGGCAACATGGAATTTCCGGTGATCGGCCCATTGTGCTGCTGCGCATCGACACGATTGACGACCTTGCCCAGGTACATCAGCTGCTGCGCGCGCATGAATACTGGTGCATGAAGCGCCTAGTCGTGGACCTAGTGATTATCAACGAACGGGCCTCCTCCTATATTCAAGACCTACAGCAAGCGATCGAGACCGCGGTACTCAGCAGCCAGGCGCGGCCACATTTGCGCTCTGGCCATGTCCACGGCAGCATCGTGGCGCTGCGCGCTGATCTAATGAGCCTGGAAGCCCGCATGCAGCTGCAGTCGGTGGCCTGCGTTGCGTTAATGGCGCAGCGTGGCAACATTGCCCAGCAATTAGCCTTGACGCTGCCCGCCCATCCCGCTAAATCGGTGCTTTCAGACTCCGACTCTCCCAGGCGCACCTTACCCAAACACAGCCCGATTAAGGCCAGCGAGCCCGCGAATGCGCCGCTTCCAGCGCTTGAGTTTTTTAACGGCCTGGGCGGCTTTGCAAACAATGGACGCGAGTACGTCACGATACTTGATGAAGGCAGCTCAACACCCGCCCCTTGGATTAACGTTATCGCTAACGAGGGCTTTGGCTTCCAAGTATCGGCAGAGGGCGCGGGCTACCTATGGGCGGACAATAGCCGCGAAAACCAGCTAACGCCGTGGTCAAACGACCCGGTGGCAGACCCCTGTGGCGACGTAATCTATGTTCGCGATGAAGAGTCGCTGGCACTTTATACCGCGACCGCCCAACCGGTGCGGGATCAGGGCCGCTACCTAGCGCGCCACGGTTTCGGCTATAGCCAGTTTGAGCATCAAACCGACGGTATCGCGCTTGAGTTACTACACTTTGTTCCCTTAGATGCCCCGCTTAGGGTTTCACGATTAAGGCTTAGCAATCACTCAGACCGGCCACGCAAGCTATCGGTGACCGCCTATGCAGAGTGGGTGCTGGGCACATCGCGCAGCGCCTCAGCACCGTTGCTAATTTCGCACCCGGATGCTGATAGCGGTGCACTGCTGGTAGAAAAGCCGTGGAACATTGCCTTTCCAGGCCGAGTAGCGTTTGTCGATGTCGGTACTCAGCCTGCCTGCTGGACAGCCGACCGCGGCGAATTCATTGGGCTTGGTGGAAGTCTTTCAGCGCCTGCGGGGCTACGCACTAAGGCGGCACTGTCTGGCGCTCACGGTGCGGGGCTAGATCCGTGTGCCGCACTACAGCGCAGCGTGACGTTAGCGGTGGGCGAAAGCGTGGATGTCGTCATATTGATAGGCCAAGGAAAATCAACCGCTGAGGTGCAGGCGCTGATTGCGCGCTATCGCCAGGCCGACATTGACGCTGAACTCGCCAAGGTTAGCGAGCATTGGCAAACGCAGCTTAATGCCGTGCAGGTAACCACGCCTGACCGCGCCACGGATATCATGCTCAACGGCTGGCTGCTTTATCAAACCATTGCCTGTCGGATCACCGCTCGCTCTGGGTTCTATCAAGCCAGCGGCGCGTATGGCTTTCGCGACCAGTTGCAAGACGGCATGGCGCTGACCTTTTCCAGTCCCGAAACCACTCGCCAGCACCTGCTGCGGGCCGCATCGCGCCAGTTTGTTGAAGGCGATGTGCAGCACTGGTGGCTGCCGCACTCTGGCCAAGGCGTGCGCACGCGCATTTCCGACGACCGAGTATGGCTTGCCTATGCCTGCGCCCGGTATATCGCGACATCTCATGACGCAGATGTGTTAGATCAGCCGGTAAGCTTTCTCGAAGGCGCCCTGCTCGCACCTGACGAGCACGACTGTTTTTTCCAGCCGATGGTCGCGGCAGAAAGCGCCTCGTTATTTGAGCACTGCGCCCGCGGGTTAGACCAGAGCATGGCGCTAACGGGCGAACACGGCCTACCGCTAATCGGCGGAGGCGACTGGAACGATGGCATGAACCGTGTTGGCGAGGCGGGCAAAGGCGAGAGTGTCTGGTTAGGCTGGCTGCTGCTACACACCCTTGAGCTTTTTTTACCCTTTGCAGAGCAGCGCGAGGCTAGCAGAGCCCAGCGATGGCGCGTCCACGCAACGGCGCTGCGCCTAGCGTTGGAAAGTAACGCCTGGGATGGCCAGTGGTATCGGCGCGCCACTTTTGATGACGGCAGCTGGCTGGGCAGCAAGACAAGCGATGCGTGCCGAATTGACTCGATTGCCCAATCCTGGGCAGTGCTCTCGGAAGCAGCAGAGCCGCACCGGGCGGCGCTTGCCATGGGTTCGCTGGAACGCGAACTCATCCGGCAAGACGAACAGCTTGCGCTATTGTTCTGGCCACCTTTCGACCAGCCCGAGCGCGACCCTGGCTATATTAGCGGCTATCCACCGGGCATGCGTGAAAATGGTGGGCAGTATAGCCATGCGGCCATGTGGGCGATATTAGCCTTTGCTAAGCTCGGAGAAGGCGACAAGGCACATGCGCTCTTTGCGCTTCTCAACCCGATTAACCATGCTAAAACGGCCGATGAAACAGCTCGCTATCGCGTCGAGCCCTATGTTGTCGCCGCTGACGTGTACTCCGTTGCGCCGCACACAGGGGGCGGTGGCTGGACGTGGTACACAGGCTCGGCAGGCTGGATGTACCGGGCGGGCATTGAGGGGATCTTGGGTATCCGGCGGGAAGGTGAATGGCTGGTTATCGCACCCTGCTTACCTAGCGACTGGCCAGGCTTTAGCGCCACCTTCAGCATCGATGCCACGCACTATGCCGTCACGATAGCCACGACAAACGACGCAGCTTATGCCCTACTGGATGGCCATTCACTGACACGGCAACAGGGCGATGTTCGCATCCCTCTAGACGGTGAACGCCATCAGCTTGAGATGTTCATAGCGCAAGCATCCGGCGGTGTGGAATAGCAGAAAGTGCGCTATCGATGCCGCTGCGACCCCTGCTCTGAGCGGCACTCGCCTCAGTTGGCAGGGGCCAAGATAGTCATCAATGAGGCTTTAATCTAGATGATCAAGCGTCACGATAATGTCTTGGGTTGAGACATCGACGTTCCAAAAGGTATAGCTATCTTCATCTTCATCCACAAGGCGTATATCGAAGTAAGGGTTGGTATAACCGGTCAACGTGACACGCTGGGTATCACCGTTCATCAGCACATCGTTGCCCAGCACGTCTTCTTCCCAACTTTTTGAATTTCCTGGGCTGACATACATATAGACGAGGGTATAGCCGGTACGGTTAGTAATATCCACATAATAGTCAGCAGCTACCGCGAATGATGAAACCATTAGCGCTACAAGACCAACCAGCAACGTTTTGATACGCATTGGACGTTTCCTTTTTCATTCTTCTTTTGGGAAAGGGGTTTAGCATTGAGGGAAGCGCAATCAAATAGAGCCGATCACGCTGGCTAAGAATAGCGTTCTCCGGATTTATAATAAAGTATCGTTCGCTTTTTACAGCACGTTAAGGCATACCCCGATGGTTTTCTAAGCTACAAATACTCGGACTCATTTAAGCGCACTAAGATGCTCTTGGATGGTCGTTACTATATGGTGGGCGGTTCCCTCCTGAAAACGATAGCGCGGAACGCTAACGCTGATCGCCCCCGAAACCCGCCCATCGACGCCATTCACCGCTTGACCGAAGCAGATGATACCCAGCTCATTTTCTTCATCGTCAATGCCATAGCCCTGCTTGCGCGTCACCGCCAGTGCACCACGTAAATCCTTCAAGTTCGTCAATGTTTTTACTGTGATTGGTTCAAGCTTTAGCCGCGTCAGGTATTGTTCGCAGGCTTCTTCACTCAGTGCGGCCAAGTACGCCTTACCCACCGCGGTTGAGTGCATAGGCACCGGCATACCGATATAAGAAGCCATGCGCACGGCATCCGCCGATTCGACCTTATCGATAAACGTCATGTGGTAGCCATACGGAATCGCCAGATGCACGGTCTCCCCCGTCTGCTTACTGATCTCATGCATCACGCCCCGCACCCTCTCGCGCAAATTACTGCGGGTCAGCGATTGATGTGCCAGGTGAATTAACTGACGGCCAAGAGCGTATTCATCGCTGAGTGGGTTGCGCTCAATAAAGCCCTCCTGTTCAAGCGTTTTGAGCAGGCGATATACGGTAGGCCGCGGCAAGCCCAGGCGCTCCTGAATATTTTTTGCGTGCGCGTCTGGGCCTAACTCCGGAATGACTTGCAGCACGCGTAAACCTTTGACGAGCGCTGCGGCCCCTTGCACCGGCGGGCGCTGGGTAATGGAATCAATCTTCTCGCTCATACGTCCTCCAAGACGAATGTCTAATATCGCGCGACTTAACCGTGATTGACGTGGTGGCCTGCGTGTCTTAAATTTCAATTGTCCACATTATGAATTAAATGTCCACATTATGGACGGAGATAAGATGACCGACATTCAAGAACAACACAAACGGATGCCTTATCAGTACGCCCAGCCTGCGGAAGCTGCAGCGGATATTGTCGTGCCGCACGCCATTCCCACAGACGAGCGTATTTGGGTACCCCAGGCTGAAAACGTTCATTTCCGCCCCCTGTGCCTCAACGTTTCACAAGGCTACTGGGTGAACTTGCTGCGGGTGCGTAAATCCGGCGTTCTGAGCCGTCATCGTCATCCCAATCCCGTGCATGGTGTAGTGCTCAAAGGCAGATGGCGCTACCTCGAACACGACTGGGAAGCCACGGAGGGCAGCTACGTTTATGAGCCTCCAGGGGAAACACATACCTTGGTAGTGGATGACGATGTTGAGGAAATGATCACGCTATTTCAGGTGAACGGCGTGATGTACTACGTCGATCCGTGGGGCAAGCATCTGGGGTATGAGGATGTTTTCTCTAAAATTGATATGTGCCGCAAACACTACTCAGAGTGTGGTCTGGGCAGCGATTACGTCGACCAGTTCATTCGCTAAGCCCATTACTTCTGCTTCATTTATGCAAACAACTCTCCACGAACAACAAGTAATAAGGAATGCATCCATGAAAATATCCTCGTCTCCCCTCGTTCTCGGCGCCGGCTTTCTGGCCATCGCCCTATCGGCAGGGGCTGCTCAAGCCGACTACCCCGAGAAGCCTATCCAACTGATTGTGCCTTGGTCTGCTGGCGGTGGTACGGACGCCGTTGCGCGCCAGTTAGCGAGTGGCTTACAGAAAGAGCTAGGACAGCAGGTCAACGTCGTCAACCGAACCGGCGGAGCTGGCGTTATCGGCCATACGGCGATCACCATGAGCAAGCCCGATGGCTACACGCTTGGCCTGCCGACGGCTGAAATCACGACGTATCGGCATATCGGCACGTCAGCCATTTCATATGAAGACCTTACCCCCATCGCGCTAGTTAACTTTGATTCTGCCGCCTTCAGTGTCAATGCGGACTCCGGCTGGGATTCGTTAGAAGCCGCGCTCAACGACATTAAAGCTAACCCTAATCAGTACACCGTTTCTGGTTCAGCCCCGGGGGCGGCTTACCACTTGGCCTTTGCTGGCCTGCTTAACCAGCAAGGCATTGATCCCAACTCTGTCGCGCTTGTGCCTAGTGAAGGTGCCGCGCCTGGACTACAAGAGTTAGCGGCCGGAGGCGTGGACTTCGTATTCTCGTCACTGCCGGAATCTGAGTCCATGCGCCAAGCAGACCGTATTGATACGCTCGCCGTATTCTCAGATGAGCGGCTGTCGGCTTTCCCTGACATTCTTACCGCCGCAGAGCAGACCGGCCAGCCTTGGACAGCCGGCACATGGCGCGGGCTAGCGGGCCCCAAAGGGCTGCCTGAGGATATCGTCGCAACGCTTGCCGAAGCTGCTCAGAAAGTTTACGAGTCCGATGACTTCCAGTCTTTCATGCAGCAGCGTGGCTTTGGCACCGAGTGGAGTGGACCCGAAGAGTTCCTTCAGTTCATGACCGAATCAGATGCTAATAATGCCGAGATCATCGAAACGCTGGGGCTGGCCCAGTAAGGCCGGAAGACCATGCGTATTCACGATTTTATTCTGGGGCTTTTAACCGTTCTACTAGGCTGTATTACCGTTTGGCTCTCAAAAGACTTTCCCTCTCTTCCGCGCCAGGATTATGGCGCGGGAACCTTCCCCACTCTAGTGGCCATCTTATTAATAGCGATGGGCTTGATACTTTGCCTACGCGGCTGGATTCGCAGAGGGCCGTTAATTATTTGGCAAGACGCTATCCCTATCGGTCATGTGCTGTTCTGTATCATGGCCGTGGTAGTAGCAGTGACAGGCTACATACTCCTAGAACCTGTTCTTGGCTTTCCCATTGTGTCACTGGTCATGCTGACCGTGCTCATCGGCATCTTCACTAAGGGCAGATGGTGGCTAGCGATTAGCGTGGCTACCGTGGCGACGCTCATCATTTGGCTAACCTTTGCTGAGCTACTGCTCGTTCCGCTGTCATTAGGCATCCTAGAAGAGGTGATCTACTAATGCTGGAACTACAGCAATCATTAGCGATGGTCTTTGATTGGCAAGTGCTGCTGGTGATTCTAGGGGCTTCAATTTTCGGGCTATTCATTGGCGCGATCCCTGGACTAACCGCCACCATGGCAACAGCCTTGTTAGTCCCACTCACGTTTTTCATGGACCCTCTTCCCGCCATCGGCGCCATTGTGTCAGCAACGGCGATGGCGATCGTCGCGGGCGATATACCGGGCGCACTGCTACGCATACCCGGAACCCCCGCATCGGCCGCTTATACTGATGAAGCGTATCTCATGGGTCGCCAGGGGAAAGTGGGTCAAGCATTGGGCGTCAACTTGGTTTGCTCTGTCGTGGGCGGCGTCATTGGCGTTGCGATTCTGGCTTTTTTTGCGCCCCTAGTTGCTGAGTTTGCCATCCAGTTCACCAGTGATGAGTATTTTTGGCTGGCCCTGCTGGGTCTTTCCTGCGCGGTGCTCGTATCGGGAACCGATCCTGTGAAAGGGGCAATCTCAATGCTGCTGGGTCTGCTGATTTCGATGGTGGGCATGAGCTCAGTGTCAGGGCAGATGCGGTTTATCTTTGGGGTGCCTGAACTGCTCAACGGCATTGCGATTTTACCGGTATTAATTGGCCTATTCGCGATAGCAGAGCTGCTGCGCCGTCTGCCTGAAATTGGCACGATGTCGCTGTCTAAAATGCCGCTTGTTAAGAAGCCTTTCGAAGGCGTCGGCGGGCTGCTGTGGAAATATAAAGGCGGGGTGGCGCGCAGTAGCTTGCTGGGTACGCTCATCGGCGCACTGCCCGGAGCCGGTGCGGATATCGCATCGTGGATAAGCTATGCCTTGGCACGCAAACTCTCGCGCACACCTGAGAAGTTTGGCACCGGACACCCGGAGGGCTTGGTATCTGCAAGTTCAGCCAATAACGCAGCGCTTTCAGGCGCCTACATACCTGCCCTTGTATTCGGCATCCCCGGTGACACCATCACGGCGATCATTATCGGCGTACTGATGATGAAAGGCATTACCCCAGGGCCGGACGTATTCACCACCGATGCGGTATTAGTTAACGCGATTTTTATTGTCTTTATTCTCGCCAATCTCTTGCTGATCCCGCTTGGTCTACTCGCGATACGAAGCGCTCGGCATATTTTGTCCGTCCCTCACGGCGTGCTGTATCCGCTGATCTTACTATTCTGCATCGTCGGCGCCTATGCGGCCAATAACAGCATGCTCGATATCTGGATTATGCTGATTTTAGGCTTATTTGCGTATGTCATGGTCGAGCACGACTTCCCTATCGGACCAATGATTCTTGCGGTCATTTTAGGGCCGGTGGTCGAAGGCAATTTCCTGCGCTCAATGATCAAAGCCAACGGCGATATGTTGATGCTGTTTGACCGCCCGATTGCGGCCACGCTAGGCACCCTCGCCGTGCTGGTTTGGGTCGCGATTATCGCATCTGCCCTTATGTCAGCCGCCCGCCCCCAGCCCAACGTAGCCAATAAGGAAAGCACATGAAAACAGTGGTTGTGATTGGAGGCAGCAGCGGCATTGGCCGGGCAATCGCCTCCGCCTTTGCAGAACAGGCCAGCGTTCATGTAACGGGCGTTGAGGCGTCAGACAACGGCGTGACTGATTTCGGCGCCCTTCAATATCAGCTAGATGTTCGCAATGACGAAGCCGTGACGACGTTCTTTGCTCAATTCACTCGCATTGATGTGCTGGTTAACTGTGCGGGCGTCATCCTACGCGGTGGTAAGGAATTTACGCCTCAAGGTTTTGCCGATGTCGTGGATATTAATCTAAACGGCACCCAGCGTTGCTGTCAGGCGGCCTTTGAAGCGCTTAAGAACGCAGGTGGCTGCATTATCAATACGGCGTCAATGCTGTCATTTTTTGGCAGCGGATTTGTTCCAGCCTACTCCGCATCTAAAGGGGGCATCGCTCAGCTGACGCGCTCACTGGCGATTGCTTGGGCGCCTGAAGGCATTCGTGTCAATGCGCTAGCGCCCGGCTGGATAGCGACAGAATTAACGTCAGCGCTGGTTCAAGACAAAGAGCGTTCAGCAGAGCTTATAGACCGAACCCCCATGGGTCGCTGGGGAGCGCCCGATGATTTGACAGGGCCCGCCTTGTTTCTGGCATCACCCGGAGCAAAATTTGTGACCGGCGCCATTCTGCCGGTGGACGGTGGCTACGCCGCCCGTTAAACAATCTTTATCAGGAGAGCCACGATGGAACTAGGAATTAAAGGTCGCTGGGCAGTGGTTTGTGCCGCGAGCAAGGGTCTGGGTAAAGGGTGCGCCATGGCACTTGCCCAAGAGGGAGTGAATCTGGTCATTAATGCCCGCAATAGCGAAACCTTGGCGGCCACGGCGCAACAGTTAAAAGCGCTGAATCCGAGTATTGAAGTCGTCACCGTTGCTGGCGACATTGGTGATGCGCAGGTGCGTGCGGCGATGTTAGAGGCCTGCCCCCAGGTCGACATTCTTATCAATAATAATGGCGGGCCACCGCCGGGCGATTTTCGTGATTGGAGCCGGTCTGACTGGCTCAAGGCATTAGAAGCCAACATGATCACACCCATCGAGCTTATCAAAGCCACCGTTGACGGCATGGCGGAGCGCGGCTTTGGGCGCGTGGTGAATATTACCTCCGGTGCCGTAAAAGCCCCGATCGAAGTACTCGGGCTGTCTAATGGCGCTCGCAGTGGGCTGACGGGGTTTATTGCGGGATTATCGCGTCAGCCTCAATTGGTGAGTCGCAACGTCACCATCAATAATCTTTTGCCTGGCCCGTTTGAGACAGAACGCCTTGAAAGCGCCTTAGCATCTGAAGCCAACATTTCTGGCCACAGCCTGAAAGACGTGACTGAAAAGCGCTTAAGCGGTGTGCCTGCCGGTCGGTTTGGCACGGCAGAAGAGTTTGGCGCATTTTGCGCATTTATTTGCAGCCAGCATGCCGGCTACATGACGGGGCAAAACTTTTTGCTGGATGGCGGTAGCTACCCCGGCACTTTTTAACGTTTGCACTCCCCCTCTCGTTTGCACTCTTTGCCTCTCACAGTTGCCTGTTTCTCGGATGAAAATTCGAAAGCCGGCAGCTGCCTATCAATAATACCCGCCATTATCTGTGCGCCAGGCCTGCCCAGACCTGGAACGCGATTACCGCGCTGACTCTCCTGACTGGCGCACTAATCGTTGACAGGCTAACGTTCTTTATATAGAACGATAGGATACGCATAACCGCATTAAAGAACACCCGGGCGGTACGTCATGGATAAGCTTTCACTCACTACGCTAGGTCAACACCTGCAGACGCTGCGCATGGCGCGGGGCTGGTCGCTTTCGCAACTAGCCAATGATGCAGGCATCGCTAAATCTAATCTGTGCCGCCTTGAGCAGGGTAATGGCAACCCCACGCTGGATACTATCTGGCGGCTGGCGGTACAGCTCAATGTCCCCTTCGGCACGCTGGTAGCCCCGATTACCGTGCCGCTAGGCGAGGATGGTGTTCAGGTGCGCCTGATTGATCAAGGCAAAGGCATCCCGCAAGTGGATGCCTACTGGATGCGCTGTGCGCCTCATACGCTTCGCCACGCCGAATCTCATACGCCTGGCACCCGAGAGTCGCTAACGCTGATTAGCGGCTGCCTGGAAGCGGGGCCAGATGATGCGACGATAGCGCTTACCCCAGGGCAGACGGTGATATTCCCCGCCGACCAGCCACACCTTTATCGCACCCAGGCCGTGGAGGCCACTTTAATAATGACTATCATCTATGGTGAAAAAGGCAATACGCCATGAGCCAGCCTGCTCGTCACACACCTATTCGCTCAACCGTAAAAGGGGTCCGGGAAGCCATTCCGCTGCTGGGAGGCTATATACCGGTCTCACTCTCCTTTGGCCTGGTGGCGACTCAAGCTGGCTTTAGCACCTGGGAAGCCGCCGCGATTTCAGCGCTTATTTACGCCGGTGCGTCGCAGTTTCTCTTTGTCGGTATGGTGGCGGCGGGTTCACCGCTATGGTTAGTGGTGGCAATGACACTACTCATCAACGTGCGCCATGTCGTTTACGGCCCTAATCTAGCGTCATGGCTGCCACCCAGCCGCCACTGGCCTTGGTTAATGCATGGTTTGACCGATCAAGTCTTTGCCCTCGCCCTGACTCGACTGCCTCAGCTTTCCGCCCCCGAGCGTTTTAGCTGGTTTATGGGGGCCTCTTTGCTGGCGTGGGGAGTATGGATAGTGGGCACGGTAGTAGGCGCCACCGCTGGCGAAACGTTAACCGCGCGCTGGCCGCTGCTTGGCGAGGTTATGCCGTTTGCTCTGCCCGCGCTATTTCTGACCATGGTGGCGCCGCGCTTTACCGATAAGCGCTGGGCATTGGCGATGGGCTGCACCATTCTTTCAGCGCTGCTATTCACGCTTTATGGCTGGAGCAACGTGGCTATTCCGCTGGCCGCTGCCTGCGGCGCGCTGTGCTTCTACATTGTGAAGTTTCAGACGGGAGCGCGCACGCTATGAGCACCGAGCTTTGGATAGCCGTTATAGCGTGCGCCATCGGCACGCTGTTAATGCGCGTTATTCCTTTTCTATGGATGCAGCGCCGTCTCAATAGCGATACCGGCATCAATAATATGCCTCAGTGGCTGGGCATTCTCGGCCCACTGATGATTGCCGCCGTACTGGGCGTTTCGATTATGCCGGTTAACCCCAGTGCTATTGCCTGGATCGCAACGGCCATTGGGCTTTCCGTCACGCTGGCTGTATGGACTCGGCTACGTTCATTAGGCTGGCCCGTGGCCGCTGGGGTGGCCGTTTTTGGTCTCGTACAAATGGCGGCTTACATTTGATAATGCGTTGCATTGACTTTTACTGCATGACATCATCGCGGCTCTCTAATTTCCGCCGGCCTGACAGTGATCTTCAACCTTAACGCTCACCGCCATTACCGCAAAATATTACGGTGCGTGTTACTGGCGGCCTGCGCAACACTGGCATATTCCATTGCCGGGGCTAGCGATGAGCAGCCCGCTGCGCCTGCGCGCATCGTCACGCTGTATCAGGGCGCTACCGATAGTGCGGTCGCCCTGGGTATAACACCCGTCGGCGTGGTCGATTCATGGTTAGAAAAACCCATGTACCGCTACCTGCGTGACGCGCTTACTGACGTAGAGCACGTAGGCTTAGAAACTCAGCCCAATCTAGAAAAAATTGCCTGGCTGGCGCCTGACTTAGTGGTTGCAAGCGATTTTCGCCATGCCCGCATAGCCCCGCTATTGAGCGCTATCGCCACCACGGTGGCTGCGCCGAAGGTATTCGACTTCAGAGCGACGCTTACCATGATCGCCAATGCCACCGGGCGAGAGGCGCAGGCAAGCGAGCTACTGCAACGCTGGGATGCTCGGGTTGCCGATTTTCGCCAGCAGATAGCCGCTCAAATGGGCAATGAATGGCCGCAAAAGGTGGCCGTCATTCGCTTCAAGAGCGACCACGTGCGCATTTATACCAGTGGTTTTGCAGGCTCCATTTTAGATGACCTGGGCTTTGAGCAACCCGATACGCTACAAACTCAGGGCTGGGGTATGAAGCTTTCCAGCACCGAAAACATTCCGGCGCTGGATGCCGACGTCATCTTTGTACTGCTAGAGCCAGACGATGCCGCCATTGCTAATAATTACCGGCACTGGGCTTCTCACCCGTTATGGCAACAATTAAGCGCCGTTCAAAACCAGCGCGTGTTTGAAGCCGAGCCCGTGAGCTGGATGATGGGCGGCGGCATACTGGCGGCAAATGCCATGCTAGACGACCTGTATAGCCATTATGGGTTGACGCAACCGCTGCCCCGCCAAGCCTGTCGCGCTCTTGCCGCCACTAGCGTGGAGCAAACGACATGCTGAACAGCCGAACTGCAAAAAGCCTGGGCCTTTTGCTGGCAGCCTTCACGGCACTTGCGGCCTTTTTCGCTAGCGTGATGCTCGGCACCACCGACATCCCGCTGGCATCATTAGCGGCCGCAGTTCATCACTATGACCCCACCCAAATCGATCACATCATTTTATTCAACGAGCGCTTACCCCGCGCGGTGATTGCCACTCTGGTCGGCGCCAGCTTAGCCATTGCGGGGGCGCTGATGCAGACCATGACGCGCAATCCGCTGGCATCACCGGGCATTTTAGGCATCAACGCAGGCGCCATGTTTTTTGTGGTGGTCGCGGTTTCCTTCCTACCGCTGCGTACACCCGCTGACTATGTGTGGGCCGCACTGCTAGGCGCGCTTGTCGCCGCAGCGCTCGTGGTCATTCTCAGCCGAGACCGTCACGGCGAGCTTTCGCCCCTTCGCGTTGTGTTAGCGGGCGTAGCCGTCACCGCTATGTTTGTCTCGTTCAGCCAAGGGCTGCTGGTGATGGATCAGCAAAGTTTTGAAAGCGTCCTTTACTGGCTGGCGGGGTCGGTGTCCGGGCGCGACCTTTCCCTGGTCACGCCGCTATTGCCTCTTTTCGGCGCTGCAATGCTGCTAAGCGCGCTGCTAGTGCGCCACGCAAACGCATTAATGCTAGGCGACGACATGGTCACTGCGCTGGGCATGCAGGCGACGACGATCAAGCTGCTGTTAGGACTTATCGTGATTGTATTAGCGGGCAGCTCTGTTGCATTGGCAGGCATGATTGGTTTTGTGGGCCTGATCGTACCCCACATGGCGCGAGGCATCTTTGGCATTGACCATCGCTGGCTGCTGCCCAGCTGCGCGTTACTCGGCGCTTGCTTGCTGCTGCTGGCCGACGTGGCTTCACGGTTTTTAATGCCGCCGCAAGAAGTACCGGTGGGTGTGATGACCGCCCTCATTGGCACGCCCTTCTTTATTTATTTGGCGCGACGCAAGATGACTAGCCAATGACTAAATCCACTGTGCTTTTGCTAAGCCTGTTACTAGCGGCTAGCGCCGGACTTTCGCTATGTTTAGGCAGTTTTCCAACGCCGCCGTTAGAGGTGCTAGGTGCCCTAACAGCGCCGCAAAATAGCGACATTACCTTTATCATTTGGGAACTGAGGCTACCCCGCATTGCGTTGGCAATACTCGTTGGTGCCGCCCAGGCGATGGCGGGGGCTATTCTGCAAAGCATTGTGCGTAACCCGCTGGCCTCTCCCGATGTGATTGGTATTACCAGCGGCGCGGCGCTAGCGGCAGTGCTTTTTTTAGCGTTACTGAGCGCCCATGTCAGTATTCACTGGCTACCTTTCGCGGCCATGCTAGGCGCGCTTATATCAGCGCTGCTGGTGATTAGCCTCAGTTGGAAAAACGGCATTAGTCCATCGCGCATGGTGCTGGTCGGTATCGGCCTGGCGGCAGCCACTGGCGCGGGTACCACGCTGTTGATTGTGATCAGCGATGACGCTGCCGCCATGACCGCCTACGTATGGCTAACCGGCAGCCTGTATGCCGCGCAGTGGAAGGATGTGGAGGGGATATTGCCGTGGCTCTTAGTGTCGGTGCCCATCTGCTTGGCCTTTGCGCGTCATGCCGATGCCATGGCACTGGGTGACAGCGTTGCCGAAGGGCTGGGAGTGCCTATTTTGCGTAGCCGGATGATATTACTGGCCTGTAGCGTGGCGTTAGCCGGGGCCGCGGTGGCCTTCGCCGGTGGCTTAAGCTTTGTAGGTCTGATTGCGCCCCACCTAGCGGTGAGGCTGGTGGGGCGTAATATGGCACGGCTAGTGCCCGCCTCTGCGCTGGTCGGCGCGCTGATCGTACTGTACGCCGACTTGCTTGGCAGAGTGGCCTTCTTACCGAAAGACCTACCTGCAGGTATTTTCGTGGCAGGTATCGGCGCGCCCTTCTTTGTTTATCTATTGCATAGAACCCGCCAACAACGTTAGAAATCCAAACGATAGCCGAAGGTCACGGTTCTGCCGCGCCCTGCAAAATAGCGTTCGTCATTAACCAGCGCGCTTTGTGAATAGTAGGTGACGTACTGCTCGTCTAACAGGTTGGCCACGCCCACGTTGACCTGACCGACCGGCAGTTTATATCCCACCGCCGCATCCATTAGCACATAGCCATCAAACTCACGATCTTCCTCGTCAAAGGTTTCATCAAAGGCATAGTTTGCCTGTACAAACGTCGAGAGTTCATCCGTCCAATTCGCTGACCAGCTGGCGACCAGGCGATCCGGCGACACATCAAGCCCTGACAGTTTGGAATCTAGGCTACCGTCCTCATTACTGTCAAAACGCCCTTCCATACGTGAGTAGGCCACGCGGCCGGAATGCTGCTCGGTAAATTGATAATCCACCGAGGCTTCTAGCCCTTTAATCTCGGTTTCCTCGCGGCTCAAAAAGAAGACATCATCGATTTCCGTCAGGCGGCTGCCGAACTCAGAGGACGATTCGTAATAGCTTAGCTCAGCCGCTAAGCGCCCGTTCTCAAAACGTACGCCGGTCTCAACATTATCGGTGACGATGGGGCGAAGGTTATCAATGCTATTGACCGACTGTCCGGGTGTCGAAATACCACGCAGTGCACGCCCTACATCTGGGATCACAAACCCTTCGGAGTAATTGGCGAAGAGGCTCCAGTTATCAACGGGTTTCCACACAACCCCGGCGTTATACAGCGTTTCATTAAAGCTGGGGGCACCACCTTCGACCTCAACGCCATTGTTAGCCGCAACGGTCTGGTAGCCACCGATATCTAGCTTGGCATATTCATAGCGGGCGCCAGCGGATAAAAGCAGCGAATCGATGGGCCTAAACTCGGCTTGAATGAAAGGCGAAAGATCGGTGTACTCTGTCGACGGCACATAGGTACGGTCAGATTGATACAGGTACTGCTCCGTTTCATCAAACAGCGTATCAAAGCCGCCGGTCAGCGAGAGCCGGTCGCTAAATAGATCATCCTTAGTCAGCGATACTTTGGTACCAAATTTGCTAGTCGTCGCCAACGTTTGATCATAAAAACTACCCACTGGCGCAATAGCGGGGTCTTGGAAGGTCCCGGAGTTGGTCGCGCCAAACAGTGCCTCATAGTCCTGGTAGAACACCTGAGCACTTAAGCGCATCCCAGCGAGATCGTAGTGATCGTAACTCAGCCCCGTCGTCCACACGCGGTTATAAGGCACATCGCCCTCTGGGGTTCCACGCTCAGAGGTGGTTACCACACCGTTAGCACGGTCACCCGTCACGCTGACGTAATTATTTTGCCCTTCAATATCAAAATGATTCAGGGTCAATTGCAGGCGCTGATTATCATCGATCCAGTAGGCCACCTTGCCTAAAAAGTCATAGGAGCGAGAGTCCATCAGATCGCCCTGCGTGTTATCGACGCCGACAGCATCACCGCTACCGTCGAGGAAAAGCCCCTGCTTCTCGACGCTCGCCGAGAAGAGATAATCGATATCGCCGGTATTGCCACTCACGCCATAATTCGTTTCATAGCTCAGCGTGTCGCTATCCAGCTCGCTGGTAGGGGTTGTCACCCTAACCTCTGCATGTTGGTTGTAGGAACCTGGTTCCGGGCGCTTGGTAATCAGGTTAATCACGCCACCCGCCGCCCCAACGCCATTGGTCGCGTTGGCGCCTTGAATGACTTCAATTTGCTCAACCATGGAAAAATCGATGGTATGCGCTTCACGCCCTGTGGGACGTAGCGGATTAGACTGGGGAATACCGTCAATCAAAATCAGCGGCGTGCGGCCGCGTAGCGTCTCACCACTGCCGCTCATCTTCTGGCGGGCAGGCGAATAGGACGGCAGCAGGTTGCTTAGTACTTGCGATGAATCGCTGGAAATCTGCAGCTGCTGATCAATTTCCTCTTTAGTGATAATGCGCACTGTTTGCGGTGAATCGTCTTTCGTCGCATTAGTTCGTGAGGCGGTCACGACCATTGTTTGATCCGAGCCACCACGGCTACTTTGTGAATCAGCTACAGCCGTACTTTGCGCGTGGGCCTGACTTACAGCGACCAAACCAGCGAGTGTTACCGTTGGCCAAAACACTAGTCGATTCTTAATGCGCATGTTCTTTTTGTACCTTTGGAGTGAACGATCAGTGGAAAGCGTAATACATATACGAATGATAATGATTGTATTATGCATATAAACGGATTCAGGTCTACTAAACCGGAACGAAGCGTTCGCTTTTTTGAAATCCGCTTATTTGCGCTTATTATTCTGCACGCTATAGAAACCAGCACTCCTCAGAAAGCACCCGCTCATTCCTGATGTTAAATATTGAAAATGAGAATATTTTGTCTTACGGTGCTGCCTGCTTTGGCCATCCAATGAGCCCATCTATACCTATGCCACACTCTTTAGATACACAGCCCCGATTAACAGGCGAAGCCTTATCGGCTGGCTACGAGACTCGCCCCGTATTAAAAGGCGTGGATATCGCCATAGCGCAAGGCAAGTTAACGGTGCTTCTAGGGCCTAACGGCAGTGGCAAATCGACGCTTTTAAAAACGCTTGCACGAACGCTTACCCCCAGCGCCGGCCACGTGTATTTAGATGGTAAGGACATTCACCACAGCAATACGCGAGACGTGGCGAAACGACTTGGCATACTTCCCCAAGGGCCCATCGCCCCTGAAGGACTAACCGTTAAACAGCTGGTTGGTATGGGGCGTTTTCCCCATCAGACGCTGTGGCGCCAGGATAATAAGCAGGATGCCGAAGCCATTCGCGAGGCAATGGCCTACACCAACGTTACCGAGTTCGCCGACCGCAACGTGGATGCGCTTTCTGGTGGGCAGCGCCAACGCTGCTGGATTGCCATGGTGCTAGCGCAGAAAACCGATTTAATTCTGCTCGATGAACCCACCACCTTTCTTGATCTAAAGGTGCAGGTCGATCTTCTAGAGCTGCTTTCTCGCCTCGCCCACGAACATGGGCGCACTCTGTTATTAGTGCTTCACGACCTAAACCTGGCCGCCGCCTACGCCGACTATTTAGTGATGATGTGCGATGGCCGCATAGTCACCAGCGGCGCGCCCAGCGAGATCTTTACCGCCGCAAACCTAAAACGCGTATTTGACCTAGAGGCACGCGTGCTCCACGACCCCGAAAGCGGCAGCCCGGTGTGCGTACCGCGCAAGCAACCTGCCAGCGGACTTGCGCCAATCCAATAGTGGATAGCTAACTATTAGAGCGTCATTGATGCCTGCTAATAAACAGCCAAGAGTATTGAAGCAGAGGAATCAGCGAGAGGTTTTGAGCGTTGACAGCCGCAGCGGGCCTGCCTCGACAGTTATCATGGTTTCTAGCACTTATGCTTTAAATACTGCTCTAGTTGTTCGGCAAAGAACTGTGTCGTTTCACGTTCACGAGCCTGATAGTCTGTGCTAAGAGCAACCAATTCACGAACCTTTTGCTAGAAGCGCTTCTCCGCGGCCCTATATCTCGAATGCGCCCTAGCAGCTCATCAAAGAAGTCCCAGCCACCGGAATTCTTCAGCTTCGTTATATTGGGCCGTTAATCGCTTATGGTTCACAGCGACTAGGTCAGCCATTATACAAGCCGGAAGTTCCGTCAGACACTATGGAAATGCCGGATAAAAAAAGCCTAAGTCGGCGGGGAAATTGCTGAGACAATGCGCCAATGGAGCGATTCTTTCGGAGCTTAAAGGTTGAATGGATACCTACGCATGGGTATCGCTCATTCTTGCAGGGCCAATATCATATCGTGAGCTATTTAATCGGATATTACAGCCAGCTTCGTCCCCATCAGCATAACGGTGGAATGTGACCGAACCAGGCAAAGGAAAAGTACCGGGTTAACTATAAACCGGTGGCCAGTTTTACTTGACCACTAAAGGTGAGTGTTTACTATCCGTATTCAGAATGGAAATCCTCTATCCGCAACCAAGACGCATATTGTGAGACTTCCTGAAAAGCTTCCTCCCTGAGGATGCGCTTGGCGATTATTGCAACCTCCTCCGGTAGATTTCCCAGCTCACCAGTGCGGCACATGATGACGAGTTGGCGATATACAGGGGGCCCCGGTAACGGCTCGCACTTTACGCTGGCAAGATGGCTCTTGGCCTGCAACAAGCACAAGGGGGTCGTCATAGTCCAGCCCAGCCCCGAGGCCACCATCGACAGAACCGCATCGGCGGTATCAAACTCTAGCCCAGGACCCGGTTGCAGTCGCAGCCACTTCAGATAATTCTCTGCCTCTGTACCGCTGGGTGTGCGCCCGGAATAGCGGATAAAAGCCAGCGACTGCACCAGAGTCTTCAGCTCCCGGTATTTCTTATCGAAGCTTTTTGGCAGCGCCAGTACGTAAGCTTCCTGCAGCAACGGTAACTGAGATATACCGGGCATGGGCGCCGGTGGCGGCATAGTGATGGCGAGGTCGAGGTCTCGATTTCTGATCCCCTCCCACATAATCGGCGATACACCTGAAATCACGCTAAGATTCTTGGCACGGTCCGCAATGTTCTTGATCAACGAAGGGCCACCGGTTGACGCGAACGAATCCACCAGCCCGCAGCGCAGCAGAGGCATCTGCTTGGCGCTGGCAGTACACAACTGGTTTCTCAGTGCTGTCATCTCAGACAACCAGCGACTAGCGCTACTATAGACGGCATTGCCGGCGACCGTGACGTGCATAGGCCTCATGCTCCTGTCGAGTAGCGTCACTCCGAGCTCGGTTTCGAGCATTTTGACCGCCTGTGAAATGGCGGACTGAGTCATTGCCAGCTTCTTGGCAGCATCCGACATGCTGCGGGTTTCAACGACGGCCACGTAGATCGCCAATACTTTGGCATCGAATGGCAGTTGATAGCGCATGAGAACATACCTGTCACATATTAGTATTATAAATATTAATATTAGGGATAAGATATTTCCATTCTTATTATAGTGCACCCCTGCCAGTGGCATTATTAAACCGCCACGATAAATGCACCGCTGTGCTATCCGGGCCACCCCAACTGGACGAGGCAACATATCTGCTTGCCGAAAAGGTCAGCCTGCCCTGACCAATTGTCATAGGTGGAAATGGGGCTTCCCTGCACTTATATCACAAACGCCACACTTTAAAATAAGGATAAATATCAATGGGATTTTCAAGAAAATCCGATGATCTCGAAAAGTCTAATGGCCGACAGGAACAACCCTTCGCTCACCAGGAGGAGCCATCCCGTTGCGAGAACACCGAATACAAGGAACAGCATCCATTCTTGATGCTGTCCATCATTTTAGTCTTGGTATGTATTGCCGCCAACTTCATTCCCAGCGGAGTGTTTGAAAGAACAGTCGTAGATGGTAGAACGCTTATCGACCCAGAATCTTTCCAGATTGTCGACAAGGCTTATATCGGATTTACTGACTTTTTTCAGTCCTTCTTTGAGGGTTTCAAGCAAGCAAGCGGCTTGATGGCCATGGTGCTATTTGTAGGTGGGGCCTTCGGCGTTATCAAACATATCGGCTTGCTGGAAGCATCAATCAACTCACTCGCAGAAAAGCTGCAACATCTACACTTCCTGCCGATGACCCTGACCCTAATCCTTTCTTTCGGAACGCTAGTATCCTTGACCGGCATGTATGAGTTGAGCATTGTGCTAGTGCCTCTTATCGTTCCGCTGTACTTGCGTTTTGGTTATGATGTGATGGTAGGTACGGCTGTCGTATTGATTGGCGCATGTGCTGGGCTGGGCGCAGGGATGACCAACCCATTCTTTACAGCTATTGCTCAAAATATCGCTGAACTTCCGCTGTATTCCGGCATATTTTTTCGCATGTTCGTCTTTCTGACACTAGCCCTGTTTGGCCTTGTTTTTATTTACTTATATGCAAGAAAAATCAAATCCGATCCTACTAAATCTATTGTCCACGATTTACCCATCAAGTTCGGTAAAGTTGAAAACCTAAACTCCAACATGTCGCCAGCATTGAAGAGAGCGGCGGTAGTTTTTCTGGGCATGTTTGCTTTTCTAATCTATGGAAGCATCAATCTTGGGTTCTCCTTCTCGCAGATGTCAGCCACCTTCATTGCCATAGCCATCTTCGTCGGCTTAGCATACGGAGTTGGTCCCAACCGCATCTGCCATATGTTTGCTCGCGGCATGTCGGAGATGATGATTGCAGCAATGGTGATATTTTTCGCACGCTCCATCCTGTACGTAATGGAAGAGGCACAGGTGATTGATACCGTCATCAATTATCTTGCCGGACTCATTGGTGGCGTCAGCGGACAAGCTGGGGCGTCACTCATCCTACTTGTACAGACGACGATTAATTTTTTGATTCCATCTGGCAGTGGGCAAGCTGCAATCACCATGCCGATTATCATCCCACTGTCTGACATTATGGATGTCAATAGACAGGTAGCCATCCTAGCCTCACAACTCGGAGATGGGATGTCCAATTTTATATTTCCAACCAATGGCGCCTTGATCGCAATTCTTTCCGTCGCAGGAATTCCATACCTCAGGTGGCTGAGATTCTTCGGCCCTCTGTACCTCATCCTCTTAGCTGCATCCATTATGCTGGTGTCAATCGCCTCAATGATTGGCTATGGCCCATTCTAACCTTACAGGAAAAGGAGATTCTTCATGCGTACTGAACATGATGCGTTGGGCAGCAGACAAATTGAGGATAAGTACTACTATGGCATCCAGACTCAGCGTGCTCTCGAAAATTTTTCGATCTCGGGGACAACTATCGCTGACATCCCTAGCTATATAGATAGCTTACTGCAAATCAAGAAGGCAGCGGCCATAGCGAACCACCGTGTAGCGGCATTAGGTGATGAGCAACTCTCCGCTATTGTCCTGGCTGCTGATGAATTTATCCACTCGCACAAAGTAGTCCAGTTTCCATTAGACATCTACCAAGGTGGTGGTGGAACCTCCACAAATATGAATGTCAATGAGGTGCTTGCGAACCGTGCAAATGAGATTTTGACAGGAAAAAAAGGTTACGAATCGGTACATCCGAATACTCATATCAACATGTGCCAATCCACCAATGACGTCATTCCTTCAGCCATGAAGATAACGGCACATAGGATGCTAGGCGATCTTGAAAAAGCTCTTTTACGATTCGCCGCTGACCTTGGTCATAAGCAAGTAGAATTCGCTGATGTCGTAAAGCTGGGAAGAACCTGTCTGCAGGATGCATTGCCTCTGACCCTTGGCCAGCAGTTCAGCGGCTACCGCTCCGCCTTTGAAAGATCGGCACGCCACGTGGCTGAAGTACGTAGCCACTGTCTGGAGCTACCGATGGGCGGGACGGCCATCGGTACAGAATTTGGCACTTTCCCTGGATATAAAGAAGCGTTTTATCAAGCGCTATCGAAGAATACCGGAATCAACTTTCAGCCGGAGCCCAACTTCTTTGACGGCCTTCAGAACGCCGACTTCTGGATCTCTGTCTCGGCCGCTCTTAAGACAACAGCAAGTTTGCTAAATAAATTGGCCTCCGACTTGCGGTTAATGGGATCTGGCCCACGATCCGGCCTCGCTGAGGTCAAACTGCCAGCGGTCCAGCCGGGATCATCGATCATGCCCGGCAAAGTTAATCCCGTCATCCCGGAGATGGCTATTCAGGTCTATTTCCGTGTTCTAGGCAATGACCTTAGCATTACCCGTGCATGTGAGGGTGAGCTAGAACTCAACGTTTGGGAGTCACTGATTCTCAACTGCTTTTCTGAATCCAGCCGCCTCCTTATTGAGTGCTTACCGCTATTCAGTGAGAAGTGTCTTGGAAAACTCATCGCCAATCAGGAAAGCTGCGCTCAGAGTGCTGAGAGTTCACTCGCACTCTCCACCGTCATTGCGACACTCTTCGACTATAAGACCGCGTCCGACGTTGCAAAGAAAGCGGAACAAGATGGTAAGAGTATCCATCAGGTGGTCGTAGAGTCTGGCCTACTGTCACTTGAGCAGGCTTCTGAACTGCTAGATCCCAAAGTACTAACCAGTCCCGAGCTGTTTCATGGACTTTATCGAGGAAAACTTCATGTCTGATGTGTAATGTCATCGCCGGAGTTATACTGACCCACGAGCGCCAACTAAAAACTGACCCTCCTGAGGCAGAATGGCCGCCTATTACCATGATCAGGGCGGGGTCGATGTTGACTCAGGAGACTCTTGCGGAAATTCATGTATTACATCCTCAGAGTATTCGCGCCATCGCCCAGAAGTTTGGTATGTGAAGCAACACCGTGCGCCGCTATCTGCGAGATCTGGGCGCGGTGCCCTGCCATCCAGACCGTGCGCAGAAAGCGACTAAGCTAGATCCTGACAAAGGTTATCTGCTGCGGCAAAGCCGCACTGGATTCCCGCAACGGTTCTGTTAAGCGAGATTCAGGGCCGCAGGTATATCGGCGGGATTAGCTAAATCAAGGACTACATTGCCGACTTCAAAACCGTCGAATCTGATCCAGTGATCCGCTTTGAAACGCCGCCTAGCAAACAGATGCAGGTCGATTTTACGACCATGTCCCGTCACCGGTGCAAGATTAAAGCCTTCGTTGTCACGCTGGAGGGGCAGCCGCGTCACCTATGTCCGGTTCTCCGAGCAAAGAACGTCAGGATGACTGGCTACGTGGCATCGAAGAGGTGTGCAAGTACTTTGATAGCGTCCCTAGGGAGATCCTCTTCGACAACGCAAGACCATCATGGGCAAGCGCGACACCTACGATGAAGGCCGCCATCGCTGGAATGCGCAATTATTGGCCACATCTCAGGATTACGGCTTTATCGCTCGTGCCTGTCGACCTTACCGAGTCCGCACGAAGGACATATTTGAGCGCTTCAATGGCTACTTTAATAACGGCTTCATAACGTCTTTAGCCACTACTCTAAACCAGGCCGGACTGCGGCTGGACGTGAGACAGCCAACGCCCATATAGGCCCCAAGCTGGAGCGCGTGGCGCATCAGCGCATCCACGGCACCACCGGTATAAAGCCTCAGATACTGTTGGATCAAGAACACTTTGAATCCATGCCATTATCGTCACGGCCACAGCCAGTCGTTCAGCAAATGCCGGCCTCGACCCGTTCCGAGGGAGAGCTTCCAGCATCCTCTCAGCGCGTCAGACCGATTGCTGGGAGGATTACACGAGGTCGACAGCCTCGCGTTTTAATTCTGGAGAAAAGGTATGCCTTTGCTTGGTCATCTTACATCTCAATCTTATGGGGCATTCTCGCCTAAATGGGTATCCGGTTTCATTAGACCATTAGACTATGCGCTATGCATACGTCTCCTGACCACCTGACGGAAGCCGTCACATACGGGCCAAAATTTTAAGATGTAGACATTTTGTAGACACTGACGAAAAAGGTACAGCGAGGGAAGACGTTGAGGCGGGTAAGTCATTGAAAAATGGTGGGCCCAGTCCGACTTGAACGGACGACCAAGGGATTATGAGTCCCCTGCTCTAACCAACTGAGCTATAGGCCCGAAAAGCGTGCATATCATAGCGAATGTGACGGGTTGAGGCTAGCCCCATTGCGCTATCTTCATGCTGCTGTGGCACTTTATAAGGTTTGGAGGGTCTTTTGGGTAGTGTTTAATCATTTGAGCAGCTCTTCGTTTTGTGGGTAGCTCTTAGTATTTTGGACAATTTTTATGCGGAGGCGCGCTGTGAAAGCATTGATTGCTCTAGTTCCTTTATTGTTAGTCCTGCCGGTACACGCTGATTGGCAGCTTGACCCCGCTCAGTCTCAGGTGCAGGCGTCGATTACCCAGCTAAACGGCGCAGCGCCGCAAACGCATAACCATCAAGTACGCGACCTACAGGGCACTATATCCAGCGACGGCACGCTGCGCCTGCCATTAAAGCTGAGCCAAACCGATATACTTGAGCGCTTTAGCGAACTGCCGCCTTGGATTGGTTTGCTGGCGAACACCACGCTGGTCACGCTGGTGGCGCAAATGCCCCCTGAGCAGCTAGACAATTTGGACATTGGCGAATCGCTGGTTGAGACCCTGGAGTTTAGGGTTGAATCCGATATGGTTAATCAGCAGGAGTCGGTGCCGCTGCGCTTTACCCGCGAAGGCCTAAATGAAATACGCGTTACCCACGCTGAACCGATGGCCATCGATGGTAAGGTTCTAATGGAAAACAGCACGGTGCGTACCGTGCTGTCGATGCTGGGTTACCAAGAAATTGATGAGAACGTGCCGGTGACGCTTAATGCGATGTTAGTGAATCGATAACGATGACACTAAGCGTTTAAGACCTTAGGGTAATCCCCCCATTTTTAGAGGGCTTCAAAAGTAGAGTTCAGGCCGCCATGGCCAGTTTCTGTTGAGGGGTAATGCCTCCGAGGGCCATGTTGGGCCGTTCGTTATTGTAGGTCCATAGCCACTGCGTTGCATATTCCTGAACTTCCTCAATGGAGTGGAACAGGTAGTGGGCCAGCCAGTCGTAGCGCACAGTTCGGTTGTAGCGCTCGATATATGCATTCTGCTGCGGGTTGCCGGGCTGGATAAAGACCAAGGTGATGCTCTGCTTCTCAGCCCAGGCAGCTAGAGTGGCACTGATGTATTCCGGCCCGTTGTCACAGCGAATCTGGGTAGGTTTTCCACGCCACTCGATGATCTGATCCAGCGCTCGCATTACCCGCTCAGAGGGTAAAGACAGATCCACCTCAATGCCCAGGCCTTCCCGGTTGTAATCATCGATCACGTTGAATAGCCGGTAACGTCGTCCATCTTCTAGCTGGTCATGCATGAAATCCATGGACCAACTGGCGTTGATTACTGTGGGCACCACCAGAGGTTCGGGCTTTTCACGTACCAGCCGCTTGCGGGGCTTGATACGCATATTCATTCAGCTCCAGCTCCCGATAAATTCGGTAAACGCGTTTGCGGTTCCAGGGATAGCCTTTCACGTTGCGCAGATACAGAAAGCATAGGCCAAAGCCCCAGTTGCGCTGGTGCTGAGTCAACCGCACCAGCAGGTCGGCAATCTCGGTGTTTTCACTGCTGAGCTTGGCTTGGTAGCGATAGCAGGATTCGCTGACGCTGAAGGTAACGCAGGCCACGCGAATGCTACAACGAGCCTTCGCTACCGCTTTGTATGCCATCTCACGACGGAGAGATGGCTTTACCACTTTCCCTCCAGGGCTTCCTTACGCAGCTCGGACTTGAGACGCTCTTCGGCATACATTTTTTTAAGCCGCCGATTTTCATCTTCGAGCTCTTTCATGCGCTTGATCATGGAGGTATCCATGCCGCCGAATTTGGCTCGCCACTTGTAAAAGCTAGCACTGCTCATGCCGTGTTCACGGCAGAGCTCAGGAACGGGTAGGCCGCTCTCAGCTTGCTTCAGGATTGCCATGATTTGGCTGTCAGAAAAGCGTGATTTTTTCATGCAGAATCTCCTTACGTTTAGCTTACGGAAAATTCTACTTTTGAGCACCCTGGTTTTTCGGGGGGATTACCTTAGCACTTCTATATCTCCTGCCAGAGCCTCGCCGGTTTGTACGCGCCACTGGGCGGCATAGTGCCCGTTGGTGGCAAGCAAACTGGCGTGGCTGCCCCGCTCAGCGACGCGACCTTTCTCGATCACCACGATTTCATCAGCATGAACGATGGTAGAAAGCCGGTGGGCAATCATAATCACCGTACGCCCATGGGCAATGCGCTTTAGGGAACGCTGAATGGCCGCTTCGGTTTCGTTGTCCACCGCACTAGTGGCTTCGTCCAACACCAAGATCGGCGGGTCTTTAAGCAGTGCCCGCGCGAGTGAGAGCCGTTGGCGCTGGCCGCCAGAAAGCAGCACTCCGCGCTCTCCAACGGGGGTATCTAGTCCCTGAGGCAATGTTTCAATAAAACTCCAAGCCTCAGCGGTTTTGGCAGCGTCGATAATCTCGGCTTCATCGGCCTGCGGCTTGCCATAGGTGATGTTGTCTCGAATACTGCCTTCAAAGAGATACACGTCCTGGCTGACTAAGCCAATGGACTGGCGCAGCGAGTTCATACTCACGTCAATAATAGGCTGACCGTCGATCAGTACGCGCCCGGCTTCTGGATCGTAAAAGCGTAGCAGCAGCTTGATTAGCGTCGATTTACCCGACCCAGTGGCCCCCACCAGCGCCAGGGTATTGCCGGCAGGCACATGCAGATTAATTCCATCCACGCCCACTCGGCTAGTTGCGTAATGAAAACTCACGTTTTCAATCGTGACGTCGCCACGCACCGGCTGGGTGAGCGGAGTGGTGCTGGCATCTTTAACCGTGATCGGTACCTCGAGCAGGTCAAGAATCCGGCGTGTGCTGGCCATGGCGCGCTCAAACAGGTCGATCACCTGGGCCAAGCCGGTTAGCGGCCAGAGCAATCGCTGGGTCAGAAACACCAGCACGCCATAAGCACCGACGTTCAGCGAGCCGTTGAGCGCCATCATGCCACCCACGGTAAAGGTGGCCAGAAAGCCCGCCAAAATCGCCATGCGGATAACGGGAATAAACGCTGAGCTGACCTTAATCGCCCGGCGGTTGGCCTCGACATACGCTTCGCTGGCCTGGCGCAGGCGCTGCGCTTCGCGGTCTTCGCTGGTAAAGCTTTTGATCGTCGCAATACCGCTAAGATTGTTAGAAAGCCGGCTAGCTAGATCACCCACCTTCTCACGCACATCGCTATAAAGAGGCCCGGCTTTGCGCTGAAAGAAGAACGCGCCCCAGATAATTAGCGGAATAGGCGTAAAGGCTAGCAGCGCGATCAGCGGCGAAAGCACAAAGAACACCGCGCCCACCGCCACCACGGTGACGACTACCTGAATAAGCGCATTGGCACCGCCGTCTAGAAAACGCTCAAGCTGGTTAACGTCGTCGTTCATGGTGGCCACCAGCTGGCCTGAATTTTTCGATTCGAAGAAGGCCATATCGAGCCGCTGGGCATGCTCGTAGGTGTCTTGGCGCATATCCGCCTGCAGGCGCTGGGCTAAGTTGCGCCAGAGGATTTGAAACAGATACTCAAACAGCGACTCCCCTGCCCAAATAACAAAGGTCAGTATCGCCAGCATGGTGATCTGCTGGTGGGGCGTTTCAAAGCCCAGGCTCGCTACAAAGCTTTGCTCTTGGTTCACCACCACATCAATGGCGACACCAATCAAAATCTCTGGCGCAATATCAAACAGCTTGTTGATAACTGAACAGGTGGTCGCGGCAATAATGCGCCGCCGATAGCCTTTGGCATAGCGCAACAGCCGCATCAAAGCCTGAAAACTGTGTGCAGGAGAGGACACAAGTATTCCTTATTTGAGATTGTTAGCATCCGGCTAAGGCTAGCGAAACACTCGCCGGACTGACAGCAGATTAAGCCGTCGCGGGGGAGCGCCGCACATTGGCCAACAGAGGGCTTCCGGTCGCGGGGTCGGTTATTAGCGTGCACTCTACTTGATAAAGCGTGCGAACTAGCTCTGGCGTCACCACTGACGCGGGCGGCCCTTGCGCGATTATCTGCCCTTCCCGCATCGCCACTAGATGGTCAGCATAGCGGCACGCGCTGGCAAGATCATGCAGCACCATCACAACGGTGCGTCCGTGATGGGCGAGCTCTTTTACCAGTTCGAAGACTTCGATTTGATGGCCAAGATCCAATGCGGAAGTGGGCTCATCTAACAGCAATAGCGGCGTTTGCTGAGCGATGGTCATGGCAATCCAGGCACGCTGACGCTGGCCGCCGGAAAGCGCTTCAATCGGCCTGTCGGCAAGCTGCTCTAAGCCTGCCGCCGCTAAGGCGTGCTGCACAACACGCTGGTCTTCTGCCGACCACTGGCGCAGCCAACCTTGATGCGGCTGCCGGCCAAAGCGGATTAACTCCGTCACAGTTAAGCCTTCCGGAGCGATTGCCTCCTGCGGCAGCAGCGCCAGCTGAGTGGCCAACTGGCGAGAAGGCAATCGCTGAATATCCTCACCGTTCAACAATACGCAACCGCCATCGGGCTTATGCAAGCGAGCCAGCCCCGCCAGTAATGTTGACTTGCCACAGCCGTTCGGCCCAACAATGGCTGTTACCTTTGCGCTAGGCAGGTTGATATCCAGACCATCAATGACCCGCCGCGTGCCGTAGCCCATGCTCAACGCATCAGTAGCCAGCGTTGGCGGCGTTTGAAAATCGTTCATGCGTGACTCCGTTGCGGCCGCATCAAAATCCATAAAAGCCAGGGGCCACCAATAATGGCAGTGACAATACCCACCGGAAGCTCAATCGGCGTCAGCAGGGTGCGCCCCATTAAATCTGCCAGCACCATCACCAGGGCACCGGCAAGCGTTGCCGCGACCACCGGCACGTGGCGTGGAGTAGACAGCGCGCGCGCAATTTCAGGCCCGATCAACCCCACCATGCCCACCGGCCCGGCCACGGCAACGGCAAGCGCCGTCAATACCACCGATAGCAGCAGTATTTGGATACGTCTTACTTTGGCGTTCACCCCAAGCCCGTTAGCCGTCGCTTCGGAAAAACGCAGGATGGTCAGCGAGCGGGCTAACGCCAGTGACGCCACAAATCCCAGCGCGAGGCCGATGCCCAATAGTTGAACGGAGCCACCTGAGCGAGCATTAAGTGATCCTACCGTCCATGGATAAGCGGCGTTGGCGGTATCAATGGCTACTCGCGCCAGCATTAGCTGCGTGATCGCCCCAAATACGGCGCCAACACCGATACCGGCGACGATAAAGCGATAGCCTTGAGTGCCGCTCCCCGCCGCTAGCCCAAAGGTCAGCACTGCAGCGGTCACCGCGCCGGTCAAGGCCATTGCCGAAGGGGCTAGCGAGACGCTCACACCCACAACCGAGGCAACCGCAAACGCCGTAGCGCCGTTATCGATGCCAATAATGCCCGGCGTCGCCAAGCGATTACGGGCCAGTGTCTGCATAAGAATACCGGCCAGGGCGAATGCCCCGCCGGTCAAGCAGGCCGCGACTAAGCGTGGCAGGCGCAATTCCTGAACCATAAATCCAGTCATCATATCGCCCTGCCCCGCCAGCGCAATGATCACCTCGCCAGGCATAAGCGTCAGGCTGCCAAGGCACAGGTAGGCAATAGCGGCACATACTAGCGCGACCATCAGCGCACTGTTGACCCAAACGGCGCGGCGCTCAACCAGAACGCTCGCACCATTTATTTTACGCTCGCCCCACCGCCAGCAACCTGCAGGCGGCTGCACCGGCTCATCGTCAGCAGCGGTGCTGTTTTTTCTGTGTTCTCTGCGATTCCGGACGTCAGATTTCAACCCGCTTGGCCTCATAGAAATGCTCATAGCGTTGGTAGGCGACGGGCACGCACGGCGGCAATCAGCACCGGCGCGCCACAGAGTGCGGTAAGAACCCCCAGCGGCAGCTCAGAAGGCGCCACCACCACTCGCGAAATAATATCAGCCGCTAGAATAATCAAAGGGCCAATTGGCAAGCAAAACCACAGAGTGCGGCGAATATCAGGCCCGGCAAATGCGCGGGCAATAAAGGGCACCACCAGTCCAACGAAGATAATAGGCCCAGCAATCGCCGTTGCCGCCCCCACTAGCAGCGCCACGCAAAGTACCACTAAGGCGCGGATCAGCTGTGGATGATGCCCAAGCCCCGACGCCATACGCTCACCAAGCGCCAGCGCGGAAAGAGGTCGCGCAATTAAAGCAATTAATACGCTACACACCACTGCCGATGGCAACACGGCCAACAGGTCTTCCAAGCGGCGTCCTGCCAAGCTGCCAATCACCCAAAAGCGCACCTCATCGGACGAGCGCTGATCAAATAGCAGCATTAACGAGGTCATTGCCCCGAGCAATGCTGAAAAGGCCGCCCCTGCTAGTACTAGGCGAATGGGATCATTGCCGACCCCACGCCAGCGAGCGACGCCTAATACGCACAGGCAGCCGATCAGCGCCCCCAGCTGCGCCACTGAAATACGCAGCGTTGCCGCACTGGCTCCAAGCACTAACGCTAGCGCCACGGCAAAGGCTGCACCCGCGCTTACGCCCAATAAGCCAGGTTCAGCAAGCGGATTGCGGGCCACCGCTTGTAAAAGCGCCCCCGAAACGCCCAGCGCCATGCCTACCGCAATCCCCATTAAGGTACGCGGCGCACGCAGCTCCCAGACCACGAAATACGCCTCGCTGTCCTCACCGCCCAGCAGCATTGAGAGCGCCTGAGACGGCGAAACGTTACCCGCCCCTACCAGTAAACTAACGAGACTCACCGCCACAAGGGCGGTGAGTAGGCATAACAATAGCGTGCGCTGATTAAGACGTTGCGCACGCGCGAAGACTTTCATGGCCATTCCTTCACGAGCGTATCTATTTACCAAGGACGGTTATACCAAGGACGTTGATACCAAAGACGTTTATGCCACAGATTTTTATAACAAGAATCTTGGCACCTAAAAGCGCTTCAATAGCGAGAGCGCTGGTAGCAAGAGGGCCTACGGCAACAGCGCTTTTTCGATATCGTCCAAAATGGCTTGGGCGGCTAAGGGGCCAGAGGCGCTGCTCCAAACCTGACCATTAACAGGCACAACGTGACCTTGCTGGACAACGTTTAGACGCGTAAAGGCGCTGCTTTGCTCAGCGGCATCAAGTGCCTGCTGGCCTTCATCGTTAAGCGTGGCAAGAAACAACCAGTCGCCGTCGATCATAGACAGGTTTTCAAGGCTCAGAATATCGCTATGCGCGCTGCCTTCTTTAACCAGCCTTTCGTCTTCTACGCTGATACCGGTCGATGCCAGCACACCGGTTGCAAACAGCTCAGTCGACATCACCATGGGGCCTGCGGGCATCCAGCGAGCCAAGTAGGCAGTACCGCCCACCTGTGCTTCGCTTAGGCGCTGGTTAAGCTCAGCCGCGCGCTGTTCAACGCTTTCAAGCGCCTCATCTACCTCGGCCTCTTTACCCAGCGCCTGCCCATAAAGGCGTGACTCTGCCTTCCAACGTTCACGCGACATACCGTTTGATTCAGGTACAACGGTGGGCGCAATGCGCGAAAGCAGTCGGTATTGCTCTTCGGGAAGCTGTGGGGTGGCTAGAATGAGATCCGGCTGCAAGCGAAGCACTGCTTCAATATTGGTTTCGCGTGCAACGCCCACCATTTCCAGCTGGCGAGTATCGATATGCTCACTCATATAGGTCGCTACTTCATTGCCGCCCCGCGTGGCGACCGCACCAATCGGGGTGATTCCAGCCGCGACGGAGGCGTCCAAGGCACCTTCATAAAGCGTCACGACGCGCGCCGGTGAATCAGGCACCTCCACTTTACCAAAGGCGGTATCTAGCTCACGCGCTTGGGCATTGGCGATAAGGCTCGTTAAGAGCACACCTGTTAAACCATGACGCAGTACCGAACGCAGCATTGAGATCCCCTACTTTAAAATAAGTATCGATATAAGTTGATTGGCAAATAATAAACCAGATACCAAATAGTAACGATTATCAAAATCACTTGCACTACTATTTGCTTGAATGCCATGTTCCATATTTTGCAACAGCGCCAATCACGCCAAGGTTTCAATTTACGCAACGAATCGTTCCATAATTTTGCATCGCAAGTGGGAACTTTTCTTTTTAGAATCTCAACCCTATTTGATAATAAATATCATTAGCAAGCAAATCGTATTATCACGGGGTTCGTCATGCAACAATTTACTCGCCGTACATTAACCAGTGCCATCGCACTTGCCGCTATCTCCTCAGCTGCTTATGGCCAAGAAACCACTCCGTTAGACAATATAGTGGTATCTGCCAGTGGCTTTGAGCAAGCCATGGTGGACGCTCCGGCCAGCATCTCGGTGATCTCCCGTGAGGAGCTTGAGCGCACGCGCGTCACTAGCATTGCAGACGCACTGCGCGATATTGAAGGCGTCGATGTCGGTGGCCAAGTGGGTAAAACGGGCGGCAGTAATATCAGTATCCGCGGCATGCCTAGCGACTACACATTGATACTAATCGACGGTCGCCGTCAGAATACAGCGGGCAGCGTTACGCCTAACGGCTTTGGCGAAACCTCGACCAGCTTCTTCCCCCCCGTATCCAGCATTGAACGCATTGAGGTTATTCGTGGGCCGATGTCGACGCTTTATGGCTCCGATGCCATGGGCGGTGTCATCAACATTATTACCCGCCGCGTTGGCCGTGAATGGACAGGGTCGGTGGGCATTGAGAATACCTTTAACCAAGATCGTGACTTTGGCGACCGCAGGGAAATCAACCTCTATACCAGCGGCCCATTGATAGCAGACACACTGGGCATTCAGCTACGCGGACGCCTCTATGAGCGCGACGCATCCGGACTTGTCTACAGCGACGAGAACGGCGATCCGATTGAAGTAAGCCAGCGCGGCCCCAGCCCGGTCGAGGGCGATGTTTATAACCTGGGCGGCAAACTAACCTGGACACCGAACGACAACAATGACCTCTGGGTTGATGGTGAGGTCAATAGACAGCGCTATAACAACGATGAATGCCAGCTGGGCACGCTTGACGGACGCTCTCGTAGCTGCGACCCAGAACCAGGCGAAGCGTTTGGCTACTCTGACGAACTTCGCTTTGAGCGTGAACAAGTCGCAATTGGCCACACGGGCCGGTTTGCATCAGGCACGCTGGAAACCAGCCTAATGCGCAATACCACTGAAACCAAAGGGCGCACCATTCCAGGCGCAATAGGTGAGTCTTACGACGGTTTTCCAGGCATTGTCGGCGGTGAACCGCGCGAGCTTGAGACCACTAATACGGTGCTAGATAGCAAGTTCGTAATGCCGCTAGGCAATCATATGACCACGATAGGTATGCAGTGGTGGGATGCGGAACTTGATGACGGCCTTGCAGGGGAAACCTTCGAGCAAACCACTTGGTCGCTATTTGCTGAAGACGAGTGGCTGTTGCGAGAGGATTTAGCCCTAACCCTAGGCGGTCGCTATGACCATCATGATGCCTTTGGCAGCCAGTTTAGCCCACGCGGTTACTTGGTCTGGAATACCACCCCGGAGTGGACGCTAAAAGGCGGTGTTAGCCGCGGCTATAAGACCCCAACGCTTAATGCACTGCACGCTGGCATTAATGGCGTCACCGGACAGGGTACTGTGCTCACCATCGGTAACCCTAACTTGGAGCCGGAAACCAGCACCAGCAG
Source organism: Vreelandella profundi (assembly GCF_019722725.1). Taxonomy (NCBI): domain Bacteria; kingdom Pseudomonadati; phylum Pseudomonadota; class Gammaproteobacteria; order Oceanospirillales; family Halomonadaceae; genus Vreelandella; species Vreelandella profundi. The sequence goes on from NZ_CP077941.1 coordinate 2,600,051, forward strand.
CGAGATCGGCGCACACTACGATAACCAACAGGGCTTCACCGCCAGCGCGACGCTTTTCTATAACCAGTTTGACGATAAGATCGCCAGTGGCAACGATATCTTGATCGAAAACGATCCGCTGATTCCCGACGGTCTGTATGGCCAAGATATCAATATTGATGAAGCCGTCACCCAGGGCATAGAGCTAGCCGCCAGCTATCAGTTCAATTCCGATTGGCGTTTGAATGCCAATTACACCTATACCGATAGTGAACAGCAAAGCGGCGAAAATGAAGGCGATCCGCTTACCGATACTCCGGAGCACGCGGTCAATGCCACGCTGCGCTGGCAAACCACAGCGAAGCTAGATACATGGCTCTCAGCGGAGTACCGCAGCGAGCGCTACCGTAATCGTGAAGGCGTTCGGGGCGCTCCTTCCTATGATGATTTAGGTGACTTTAAAGCCTACTCGCTATTTCATCTGGGCGGTAATTACGCGGTGACCGACAGCCTTAACCTAAGTGCCACAATCTACAACCTGTTTGATAAGGACTTCGTGGACTACCGCGCCTATGGCGATGGCACTAGCTTTGGCAATGTGTACGCCAATAGTGAGGAAGGCCGCCGCCTGTGGCTGTCCGCCCGCTACGAGTTCTAATTCGTTCCTACTCGCTACTGCTTCAATACTGACTTGATGCCCCGGCCTTCGCTGGGGCTTTTTTATGCTGATAAACCCATCGCCAGAAGACGACGCACTCTACAAATTCATCACCACACCCAGTTGCCCAAAACACAACAGCATGTTCATTTTTTTTATCTCGAAAAGTGGAACTATTAGCAATAGAATAAATATCTCATATGATAAATAATCTCATATGCTAAAAAAAACCATGAGCATCTGTAAGCAATATCATCCCAAGGAACTTAAATGCCTCACTTCTCTCGTCGTGCATTAGCGAATGCCATCGGCCTATCCTCTATGGCCATAGCTGCTGCTGCTGTCGCACAAGAAAACGCCACTCTCGACCCGATGGTTGTTACCGCTTCTGGGTACGAGCAGTCCATTGCCGATGCTCCCGCCAGCATCTCGGTGATTAGCGGGGAGGAGCTGAATCGCCAGTCCTATAGTGATATTACGGATGCGGTCAGAAACATCCCAGGCGTTTATGTTACTGGTGGAGGGGGAGCTCAAGACATCAGTATCAGGGGTATGGATGATAGCTATACCTTGTATTTGATTGATGGCCGCCCCATTTCCGCCGGACGGTCCGTCAATACAAACGGCCAGGATAGCGGCAAACAAATCGGCCTGCCCCCCATTGCAATGATTGAGCGTGTTGAAGTCATCCGCGGCCCTATGTCCTCGCTATATGGTTCGCAAGCAATGGGCGGCGTTATCAACATTATTACCAAAAGCGTGCCAGAAGAATGGTCAGGCCAAGTTGTCACCGAGTACACCCATTCTCTCAATGATATCAACAACGACGCGCAGCAAGTTAGCTTCTATACAGGCGGCCCGCTAATAGAAGGACTGCTGGGTTTACGCGTGCATGGTAGCTGGCAAGGAACAGAAGAGAGTGATTACTTAGGCGGTAGCGATAACGCCGAAAGCACCCCAGACAGCGATACACGCCAGATCGGTGCTGAGTTAATACTCACACCAGACGAGCTGAACGAGTACAGTTTCGGATACACGTCATCGGTTAAAGAATTCACACATAATCCTGGCCGTAGCATTGCCATGATAGATAGCCGTGGCAACCCCGCCACTTCGATTACTTATCGCTACGATAAGGATGTATTCACCCTTGGTCATAAAGGCACTTATGGCGCCTTTATGACGGATACCTATCTGCAACATGATATTTCGGAGCGCGTCAGCCCATCACCTGATGAAAAGCGTGAAGAAGTCACAACCCTTAATAACCAATCAACTTACTTCTGGGGCGATCATATGCTGACCTTTGGTGGTCAGTACCGAGAAGAAGAGCTTGTTGATGATACCAATGGGCTTATTGGCAATAGCCCCAATGCTATGCGTAACGTAGAACGCTGGATTGCCGCGTTGTTCGTCGAAATGGAATGGAGCCTTACGGATGCCTTTAGCGTTACCACGGGTATGCGTTACGACGACGACGAACTATTCGGCGGCCATCTTTCGCCTCGCATTTATGCCAATTATCACCTAACGCCTGAATGGTCGTTAAAAGGCGGCGTATCTACCGGTTATTCCCAGCCTGGGCTTGCCGCCGCGACCGAAGGCTTCGGCCGCGGCACCGGCGGCGGCGGCTCTCCGGCTCCCCATGCGCGCGCACTCATTATTGGGAACGAAGATCTGGAGCCTGAAACCAGCACGAACTATGAAGCCGGCTTTATCTTTAATAGCTCAGACAGACGCCTCACTTCCAGCATAATGCTGTTCCATACGCAGTTTGACGATAAAATTGCAGAGGATCGCTACTGCAACACACCAAACGCAGATCGTAACGACCCTTCCACATGGGAATGCCCATACGCTGGCAATGATTATGTTTTTCTTAGCACTTATCGAAATATCGATGAAGCCGAGATGCAGGGCGTAGAGTTCACACTAGACTACGACTTTACCCAAGATGTGCGCCTAAGCTCTAGCTATACCTATACCGACTCAGAACAAAAATCCGGCGAATTTGCTGGCGAGCCACTGAATAAAATTCCTGAGCATATGTTCAACCTTGCCGTTAATTGGCAGGCAACTCCTGAGCTAAGCCTATGGACACAAGGCAATTATCGTGGATCCACGAGCGACTACCTAGCACGCACTAGCATGGGCGATGGCACACCAGGATATAGCTTCATTGATGCTGGTGTCGTATATGATTTGACTGACCGCGCACAGGTGAAAGCAGGCATCTATAATATCGCCAACAAAGAGGTGACAAATGATGATTATGGCGTCGTATTAGATGGCCGCCAGTACAATCTGGGCCTAACGTTCAACTTTTAGTACCTGCTTAATGAGCTATCCTGATTTGATCCTTTGCCCCGCCTCATGGTGGGGCTTTTTATGAGCGGCTATTGATTGCTTTATTTAAGAGTGATGATAAACAGCACCCTCATGCATTAACGAATGCTAATTATTTGCATTAAGATTTTTAAATGGCACAATAGACACCCTTTAATCGCTGCGGGCCTGACAATGTATGACTTTCACGAACTGTCTGCTTTTGCCGATGTGATGACGACAGGCAGCTTGACGCGCAGTGCTCAAAAACTTGGGTTAGCCAAATCGACCTTAAGTCGTAGAATCAGCCAGCTAGAAGCACGGCTCAATCAGCCGCTGTTGAGGCGCCAGGCAAACCGTCTGATTCCAACAGAGGCCGGGCTGCTGTTTCATACTTACTGCACCGAGCTCCTGGCCATGGCTGCCCATAGCCAGGAAGCGCTCTCGGAGCTGCGTGAGGAGATCAGTGGTGAAATCACGCTTGAAGTACATGGCGCGCTGGCGCGCAGCTGGTTAGCAAGCACAATTGATGCGTTTCTCAATCGTCACCCAAAGGTAGCGCTAACGCTGCACACGCGTGAAACGCCACCAACAAAAATGCACAGCAACAGCGTTCACGTATGGCTTGGCCCAACCCATGAGTGCGGCTTAAATCAGGAGCGTTTGGGGCACTTAAGCCGAGGCCTTTATGCCAGCCCTCAGTATTTAGCTAACGCTGGCATACCCCACCGCCCCGATGAACTTAACCAGCATGCATGGATAGATTTGCTAGGGTCGACCTCAGATGGGTTAATGCTTGCTCACCCTGAACATGGCGAATATACATTTCACCCGCCTCGCTCGCGACTAAAGGTAGACCTCACGAGTCTTCACATTGATGCCATCGCGCGCAGCCAGGGCATCGGTCTTTTATCTCACTGGCTAACCGAGAAGCGTGAACAGCATCACCCGGGCGAGTTGATTAACTGCCTGCCGGGCTGGGAGCCGATCGCGCTGCCGATCACGCTACTTTATGCCTACGGCCATCAAACGCGGCGTACTCATGCACTGCTAGAGTTTTTGCGTAGCCAGATACCGCTACAATGGAAAGCCTCCGCCGCCACGATTTAGTGTAATTGGCGTGTTTGCCTTGCCAGCTAGTCCACTGATTAACGACAATAGCTAGCTGACGACTGCCAAGGACCGTAAATGCTTGCCGAACTTTTTGCCGTTATGGCGCCCATACTAGCCGGTGCAGGACTTGGCTTTCTATGGATACGTTTAGGCCAGCCCTACCCGGTCGACTTTATCACCCGGCTAGTGTTTAACATCGGCACACCATCGCTAGTACTAGCCTCGCTGGCGGGTGCTGACATTGACGCTGCCACGTTTGGCCAAACAATGCTGGCCTCAGCGCTGGTGATCATCACCATGGGAGTGGCCACCTTTCTGGTGGCAAAACTGTTGCGCCGGAACTGGCGCGTATTGCTTTCTCCCATGATGTACCCCAATACCGGCAACATGGGTTTACCCGTAGTGCTTTACGCCTTCGGGAGCGCAGGGTTTGCTTACGGCATCACGGTCATGGTCACCGTATCACTATTTCAGTTCACCCTAGGCGCTGCGCTTAACAGCCAGGGCAATCCGCTCAAAACCCTTATCAAAACGCCCACGGTTTACGCCATTATCATTTCTATGGCGCTGCTACTGACCGGCACCTCACTGCCGCCGTGGCTGGCAAACACGGTGGACTTAATGTCAGGGTTCACGGTACCGCTTATGCTGATTACGCTGGGCGTGTCGCTGGCCAGCATTCAGGTTAAAAACCTAAGCTCAGGTTTGGGCTTTAGCCTTGTGCGCGTGCCGCTCGCCGCGACAGCCGCTTGGTTTATCGCCGACTGGGTCGGCCTACCACCGCTGGCACAAAGCATTTTAGTGGTGCAGATGTGCATGCCCGTGGCGGTGTTCAACTATCTGTTTGCTCAGCGTGCCCAGCGTGAACCCGCCTATGTGGCAAGCCTCGTGTTTTGCTCTACATTGCTTGCATTGATTTATCTGCCGGTGCTGCTTGCCTTGCTCATGTAAGCTGGTCCTTTAAGCGAGCTTAGCGGGAACCCCCGCACGGCAGAAGAGTCACTGCTAGACTACTGATTATGTTGATTTGCTTAGACACCATCACCAGAGGGCTACGCTATGCATGATGTGAACCAGACGAGTCTAACCTCCCGTTTACTAATTCCCGCCGTTGGTGGATTAGTGTTGGCGAGCATGATTAGCACAGCGCAGGCCGACATTGTTCAAGAAAGGCTTGAAACCGACCATATCAACCTTTCACTTGAACGTGTCGCCGATGGTTTTGAGCACCCATGGGCGGTGGCTTTTTTACCCGATGGCCGTTACCTGGTGAGTGAACGACGCGGGCAATTAAAGCTAGTCGACCCTGACAGTGGCGATATCAGAACGCTGGAAGGCATGCCCGAAGTGAGTAACCAAGGCCAGGGTGGTTTATTGGACGTGGTGCTACATCCCGGTTTTGCACAGAATAGTGGCGATGACAGCCACGACTGGATTTACTTTACCTGGAGCAAGGCCGATGGCAGCAACAGCCGAGCGGCACTTTCTCGCGTCAAATGGCAGGGCAATAAACTGGGTGAGGTTGAGCACTTATTTACACAAGATCGCGCCTCAGGGCCTGGGCGTCACTACGGCTCACGTCTCGCATGGCTGCCTGACGGCACGCTATTAATGAGCATCGGCGACCGCGGCAGTGATCCGTCTCGCGCTCAGGCAGGCGATGACCATGCAGGCTCCACCCTGCGCCTTACCGAAACAGGCGGCGTCCCTGATGACAATCCCTTTGTGGGTGATGATGCGACCCTAGATGAGATTTACTCTATGGGTAATCGTAATATTCAGGGCATGACGGTAATGCGTAACGGCGAGGCCTGGGTCTCAGAGCATGGCCCGAGCACTGGCGACGAGCTTAACCATATAAAAGCAGGCCTTAACTACGGCTGGCCAGAGGTCAGTCAAGGCAATGACTACGCCACGAATGAGCCTATTGGTGAAACCTCGCTGCCCGGCATGACCGACCCGGCCTACGTGTTTGAAGGTCGTTTTGCGCCAGCGGGGCTTGCTGAAGTGACCAGCGCTACGTTTGGCGAATGGGAAGGCAACTTACTTGCCGGCGGATTAGGCAGCGAAAAACTACTGCGCCTGCGCTTAGAGAACGGCAGCGTTGTCGAAGAGGAGTTGATCCTGGAAGGCCAGGTAGGGCGTATCCGAGATGTGCGCCAAGGCCCGGATGACGCTATCTATGTGCTAACGGATGACCCAAAGGGCGGCTTATATCGCCTGCGTCCAATCGATCAATAGCCGCCCCCCTTTACTCACGGGCAGAACCTCTAACGCTGCCCGTCACTACCATGCATTAAGGCCACCATGGATATCGCATGCGACTACGCAATTTAATTATTTTGACGGTGATTGTGCCGCTGTTTGTGATCCTGGTGGTATTTAGTTTAGTCGCCATTAAGTCGCTGGAAGACAACGTACGCTCCAAACTACAGACCGAAGTCGAAATTATTACCCGCGCGCTAAGCACCTCACTTAGCTACTCCATCACGCCGGGCAGCGATACATCGCTTGAAGAAGCCTTACAGTCGGCGTTCTCTTTTCACCGCATTTACGGTGCCTATGTGTTTGATACCGATGGGCGCGATATTTATGGACTGGGTCTAGGCAAAGACATTTTTAGCCGTGAAGAGATCCAGCAGGTGATTGAGCGCGACGATCTGTATAGCAACTACCGCGAACACGACGGCTGGAACTATTACTCCGCCTTAACGCCATTACGCGCCCAAAATGGTACCGTGTACGGCGTGCTACAGGTCAACCGGCTCAATACCGGTATTGAAACTTACACGGGCTTTATTAGCATAGTCGCGGTGCTAGTATTCGTGGTGGGTGCAGGGGGAATCGTGTTCAGTATTTGGTGGGGGTTCCGCCGCTATATAGAACGCCCTCTTAATCGATTGCTACACGTAATGCTACTGGTGGAAGACGGTGACCGAAGCCAGCGTGCGGCCGAAGATGGCCCCACCGAATATCGCCGCCTTGCATCGGGATTAAACGGCATGCTCGATGCGATGACGGAGAAGGATCACGATATCGAAGATCGTCAGCGGCGCGAAATTGAGCTTGAGAAACGTTTGCGAAAATCGAAAAAACTCGCTGAATTAGGCGTGCTGGCCGCGGGCGTTGCCCATGAGATAGGCGCTCCGCTGACGGTCATTAATGGCCAGGCACAGCGCCTAGCACGACGCGATGTGATTGGCGATGACGAACGCGCCCGGCTGGGCCGAATTCGCGGCGAGGTGGAGCGTATTGTTGAAATCGTGCGCCAGCTAATGGAATTAGGCCGCCAGCATAACGTCGAGAAAGGTAGCCAGGCGCTCGATAAACTGATCAAGAGTGCCAGCGATCTAGTGGAAGATGAACTGGAGCCACGCAATATTCGCCTGGTCATTGAATTACCGTCGCCGACACCCAACCTACTAGCGGACGGTCAACAAATTATTCAGGTACTTACCAATTTACTGCGCAATGCGGCACAAGCACCCGATGTCAGCTGCATTCGCCTACACGCCCAGCAGAACGCTCATGAGCTAATCATATGGGTAGAAGATGATGGCCCAGGCATCCCTACTCCCCATCATCTTCAAGTGTTCGATCCATTTTTTACCACCAAGCCCGTTGGCCAAGGCAGCGGCTTGGGGCTTTCCATGGTACACCGCATTATTAACGACCACGGCGGTACGATTGGCGTATTTGACAGTGCCCTTGGCGGCGCTGGATTTGAAATTACGCTCCCCCTTGGTGAAACCGCATCCGCGTGAGGACAACATTTGTGACCCATCAGGAACACCTTTTACCGTTGCTAGTGGTGGAAGACGACACCGCGATACGTGAGCTATTAGAAGAAGAGCTGCAGGATGCCGGCTACACAACGCTAGGTGTCCCTAGCGCAGAAGAGGCGGTTGCCTTACTGAGCCATACCACGGTTTCGCTAGTCATCACGGACGTGCGCCTGCCCGGCATGACCGGCATCCAGCTGCTGCAACAGCTACGCCAAGCAGGCAGTGAGCTGGGTATTATTGTTATTACGGCATTCGGTACCATTGACCAAGCCGTCGAAGCGTTAAAACTGGGCGCTGACGATTTTTTGACCAAGCCGCTGGACCTTGACGCCATTCGCGATGCGGTGTTCCGCGTATTGGAAAGGCAGCGTTTAGCCGTCTCCCACGATACCAACGTCAGTCACTTCCACGGCATTGTGGGCAAGAGCCCGGTGATGCAGGCGCTATTTCACGATGCGTCACGCCTCGCCAAAAGCGATGCTCCGATTCTAATTTTAGGCGAAAGCGGTACCGGTAAAGAGCTTTTGGCCCGCGCTATTCACCAGGAAAGCCCTCGCAATGACCAACCGTTTGTACCGGTCAACTGCGCAAGCATTCCAGCCGACTTGATGGAAAGTGAATTCTTTGGCCATGTTAAAGGCGCGTTTACCGGCGCTAACGAAGCACGCAGAGGCCTATTTCATAGCGCCCAAGGTGGCAGCTTATTTCTAGACGAAATTGGTGAAATGCCGATTAATCTTCAAGCCAAGCTACTGCGCGCACTGCAAGAAAAAACCGTGCGCCCGGTAGGCGGCGAGCGTGAAGAGCCGGTCGATGTGCGCATCATTGCCGCAACGCACCGCAACTTAAGCAAAGAAATAGAGCAAGAAAACTTCCGCAGTGACTTGTTCTACCGCCTAGAGACTTTCTCGCTAAGCATTCCGCCGCTGCGCGAACGCGGCACCGATATTGAGCATCTCGTCTTTGCACTGATCGACAAGCATGCTGAAGCTCAGGGTAAGCAGATAGAAAAATTTGAGCCGGAAGCACTCAACAGCCTGCTTAACTATCCCTATCCTGGCAACGTCCGCGAGCTAGAAAACGCCATTATGCGCGCGGTGACGTTGAGTGAAGACGGCTCACTCAGCCATAAAGATTTACCCGAGCGGCTGCGCGCGAAGTCAGCCTCAGACGCAGGGGCTCCGCTAGTAGCGACGCTAAGCGGCGAAGTGCTCGCCGCAAGCCAGGTATCAACGCCCACGTCTACCCGCTGGCCAAGCTTAGAAGAAGTCGAAAAGCGCTACATCAACAAAGTATTGGAAGCCACCGGCGGCAATAAACGTCGTACGGCCGAGGTGCTGGGCATTGCTCGCAGAACGCTCTATCGTCGCTTAGAAGACAACGAAGAATCGTAGGCATAGCGCCAGCCAACGCGTTAATCGCTATAAAAAGCCACAAACCACAAAATCAAAAAAGACACATAAAAAAAACCCCCGCGGGCGCGGGGGCGAAAAAGATGATAAATCGTGTGGAGCAGCCGCAGGGAACAGACAGCTGATTCGACTTATCATCGTAGGGACCGGTACTTTCTGTTCAAACGCTGGCCTTAGCCTTAAGGCTGCGCTAAAAACAGAACTTAGCTAAAAACAGAACTTACGAATTACTTGATGTTTCATCATCGTCATTGGCATTGCTGTCACCAGGCATTGGATCCGTGCCTTCACCGAAACCCGCCTCATCTTCATCTGGATTCATGGTGCCTTCAGCAGGCTCATCCATAGTACCTTCGGGCATTGTCTCGTCTGTGGACATAGGATCCTCAGAAGACATAGTATCTTCAGAAGACATAGAACCCTCAGCGCCAGCACCTATGCTTTGATTCATTGAGCCCTGAGAAGCAGGATCTTCATTTAGACCGGGATCCTGTTCCATGGCTGGCTCTTCGCTCATGCCGGCAGCGGGTTCAGCCGTAGTGTCTTGCTCTAATGGGGCAGACTCTTCAGCAGGCTGCGGTACCGCAGCGTCTTCACCGCTGTCTCCGCAACCCGCTAATACAATTACGCTGGCAGCGGTTGCCATCATACATAGGGTCAGCCAGTGAGGACGCTTGACTGACGGTTGATCTAAAGTGGTTTGATTATCGGTCATAGCCAGATCGTTATTAACGCGGTCACATTGCTTGTCCATAATTACCACCTCCAAACTTGAAACTATTTAGCTCGCTATCAGCCAGCCTTAACTTAAAACATTACTCATACGCCTTCCTTACACTTCGCGTGCCACTTATCTTTTTAAAATTAAATAATTATTAAAAAACAGCATCTTATAAAATAAAAATTATAATTTATCTTATTTATCGCTCACATTTAAGTGGGTAAAAAATGGCACATGTGGCGTTAGTTGCCGCGTTGAACGGGCCGTTGTGACACACAGCGCCCACCCATGTATAATAATTATTAATAAATTACTCAGCTGAATCTCTTATTTTTTTATGAATACCGTGTATCGCTGCCTCCATTGTCGTGATCCCTCTCATCCAGGTGGTCTAACCGGAGTGACGCTACACGGCTAATCTGCTCAACAAAAAGGCATCGTCGATGGATCAAACACGACCCGTCAAAATTCAAGTGCGCGGTTTAAGCAAAGTCTTTGGCAAGCATCCCCAAAAAGCCATTGAGCTTCGCAATCAAGGCATGAAGCGTCCAGAGATTCTGGAAAAAACAGGCCAGACACTCGGGCTTTCTAATATCTCCTTTGATGTCTATGAGGGAGAGCTGCTTGTCATCATGGGACTATCAGGCTCCGGCAAATCAACGCTGATCCGCTGCCTCAACCGTCTTATTGAAACCACTGAAGGTGAGATCATCATCGACGGTGAGAACATTCCAACCTTAAAAGAAAAGGCGCTGTTAGAATGCCGTCGCCGCCACTTTTCAATGGTATTTCAAAATTTTGCGCTTTTCCCTCACCGGACCGTTCAGCAGAATGCTGAATTTGGCCTAGAAATTCGCGGCGTTGAGAAGACAGAACGGCATAAAATTGCCCACCGTTCGCTCCAGCAGGTTGGTCTTGAAGGATGGGAGGATGCTTATCCCAACCAGCTTTCTGGCGGCATGCAGCAGCGCGTTGGCTTAGCGCGCGCGCTGGCCAACGATGCGACGGTGCTGTTAATGGACGAGGCCTTTTCGGCACTCGACCCGCTGATTCGCAAAGACATGCAGCAAGAGCTTTTGCAGCTACAGTCTAAAATGCAAAAGACCACGGTGTTCATCACTCACGATCTTGATGAGGCGCTCAACATTGGCGACCGGATCGTGCTGCTGAAAGATGGCGAAGTCGTGCAAATTGGCACGCCCGAAGAGATTCTCACCCAGCCGGCAGATGACTATGTGCGGCGCTTTATCCAAGGCGTTGACCGCGCGCGCATATTAACCGCTGAAAGTGCTATGCGCCCATTGCGCTCGACCGCTCGCGATAGCGATGGCCCGCGCACTGCGCTACACCGTATGCGTGACCATAGCATCGACTCTATTTATGTTATCGACCGTGACCGTCGCCTGCTCGGTTTATTAGAGGCCGATGCGGCTAGCCGCGCGATTGAGGAAGGCTCCAGCTCAATCATCCCCTACTTAACCCAAGATTTCCGCAAAGTCCCCATGGACGAACCGCTGCACAATCTGTTTGCCATGTTCAGTGAAAAAAGCTTCCCCATCGCCGTGACTGATCAGCAACAGCAGCTGCTTGGCGTGGTGGTAAAAGGCGCGGTACTTGATGAACTGGCACGAGCAGGAGAGCAATAATGGATATCCCTCGCATTCCGCTTGGCAGTTGGATCGAAACGGGCCTCACATGGCTAACCAGCGAATACTCATCGGTAACCCGGGGCATCTCGCGCTTCACTCAAACCGGCATTGATGTCTTAAACGACAGCTTAATGTGGCTACCTGAATGGGCGTTGCTGGCGCTGATCGCGCTCTTGTGCTGGAAACTGGCTGGCACTCGCTTAGCCATCGGCGCCATTGCGGGCCTAGCGCTGATTTGGAATCTGGGGCTTTGGAATCCCATGATTGAGACGCTCACGCTGGTCGTTTTTGCCACCTTCGTTGCCGTGATTATCGCGCTACCGGTAGGCATTACCGCGGCTTTATCGGACCGACTTTATCGGTTCATTATGCCGACGCTGGATTTCATGCAGACCATGCCGGCCTTCGTATATTTGATTCCCGCGATTCCCTTTTTCGGCATTGGCTCGGTATCGGCCATTTTCGCGACCGTTATTTTCTCCATGCCGCCAGCGATACGATTTACAACGCTAGGCATTCGCCAAGTACCGGTAGAGCTGATTGAAGCCGCCGACGCCTATGGCGCAACGCGGAGCCAGAAACTATTTAAAGTACAGCTGCCGCTCTCGTTACCGACGGTGATGGCTGGTATCAACCAAACCATTATGCTCGCCCTTTCCATGGTGGTGATTGCCGCAATGATTGGTGCAGATGGTTTAGGCAGCGAGGTGTGGCGCGCCATTCAACGCCTGCGCCCCGGTGATGGTTTTGAAGCAGGTATTGCGGTCGTCATTCTGGCGATGTTGCTTGATCGCTTAACGCAGTCGCTCAGAAAAACGCGTCAATAACGCAATTAGCAGTAGAACGACACATTAATAAATCTATACCCAAGGGAGAACGTGAATGAAACATCGCACATTGAACCTCCGTATCCGTATGGCCTCGCTGGCACTATTAGCCGGCACCGGTATCGCGGTTAGCAGCGCGGCGCAAGCCGAAGAAGACAAAGGCTCGATTAACCTGGCCTATGTGGAGTGGTCATCTGAAGTTGCTTCCACCAACGTTATTGCTGCCGTGCTTGAACAAGCGGGCTATGAGGTTGACCTTACTTCTCTCTCAGCAGCAGCCATGTTCCAAGCACTTTCTACGGGTGATGCAGACGCTATCGTTGCCGCTTGGCTGCCGACCACTCACGCCGAATACATGAACCGCTTAGGTGATAACATTGAAAATCTGGGCGCTAATTTAGACGGTACTAAACTTGGCCTCGTCGTACCCGAGTACGCCGATATCGACTCCATTGCTGATCTTAACGATAACGCCGACAGTTTTAATGGCGAGATCATCGGTATTGACCCCGGTGCAGGCTTAATGGCGCTGTCCGAAAAGGTTGTGGATACCTATGACCTCGATCTGGATCTGCGTAGTGGTAGTGGTGCCACCATGACAGCGGCACTCTCTAGCGCCATCAACAACGAAGAAAACATCGTTGTTACCGGTTGGACGCCTCACTGGATGTTCGCTCGTTTTGACCTTAAATACCTAGATGATCCGGAAAATGTCTACGGCGGTGCGGAGCAGATCCATACGGTCGTTCGTCAAGGTCTCGAAGATGACATGCCTGAAGCCTATGCAATTCTCGATGCCTTCGAGTGGACACCGGAGCAGATGGGCGAAGTCATGCTTCTCAACCAGGAAGATGGAAGCGATCCTTATGAAAATGCCAAACAGTGGGTTGAAGACAACCAAGACGTAGTTGAGCAGTGGCTGGACAGCTAAGGCTGGACAGCTAGAAAAGCTTGTCGATACGACGGCAGAGGGCTTTTGCCCTCTGCCGTCGTTGTAAATCTATTTATTATGCAAGGCGACGCATAATACGTTGAATGCTCTGCCAACAGATTTGCTATTGTGGCCGCCTAACCACGCATCATTCGATGTCGGTCGACGACCACATTTTGGTTTCTGTACGACCTATTTTTCTGCTCGCCATAGAGAGGCTCCTGTGGATAACCACGACGATAAACGCTCCCCTGAAGAGCCAAGCTCTGAGGGCATACGCGCCCCAGATGGCGCGGCTAACCTTATCGACACGGATTACGTGATCGGTCAGGACAACATTACCACCACTACCATGGGTTTCAATCTTGACCTACACGGTAAGGTGTTCAGCATTTCGGCGATAGTCGTCCTGCTGTTTGTGGTATTAACACTGGCGCTGCAAGACACTATCGCGCCTATTTATGACGCTATTTTCGGTTTTCTGACCGGTAATTTAGCGTGGTTTTTCATGTCAGCGGCGAATATATTCGTCATTCTCTGCATTGGCCTGATTTTCTCGCCATTAGGTAAAATTCGCATTGGTGGTGCCGATGCCAAGCCTGACTATACCTACATGGGCTGGTTTTCAATGCTGTTTGCCGCGGGCATGGGCATTGGCCTGATGTTCTTCGGCGTCAATGAGCCGCTAACGCATTTTGGCACGTCTCTAAATGGCGGAGACTGGGCGCCACTAGGCGGTGCCGAAGGTGATCCTGCCGGTGCTGCAACACTTGCCATGGCGGCGACTATCTATCACTGGGGTTTACACCCTTGGGCGATTTACGCGATTGTGGCGCTGTCGCTAGCGCTGTTCGCATTTAACAAAGGCCTGCCACTTTCCATGCGTTCCGTGTTTTACCCAATTTTGGGTGAGCGCGTTTGGGGCTGGCCAGGCCATGTGATTGATATTTTAGCGGTGTTTGCGTCGCTATTTGGCTTGGCGACGTCGTTGGGGTTGGGTGCCAGTCAAGCAGCCGCGGGTCTAACCTACCTGTTCGGCGCCCCTGAAAGCGATGTCACGATGATCCTGCTCATTGTCGGCATTACGGTTGTCGCCATTGGCTCAATTGTGGCGGGCGTCGACAAGGGCGTGCAGTTGCTCTCCAAGATCAACATCGCCATGGCGGCGCTGCTGCTTTTGTTTGTGATTGTAGTCGGCCCGACGATGCTGATTTTAACCGGCTTCTTTGAGAACCTCTGGAGCTATGCGGTTCACTTGCCGGCGCTATCAAACCCGTTTGGCCGTGAAGACGCGAGCTTCAGCCAAGGCTGGACGGCCTTCTACTGGGCGTGGTGGATTTCCTGGTCCCCTTACGTCGGCATGTTTATCGCGCGGGTATCACGCGGTCGTACGGTACGTGAGTTTTTGATTTCAGTGCTGCTAATACCTTCGGTGGTATCGGTACTGTGGATGACCACCTTTGGCGGCACTGCCATTGATCAATTTGTGAGCCAGGGTATTACGGCCGTTCGTGATGCAGGCGTCGATCTACAGCTCTTCATCATGCTGGAGCAGCTGCCGCTGTCGCAAATCACCTCTTTCATCGCTATTTTGCTGGTGATTATCTTCTTTGTGACGTCGTCTGACTCAGGCTCTCTTGTCATTGACTCAATCACGGCTGGCGGCAAAGTAGATGCGCCTACGCCACAGCGCGTGTTCTGGGCGATCATTGAGGGTGCCATTGCGATTGCTCTGCTACTAGGCGGTGGCCTAACCGCGCTGCAGACCATGGCGGTATCTACCGGCTTCCCGTTCACTATTATCCTGCTGGTGGCGTGTTATGCCATCGTCAAAGGATTAATGAGCGAGCCTAAAGCGGTTTAAGTACGGTCTTAAGTACAATCTTAAGGACTATCTTAAGGACTGTCTTAAGTACTATCGCTGCTATGCAAACGGGCAACCCTCTGGGTTGCCCGTTTTGCTTTCTAGCCTTTCAACCTTATGTTCAGCACCATAGATCTTTCAATGGCGTTTCCGGTCGATAGTGAGTGGCAATCTGTGCCTGCAGCAACTCCGCCGTCGCCAAGGCATCCACCAGCGCATGGTGCCCTTGATAAACAGGCAGCCCATAGCGCTCACGGCTAGCATTCAGGCGTATTGAAACCGGTGGGCGGCCCAGCCAACGACGAAAGCGGGCCCATAGCGTTTGACGATGTAGCCTAGCTTCCAGTGACATCGTATCAATCATTGGAAACAGCACCCCTTCCCCACGACGCGCATTAACGGCCGCATCTAAAAAGGGCCGCTCAATATTGCGAAAATGCACCACGACTAAGCGCCCGGCTAGCTGCATCAACAGCTCGTCTAGTATTGCTTCTAAGTCCGGTGCCTGCGCAATTTCGGAGTGCGTAATGTGATGATAGGCAATGGACGCTTCTGCCAACGGGCGCGAGGGGTTAACGACCCAATAGCGTCGTTCGGCAAGCTTTATACGGTCTAGCGTAAACGGCACAATGCCAACGCTTACGATCGCATGCCGCCTCTCATCGAGCCCGGTGGTTTCCATATCTAGCGCCACCATGGGCACCTGTGAAATGGGGGTATCAGGGTCTGGAAGTAACGTCCCAAAGAAATTTTGAATAGCCGGATTATGTGCTTTCTCTAACCGCTGAGCCATATAGCCTGCCCAGTCGGCCTGGGTTATTTTTTGCCGTGGGCGTATTCCATGCATCCTAACGCCCCTGCCGCTGAGCGGGCATTGGGTAGCGGAATTTTAAAAATTTCTGTGCGTTACTGAGCACTTGGAAAGCATCTTTCAGCGTGTGACGTTCGCTATCTTCAACATTTTCTGGCTCGATATTGTTATCCGGCAGTCGATCCTCCTGCAGATCAATCATCTGATGGCGCAGCCGCGACATACATAAAAACTCAAACGCGTAGCTCAACTTGTCGCTCATGCCGGTCGCCAATAGCTGCGTTTGGCTGATGTCGTTCAAACGCTGAAATGAGTTTTGGGCTTTAGAACCACATGCCAAGGCGTGTATTCGAACCAAATCTACCATCGGCGCGGTGCCTCTCCGCTTAAGATTGATAGAGTTATTGTGCTTACCGTCTTGCTCCATCACAAAGGTGCGAAAAAATCCCAACGGCGGCGTGCGGTTTAACGCATTACGCGCCATAGCGGCTAAAAATAGAGGCGACTGGGGCGCCGTCTGGGCAATCTGATCTTGCAGCGCTTCCACATAGTGATCCTCGCCATAGCAGCTATCCAAATCGAAGAAAATCGAGCTATGTAGCAGTCTTTCCGGCGTTGGATTGGCCATCCAATCTTGGAAGTAACGTTTCCAAACGCTCAGCGGCTGGCGCCATTGCGTATTGGTGGCCATCACGTCGCCTTTGCAATAGGTGTAGCCACAGGCATCTAGGCCATCGCTGACAATTTTTGCCATGGCGAGAAAATACTCATCGTGCTGCTCAGGGTTAAACTCATCAGAAAGGATCAACGCATTGTCCTGATCCGTGACAATGCTCTGTTCGTTGCGCGCCATAGAGCCATTAACCATAAAGCAATAAGGAACAGGCGGAGGCCCAAGCTCGGCTTCAGCCATTTCCAACAGTCTTCTTGTGAAACTACGCCCAATCGTTGAGAGTGCGCTGCCGACCATCTGAGAGTTAGCGCCCTCTTGCACCATACGCACAAACGCGGCTCTCACATCCGGCGCTAAGCGCGCAAGCCCCTGAGCGCTTGATTGGTTAAAGATATTGCTGACCAAATAGAGTCCGCTGTGTGTTTCATAGCGGATAATATCGGATAAATGTACGACGCCGACGGGGCGCTGGCGATACAGCACTGGCAAGTGGTGGACGTTATTACGCAGCATCGTCAGCATGGCTTCGTTGACGGAAGCATCGGATTGAACAGTGATGAGCCGTGAGGAAATCACCTCGCCTACCGGCGTTTGCGGCGATAGGCCATCAGCCACCACGCGGGTACGAAAATCGCTATCGGTAAGAATGCCGCACATTTGCCAGGTGCGGCCTTCGCTGTCTTGGAAGCTGAAGCGCGGGTTATCACTGCCTTCTTTGATGACCAGTAGCGCAGAGGCCTGTGCTTCACTCATCTGCTGTGCGGCAAGCTGAACGCTGGTCGAGGTTTCAACCATCACCGGATACCGGGTAAGCAGCTTGCGTATCCGCGTGACCATCATATCGTTAGACTTTTTTTGCTGCTCAGCGATCGTTTCTAATCTTGGCCGCTCAAGCTCGACAAAGTCGGCGAAATTATCGTCTTCTTCACATAGCCGCTGGAACACCGCATTAGGAATAAAGTAGATCAACGTATCTTCGATAGCCTCTGCGGGGAAGCGCACTTTATGATTACGCAGCAGGCTAAAGTGACCAAAAATATCGCCCTCACCCAAGCGGTTATATAGCTCTCCCTTGCTGCGATAGACCTCAACAGCGCCGCTACGGATATAGCACAAATCGTTGAGCGTCTCGTTAAGCACTAAAATCGTGCTGCCATTTTTGAAGTAGCTGACTTCTACCTGCTCGGCAATCGCATCAAGAAGATCATCCGACAGGCCGTCGAAAGGCGGGAACCGCCCCATATGCTGGCGTATTTCTAACAGCTCAACGTCCATGGAGTCTCCTAAAGCGTAACGTTCAAAAGTTAAGATGAATTGTGTAGTGGTGGCCCCTGGAGGTAAACCCTATGGGGATAATAAAAGCAGTCAACAGCAAAAAGCCCGGTGCTAATAGCACCGGGCTTTGAGTGGCGAAGGCCACACTGATATTAATTTTTGCGAATCAAATCAAAAATAATGCCAGCGGATATCGGTCATCGACCTTATGATTGACCGGCCATTTCTTGAACGCGCTGCATCATCTCTGGATCTTGCTGGATGGATTGACCAATAGCGTTGAAGGTATCAACATCTAGGCCGCTGTCTTCAACCACTTCGATCATTCGGTCGTTGGCTTCAGTGCGCACTTCCTGCTGCGCTGATTCATCTTCCGCTTCCTGCAGACGCTGAGTGTACTCTTGCGAAACTACCGCAATTTCTTGAGAAGCATCGGCAAACTGCTGGAGCTGATCGTCAGAAAAATCCTGAGCTGGCGCTGCTTGCTGTGTGGCCATCGGATCTTGTGCTGGGTCTTGCTCTTGCTGGGCTTGGGCAGTAGCCGTCATCAGACCAGTAGCAAGTAGGGCAGCAGAGAACAGAGCAGTTATACGTTGCATAATAAGAAACCTCATTCACACGTTATGGATGTGCCAACTGTGACGCGCCGTATCCAAGCAGGTTCAATTTATGATGTAAAAGTTAGTAACAAAAAGAACAATAAGTAACTTCAACGCGCTTATGCCCATCTTCCCAGGAAAATTAAAGCAATGAATTTCAATAGCTTGAAAAGAATAGACCGAACCTCGTTAGGACTGACGGCAATGCCCATTCTTTTTGTGCTGCTATGGAGTACCGGCTTCATTGGTGCGAAATTTGGCTTGCCCTATGCCGAACCTTTTACGTTTTTGTTTATTCGTTTTGTCCTAACGCTATTGCTGCTAGCTCCTCTCGTCGTGGCGATGCGTATTCCCTGGCCATCATCCCCGGCGCTGTGGGCGCATATCGCGATAGCGGGCTGCTTGGTTCACGGGGCCTACTTAGGCGGCGTTTTTTATGGCATCAGTTTAGGCATGCCCGCAGGCCTTGCGGCCCTTCTCGTCGGTCTTCAGCCGCTACTGACCGCGGCATTTGCGGGGCCGCTTTTAGGTGAACGGCTTACTCGCCGCCAGTGGCTGGGGTTAATGCTGGGATTAATCGGCATCGTCTTAGTGCTGGGCAGTAAGCTTGAGATTGGCGAATCGCTTTTCGATGGCTTCGGCATAAGCGCGCTGCTGTGTGTCACAGCTGCTTTAATAGGTATTTCAGTGGGCACGCTGTACCAAAAACGCTACTGCACCAGTATGCCGCTGCTTTCAGGGGCTGTTATTCAATATTTGGCAGCGGGCATTTTGCTGGGCGGTGGGGCACTGCTGTTTGAAACACGCGAGGTCGAATGGACCATTACCTTTGCGCTGACGCTTGGATGGCTGGTGCTGATTCTTTCAGTCGCCGCTATTTTGCTGCTCATGGCATTGATAAAAAAGGGCGAAGCCTCGCGGGTAGCAAGCCTTTTTTATCTGGTTCCACCGGTCACAGCGCTTCAAGCGTGGTGGCTATTTGACGAACGCCTCCCACTGTTAGGGCTGGGAGGCATGCTGATTGCCTTGCTCGGCGTGGTCATGGTAATTCGAAAACCCAGACACAAGGCAACATAGCGGCAAAACGTTTACAGGTTATTCAAATAGCCTGGGCCACCTAAATTGCGCATTTGCTGGCGTATCCACTGGCTGCGCCGTTCAACCTGGGCGTCTGGGCGGGCAGCGCTACGCGTACGTGGACTAGGCAAAATAGCGGCAAGCAGGCTTGCTTGCCGCTCAGTAAGACTGCTGCCAGAAACGCCAAAATAATGCTGAGAAGCCGCCTCTAAGCCAAACACACCGCTATCCCACTCGGCCACGTTAAGATACACCTCCAGAATACGCTGCTTGCTCCATAGCGCTTCAATCAGCAGCGTAAACCACGCCTCTAAGCCCTTTCGCGCCCAGCTTCGCCCAGTCCATAGAAAAACGTTCTTGGCCGTTTGTTGGCTAAGCGTACTAGCACCGCGCAGCCGCCCACCGTCTTGGCTAGCCTGCAATGCCCGCCGCAGCTCCACTAAATCAAATCCACCGTGATGAGGGAAACGCTGATCTTCTGCGGCAATAACCGCTAGCTTGGCATTCGCAGAAAGCGAATCCCAGCTGCGCCACTGCCGCTGTATGCGAATTGGCTCGCTGTTAATCCAACTCTGCACTTTGCGTTCGACCATGACCATTGATCCCGGCGGGGGAACCGCGCTAAAAAGCAGCACAATCGCCACTGAGAGGAGCGCAAACGCTAGAACGCCGCGCCATACAAAACGCCATAGCAGACGCATGAAACGACGCAGCGAGCGATTGAGCATCCCGTTATCCTATTTTTAATTAGATCTTAACGCTTCATGAGGTGGTCTGCATGATAGCGCAGATGGTCCTCAATAAACGAGGCAATGAAGAAGTAGCTGTGATCATAGCCAGGTTGACGGCGCAGCGTTAGAGGATGATCGTGCTCCTCGCAAACGGCCTCTAAACGCTCTGGCTGCAGCTGCTCTTCCAGGAATTGATCCGCTTCGCCTTGGTCGATAAACAGACGCTGGCGCGATGCGCCGTTAGCCACAAGTTCGCAAGCATCATACTGGCGCCAACGTGACTGATCCTCGCCCAGATAGGCAGTAAACGCTTGCTGGCCCCACGGGCAGTTCATCGGATTGACGATCGGAGAAAACGCCGAGACTGAACTGAAGCGCCCAGGATGACGCAACGCAAGAATTAGCGCCCCGTGCCCACCCATAGAGTGGCCGCTAATCGATTCGCGCCCGTTGACCGGAAAATGTTGGCGTACAACAGAAGGCAGCTCTTCCACTAAATAATCGTACATTCGATAGTGAGGCTTCCATGGCGCTTCGGTTGCATTCACATAAAAGCCCGCGCCTGAACCTAAATCGTAGCTTTCATGTTCGCCGGGCAAATCAGTGCCTCGTGGGCTGGTATCGGGGCAAACAATAGCAATACCTAGTTCGGCTGCCACGCGATGAGCGCCCGACTTCTGCATGAAATTTTCATCATTGCACGTCAGCCCAGAGAGCCACCAAAGCATAGGCACACGATCATTTTCGGCTTGAGGCGGTAGGTAAACCGAAAAAATCATGTCGCAGTCCAGCGCACGGGAGTAGTGGCGGTAGCGCTTATGCCAGCCACCGAAACTGCGATTGGCGGACATCAGTTCTAAAGTTTCACTCATGCTCATGGGCAGGTTCCTCTAAATGCAGCAAACGCGGTAGGTCTCCCCGCCGCGTTTTAAACATGCTAGCGATAGTCTCAGTAATGATACTCAGTAATGCAATACGGTACGAATGCTCTTACCCGCATGCAGTAACTCAAACGCTTCGTTGATTTTCTCGAACGGCATGTCGTGGGTAATAAAATCGTCGATATTAATTTCACCGTTCATATAGCGCTCAACGTAGCCGGGCAGCTCGCTGCGCCCTTTAACACCACCAAAGGCAGAACCCTTCCAGACACGCCCGGTCACCAGCTGGAACGGCCGTGTGGAGATCTCTTCACCGGCCCCAGCGACACCAATCACAATCGATTCGCCCCATCCCTTATGGCAGCATTCAAGCGCTGAGCGCATCACATTGACGTTGCCGATGCACTCAAAGGAGTAGTCGACCCCACCGTCGGTCAAATCGACAATCACCTGCTGAATAGAATCGGCGTAATCTTTAGGATTCACACAGTCGGTGGCGCCAAACTGCTTGGCCAGCTCAAACTTGTCAGCGTTAACGTCAATAGCAATGATACGCCCGGCTTTAGCCATCACCGCACCTTGAATAACGGCTAAACCGATAGCACCCAGGCCAAAGACCGCCACCGTAGCGCCCGGTTCTACCTTGGCGGTATTCAGTACCGCACCGATGCCAGTAGTCACACCACAGCCCAGCAGGCAGATTTTATCCATGGGGGCTTCTTTAGATACCACCGCCAGGGAGACTTCTGGCAAGACGGTATACTCGCTGAACGTAGATGTACCCATGTAGTGATGAAGCATCTTGCCACCTAGCGAAAAACGCGAGGTGCCGTCAGGCATTACGCCTTTACCTTGGGTGGCGCGTACGCTGCCGCACAGGTTAGTTTTACCCGACAAACAGAATTTACACTTGCCGCACTCGGCGGTGTAAAGCGGAATAACATGATCGCCCGGCTTAAGGCTCGTAACGCCCTCGCCAACTTCTTGAACAACGCCGGCACCTTCGTGACCAAGTACGGCGGGGAAATTACCTTCTGGATCAGCACCCGAAAGCGTGTAAGCATCGGTGTGGCAAACGCTTGTCGCAGCCATTTTCACCAGCACTTCGCCCGCTTTCGGGCCTTGTACATCAATTTCAACCAGCTCAAGCGGCTTGCCCGCTTCCAAGGCAACAGCTGCACGTGACTTCATTGACTAACTCCTAATGCATCGCCAACAGCAGGCAATGCCCGCCTGTTTGACGTAATTGGTGTGATTGCAGTGTAGATCAGCTGGGAGGCCTTGATAAACCGGGATATACTCACAAGATTATTGCCACACAGCAACAATCGTCGTTACGGCAAGGAAATAGCATGCAGCACTGGAATCGCATCGAAGCATTTGTGGAAGTAGTGCGATTGGGCACATTTTCTGCCGCTGCTCGGCATCTAAACGTATCGACTTCTCACATCAGCCGTTTAGTCAGCCAGCTAGAAAACCAGCTGGGCGTGCAGCTACTGTATCGCACCACGCGGCAAATTCGCTTGACCGATGCCGGGGCTATCTACGTTGAGCACTGTCGTCATCTGTTTGATGGGCTACGCGATGCCGAGCAAGCGATTAGCGAACTCCAGGCCACGCCCAACGGGCTACTTAAACTCACCTCAGCCACTACCTTTGGCGAGCGCTTTATCGCCCCGCTAGTTAACGACTTTCAGCGCCTACATCCACAGCTCGACATTCACATGCACTTTACTAATCGCCCGGTCGAGCTAATTGATGAGGGGTACGATATTGCGATTCGGATGGGGGTATTAAAGGACTCTAGCTTGATCGCTAGGCGCCTGTGCGACCGGCGCGAATATATCGTCGGCTCTAAAGAATATTTTCGCCAAGCACCCCGCCCTCACACGCTGGGAGAGCTAAGCCAGCACCGCTGCCTGATTGGCTCGCGGCCTAACTGGCTATTTGATATGAACGGCCAGCGCCGCGAAGTGCGTATCGAAGGCCGCTGGACAGGCAACTCCGGCCCCGCCCTACTTGATGCCGCCCGCAAGGGGCTGGGGCTTGCACAGTTACCCGACTATTATGTTGCACCTTACCTTGCCAGCGGCGAACTAATAGCGGTGCTTGAGCCTTTTCAACACCACGATACCGCGGTATGGGCGGTGTATCCCCGCCATCGTCACCTATCGCCGAAGATCCGCCAAATGGTTGATTATCTGGTGGCCAATATCGACACTACGCTGCAACGTCATGCTGCTATTTAGCACTCAATCGCGTTAACCGCGAGCCCGCCTTTCGACGTTTCTTTATATTTGTCCTGCATATCGCGGCCCGTATCGCGCATCGTACGGATCACTTTATCGAGCGATATAAAGTGCTCACCATCGCCGTGCATAGCCATACGCGCAGCGTTGATCGCCTTGACGGACGCTATCGCATTGCGCTCAATACAGGGTACTTGCACCAACCCACCCACCGGGTCGCAGGTTAAGCCAAGATTATGCTCCAAGCCGATCTCTGCGGCATTTTCCACCTGCCCAGGGGAGCCGCCCAGCACTTCAGCAAGCCCGGCAGCGGCCATTGCGCAGGCTGAGCCTACTTCGCCTTGACAGCCAACCTCAGCACCAGAAATAGAGGCGTTCTTTTTGCACAAAATACCTACGGCGCCGGCAGTGAGCAGGAAGTCCACTACGTCAGCCTCGCTGGCCTCAGGCTCAAATTTCAAATAGTACGCCAACACAGCGGGCACAATGCCTGCCGCACCGTTGGTGGGCGCGGTGACCATACGCCGCCCGGCGGCATTCTCTTCGTTCACCGCCAGCGCAAAGACGTTGACCCAATCCATCACCGTAAAGCTCGATACAATCAGGCGCTGGTTTTCAGGCGGATGAAGCAACTGCTGATGCAGTAGCTGCGCGCGCCGGCGCACATTTAGGCCACCCGGCAAATGTCCTGTCGCGCGTAAGCCATTCTCAATGCTGTCACTCATGGCGTGCCAAATACTGAGCAGCTCCTCACGAATAGCCGCTTCGCTACGCCAGGCTTTTTCGTTCGCTAGCATTAGCTGGCTAATGCGCAGCTGATGCTGCTGACACAGGCCAAGCAACTCGGCGGCCGTATTGAAAGGATAAGTCAACGCCGTACTGTCTTCACCGACATCCCCTTGATCGGCTTTCGCCTGGTCGACATAAAAACCGCCGCCTAGAGAATAAAACGTATTGGTCGCTACCAGCGCGTCATCGCAGTAAGCGCTTAAGACCATGGCGTTAGGATGAAATGGCAGGCAGGACTCATCCCATTCCATATCATCGGCGCGCGAAAAAGCGAGCTGCTGCCCGTTCGCAAGTACCAGAAGGGCGCCGTCATCGATAGCGTTTAGCCGCACGTCAATGCTGTCAGGATCAACGCTTTCAGGCACTTCGCCCATCAATCCCATAATGACGGCGCGATCGGTACCATGGCCTATTCCGGTAGCCGCAAGCGACCCCTGCAGCCTAATAACGAGCCGAGTCACGGCGGTTTGCTCATTCAGTGATAGGGCGAAATCTCGCGCTGCACGCATCGGGCCTACGGTATGTGAGCTTGAAGGACCAATACCAATTCGGAAAAGATCAAATACGCTGATAGCCATAGCCAATACGCCTCGCAAAGGTGTTATTGCTTACCTGTTAGACACTGTGCAGGGCAAACCACCAAACGTCGAGTGATTAACCGCAATACCGGCGTGCAAGCAAATTCGTGTGACGATATAATGAACATTCAACTATGCATGTTTGTTTTGCAAAGGCGCTTCTTCTAGATAAGGATGTCGTATGTCTTCCCTTCCCGCTTTGCCCATCGATTTTCGTGCGACCCTACTGCGTGCGACGCTTTATTTGCTGTTTATTGGCGCCATCGCTCAAGGCGCTTATCTAGAAGCGATCTACCTGCCCTCGGTGCGTTTTACCGAGCTTGGATTCACCGAGTTTACGCAAACGATCATTCTGGCGACCTGCTGCCTGATGTTGATTTACGTGCGCCAGGTGCTAAACGTATGGCCAACGGTGACGCTGCTTTTGTTCGCGTTTCTTGCGGCTTCGCTGGTGCGCGAGCAAGACTATTTCTTTGATGAATACGTGGGCAACGATACATGGAAGGTCGTGGTATCGCTCATCGTCATCCCTTCTATTGCGTGGGTAGTCATTCAACGCCGCCGCTTTATGGAAGAGTTCATTTACTACAGCAACACCTTTTCCTTCGGACTGTTTGCCGCCGGGTTACTCACTACTTATGTGTTTTCTCGCCTGTATGGGCGGCAAATTTTTTGGCGCGCCGTACTCGAAGACAACTACATTCGCGACTTCAAAGACATAGCAGAAGAAGTGGTGGAGCTGCTAGGTTACAGCTTAATTTTATTTGCCACGCTTGAGCTACTGCTACTTGCCCGCCGCATTTATAAAGCGCGCCAGATGCCAAACTAACGGTTTCCTTTCTCGATTTCTAAACGCCGCCTTGGGCTTTCCAAGGCGGCGTTTCATTTTTCAAATCTCGTCATGCAAAAAGCCATTTGCGGCCCGCGACGCTTCAACGTAATGTCGCTCGCTAGGCTATTTCGGCACGTCTTTACTAAAAAAATCCACATTGACGATATAAACCTTATGAATAAAACCGAAAATGATAGAAAAAACCTGCAGCGAAGCTTTTTTACGCGTTTTTTGGATAGCGTCGAGTGGCTAGGGAATCTGCTGCCCCACCCCGTTACGCTCTTTGCGATACTGTGTGTATTGGTCGTGGTAGCTAGCGGCATTGCCGCGGCGCTGGGCGTCTCTGTGGCCGACCCTAGGCCCGCCAATGAGGGTGAATGGATTGCCGTCAATTCATTGCTTAATGCCGAAGGTTTGCGGCGCCTAATCACCGAAATGGTCACTAACTTTACCGGATTTGCCCCACTGGGCACGGTACTCGTGGCCATGCTGGGCGTTGGGGTTGCCGAACACTCGGGGCTACTTTCCGCCAGCATGCGCGCCCTAGTGCTTAACCGCTCACCGCGCATCGTGACCTACGCCGTAGTCTTTGCAGGCATTATGTCCAACACCGCCGCAGAGCTTGGCTACGTGGTACTTATCCCACTAGCCGCCATGATCTTCCACTCGTTGGGACGCCACCCATTGGCTGGCTTAGCAGCGGCATTCTGCGGCGTGTCCGGAGGCTATAGTGCCAACCTGCTCATCGGCACGGTTGACCCGTTGCTATCTGGGATTACCCAAGAAGCCGCGCATCTGTTAGACCCAACTTATATGGTCGGCGCCGAGGCTAACTGGTTCTTTATGTTCGTCAGCACCTTCTTTGTCACCATCATTGGTGGGCTAGTGACCGAGTATATTGTGGAGCCCAAACTCGGCAAATTTGATCCTGCTTACGCTGAAGATGACATCGACCAGCAGCGCATGGAAGGACTATCCAGCATTGAAAAACGAGCCTTGAAAGGTACTGGCCTAGCAATGCTGGTGATTGTTGCGCTGCTTGTTGCCACTATAGCCCCTGAGAACGGGATTCTACGCGACCCGGAAACAGGTCTTGTCAGCGGCTCGCCTTTCTTACGCGGCATTGTGGTTATTGTGGCGGTTTTATTCACCGTCCTCGGCTTCGTTTACGGTCGACTTGCCGGCACTATGCATAATGATTGCGATATCGTAAACGCCATGGCTAAGAGCATGAGCAGCCTCGGGCTGTATATTGTCCTGGTATTTTTTGCCGCTCAGTTTGTGGCGCTATTCAACTGGAGTAATTTTGGCACCGTCACCGCCGTCGCGGGAGCAAGCCTATTAGAATCGCTTGGGTTAAGCGGACCAGGCTTATTTGCCTTGTTCATTGTGATGTGTGCGATTATCAACCTATCGCTTGGTAGCGCATCTGCTCAGTGGGCCGTAACGGCACCGATTTTTGTGCCCATGCTAATGCTGATGGGCTATGCGCCAGAAGTCATCCAAGCGGCCTACCGGATCGGCGATTCAGTGACCAACCTGATTACGCCCATGATGAGCTATTTCGGATTAATCATGGCGATTGCGGCGCGCTATCGTAAAGACTTAGGTATCGGAACACTGATCGCCATCATGCTGCCCTATACGCTCTTTATGCTGATTGGCTGGAGTCTGCTGTTCTTTGTCTGGGTCTTCTTATTAGGGCTGCCCGTTGGCCCCGGATCAGCCACCTATTACACGCTGTAAGCGCTTAGGCGATAGAACGCAAAAAGCCCGTCGTTCAATGAACGGCGGGCTTTTTTATCTTAACGGCTACTTAGCGCTTACTGACTACTTCACTCATCAAGGAATGAACGCAGCGGCTCAGAGCGGCTAGGATGACGCAGCTTACGCAGCGCTTTGGCCTCAATCTGACGAATTCGCTCACGCGTTACGTCAAACTGCTTGCCCACCTCTTCAAGCGTATGGTCGGTATTCATATCAATACCAAAACGCATGCGCAGCACTTTTGCTTCGCGGGCGGTCAAGCCGCCTAGCACGTTGCGGGTCGCTTCGATCAAGCCTTCACCGGTCGCCATATCAATAGGCAGCAGCATCGTGCCGTCTTCGATAAAGTCGCCCAAATGCGAGTCATCATCGTCACCAATCGGCGTCTCCATGGAGATCGGCTCTTTGGCGATTTTGAGTACCTTGCGCACCTTGTCTTCCGGCATTTCTAAGCGTTCGCCAAGCTCTTCCGGCGTCGGTTCGCGGCCCATTTCCTGCAGCATCTGACGCGACACGCGATTAAGCTTGTTAATCGTTTCAATCATATGCACCGGAATACGAATGGTGCGCGCCTGGTCGGCAATTGAACGAGTAATCGCCTGACGAATCCACCACGTGGCGTAGGTCGAGAACTTATAGCCGCGACGATATTCGAACTTATCGACCGCTTTCATCAAACCAATATTGCCTTCCTGGATCAAATCCAAGAACTGCAAACCACGGTTGGTGTACTTCTTAGCAATCGAGATCACCAAGCGCAGGTTAGCTTCAACCATCTCTTTCTTAGCGCGACGAGCTTTCGCTTCACCAATAGAGAGCTTGCGATTCACCTCTTTAAGGTCGGCAACGGAAAGTTGCACCATGTCCTCTTCAAAGGCGATCTTGCGCTGAGCACGTGCAATATCGGCGCGCAGCGGCTCAAGGCGATCAGCGTACTTGCTCTGCGCTGTCTGAAAGTCATCCAGCCACGTTTTACGCGACTCGTTACCAGGAAACGACTTGATAAACGTTTTACGCGGCACCTTGGCTTTTTTCACACACAGCTGCATCACCGCTTTTTCTTGGGCGCGCACTTGCTCAACGCTGATACGCACTTGGCCCACTAGGCGCTCAAAGTGTTTAGGTACCAGCTTGATCGGTGAAAACAGTACTGCCAGACGCGTCTGCTCTGACTTCAGCTCGGCGCTACCGCGGCCATGCTTAGCAAAAGCGGCTTCAACGAGGGCGTTCTGCTCACGGATCTGCTCAAAACGCGCACGCGCCTCTTCAGGATCCGGACCGCCTTCGCTGGCCGTAGAATCGTCGTCTTCGTCCCCATCCTCGCCTTCAGCGCCCTCTTCAACTTCGGGCTCCGGCTCAGGCTCGGGCACTTCGGCTTCGGCAACGCCTGGAATACCTTCATCAGGATCGATGAAACCAGAAAACAGATCCGACAGTCGCCCAGGCGCTTCTTCATCCTGAGTGGCATCGTAGGCATTCAAAATAGAGACGACGGCACCCGGCAAATACGCCAGGGACGACATCACTTCACGGGTACCCTCTTCGATCCGCTTAGCGATTGCAATTTCGCCTTCGCGGGTCAAAAGCTCGACCGTCCCCATTTCACGCATATACATGCGCACTGGGTCAGTGGTGCGGCCCACGTCGCTATCAACAGCGGCGAGCGCGGCTACGGCTTCTTCCGCAGCGGACTCGTCCGCGGAATGATCCGACATCATCAAAGTGTCTTCATCAGGCGCTTCTTCAGCGACACTTATACCCATGTCGTTGATCATGCCAATGATTTCTTCCACTTGATCCGGGTCGGCAATATCCTCGGGTAGATGGTCGTTGACCTCGGCATAGGTCAGGTAGCCCTGTTCCTTACCGCGTGCGATCAACTCCTTCAGACGTGTCTGCTGCTGCGCATTTCCAGCCATAGAAACCCTATCTCGACGAAGAAGAATGAAACACCTGGAGCGCTGAATCGATTAAACTCAACAAGCGACGTAGTATAGCGTAAATAGCCGGTTTTTTTCCAGCAAAACGTATTTGCGCAACCATTCAGGTGTGTTAGGTTGTTCGGTTAGGTCAGCGCTAAGTGGCTGACCTCATATCTGGTGCTGAAACGGTAAGAATTCAACCCCTATCGCTTAAAACACCGCCTTATTGGCGCTGCGCAAGCTCCATTATCAAGCTTGCCAAACGCTGGCGCTGCTCCTTATCTAACTTTTGCCCGGCGCGCTCCTGCGCCAGCAACGCCTCGTACTCCTCCTGCGGAGAACGCTGGCGATGAACGTACTGCAAGTGCTCGACCAAGCCATGCAGCTCGGCCTCCCGATCCGCTTTTGCGATCAACAAATCTCGCTTAGCGAAGGCCGCCAACGCCTGCCCCTGCTGGCTACCTTGAAAATGCGCCAATACCACTTGCGGGCTGCGATAACGCCCTGCTTTAAGCAGCGTAATCAGCTCTTGGCATAGAGGCGCATCATCATCGTCAGGCAGCCAATCCAAATGATCCGGCAACGCGCCGACCAAATTAGGCTCATGCAGCAACAGCTGCACCACACGCCCCACGGGCGAAAGCACCTGAGAGCGTGAGCGCGACGATCGATCAGGCGCCGCATGTGAAACGCTCGGCACCGCTGATGACACTGATTCGGATTCCAGCTGATCAACAGGCGGTGCTTTCTGCAACGCGTGCTGCTGGGCCGCTTGAACGCGCCTTTCGAGCAACACTTTCAGCTGCTCTTGGGCCAACCCGCTGCGTTGAGCCAACGACTCAAGCAATAGCGATTTGAGCATCCCTTCAGGCACTTTGTTCAATGCTTCCAGCACTTGACTGGCAAATCGCTCGCGCCCTTCGACCGTATTTAAGTCGCGCCCCTGAGCCGCCTGTTCGAACAAAAACTCCGACAGCGGCATGGCACAGGTCACGCGGTCTTGAAATGCCTGGGTGCCTTCACGGCGCACTAACGAGTCCGGATCATCACCTTCTGGCAAAAATAAAAAGCGCGCTTCACGGCCATCAAGCATTTGCGGCAGTGCCGTTTCCAGCGCTCGGCTAGCCGCCTGGCGACCGGCGCGATCACCATCGAAACAAAACACCACGCGGCTCACCAGCCGAAACAGGCGAGTCAAATGATCTTCGGTGGTAGCAGTGCCAAGCGTTGCCACGGCGTTATGGATGTCGTACTGCGCTAATGCCACCACGTCCATGTAGCCCTCGACAATCACCAACTGCTCAAGCTTGTTCGACGCCTGACGCGCCTCAAACAAGCCGTACAACTCGCGGCCTTTATGAAACACCGGTGTTTCAGGCGAGTTGAGGTACTTGGGCTGATCATCACCCATGACTCGGCCGCCGAAAGCAATGGTTCGCCCGCGCAGATCACGAATCGGGAACATCACCCGGTCGCGAAAGCGATCGTAGGTACGCCCAGACTCTTCACGATGAATCAGCAGGCCGTATTCCACCTGAACCGGCTCACCAATTCCACGCTCGCTGAGATGCTGCTTTAGCGCCTCCCATCCCGCCGGGGCATAGCCGATACCATAGGTCTTGATCACATCGTCCGAGAGCCCACGATCCAACAAGTAACCCTGGGCCGACTTACCTTCCTGCATTTTCAACCGCTCACGATAAAAGCTCGCGGCAAGCTCAAGCAGGTTAACGCCCTCTTTGCGTTTTTTTTCACGCTGCTGGGCACGCGGGTCATCAGCCCCCTCGCGGGGCACTTCAATACCCAAACGCCCGGCTAGCTGCTCTATGGCTTCGGGAAACGGTAGCTTGTCGTACTCCATCAAGAAGCGTAGTGCATTACCATTAGCTCCGCAGCCAAAGCAGTGATAGAACTGCTTATCAGCACTGACCGTGAACGATGGAGTTTTCTCTTGATGGAAGGGACAGAGCCCAGAATAGTTACGGCCGGCCTTTTTAAGCTGCACACGCTCACCAACCACCTCAACCACATCTACGCGGCCTAACAGGTCGTCAATGAAACGCTGTGGAATTTGGCCTGCCATTTACTACGGCACCCTTGCGCATAGCGCTGAATCGCTGAATTTCAAGACACTGCTTAGGGTCATCGGACCCACTGCCAGATCACCTTAAACAGCGTTGGACTTGAACGACATCAAATATGCCGAAAAACAAACGGCCACCTAGTGGCGGCCGCTTGGCATCCCTCTTGAGACGACCAGCTAACTGCGCAGGCCCCCTCGGGTACGGATCAATAGAGCCGTTCGAAACGCTTAGTTTCACGCTGGACTTTCTTAGCGTGACGCTTCACGGCAGCTGCCGCTTTACGTTTACGCTCAGCAGTCGGCTTCTCATATTGCTCGCGACGACGTACTTCAGAGAGGACGCCAGCTTTTTCGCAAGAACGCTTGAAGCGACGCAGGGCGACGTCAAACGGCTCGTTATCACGTACTTTTACAGAAGGCATTAAGCACTCACCTACCTTAAAATTTTGAGTTCGGATAGTACGTACACAGCGAAAATAGCGATTTACATCGCGATCAAGAACACAGTGCACGACCCAGTTTTATAGCGCACAGTAGTCTAGTCGCCGCTGGCTATCTTTGCAAATGCTTACGCCCGCCCGCAGCGACAATGCTAAACTACAGCTCTCATCATTTTTACCTTTATACCGACAAAGAGTCCCTTTTTATGCGCGTACTGGGCATTGAAACGTCCTGCGACGAAACTGGCGTCGCGTTATATGACACGTCGAAAACAGGTGGCCAGGGGCTCCTCGCGGATGCGCTGTATAGTCAAATAGCCATGCACGCCGAGTTTGGTGGCGTAGTGCCCGAACTCGCGTCGAGAGATCATACGCGCAAACTGCTGCCACTCATTGAGCAAGTGCTGAGCGATGCCCAACTGACGCGCCATGATTTGGACGGGATCACCTATACCGCAGGCCCCGGCCTTGTCGGCGCACTGATGGTTGGTGCCAGTACGGCTCATGGCATGGCGCGCGCCTTAAACATTCCAGTGCTTGGCGTGCACCATATGGAGGGCCACCTGCTGGCGCCGATGCTGGAAGAACATCCGCCCGAGTTTCCATTCGTCGCGCTATTGGTATCTGGCGGCCATACCCAGCTGGTCGAAGTGCAGGGGCTAGGTTGCTATCAACTGCTTGGCGAGTCGGTAGATGATGCAGCCGGCGAAGCCTTTGACAAAGCGGCCAAAATGCTCGGCCTGACCTACCCAGGCGGGCCCGAGGTAGCCAAGCTGGCGGAAAAGGGCAATCCTAAACGTTTTCGCTTTCCGCGCCCAATGACTGACCGCCCAGGGCTAGACTTCAGCTTTTCAGGCCTAAAAACGCATACTATGACGGCCATTCGCCAGTTAAACGACGCCGGAGAGCTCGACGATCAAGCGCGCGCCGACGTAGCCCGGGCCTTTGAAGAGGCCGTTGTTGATACGCTGGTCATTAAATGCCGCCGCGCGCTGGATCAAACGGGGCTTAAGCGCCTAGTGGTGGCAGGGGGAGTGAGTGCTAATCAACGGTTACGTGAACGGCTTCAGGCCGAGTGTGAAAAACGCCAGGCGCGCGCCTACTATCCACGTGGACGATTCTGTACTGACAATGGCGCCATGATTGCCTACGTCGGTGCTCAGCGGCTGGCGGCGGGCGAGCATGATACCCAAGGAATGATGCAGGCAACCCCCCGATGGCCGCTGGACCAGCTGACGCCACCGACGACTGTAAGCCAGCCATAGCGCTAGGAGCCGCGTAAAGGCGGCTCTTCGCCCCGCCGCAGGCGTCGAATATTAAGGCCATGACGGGCCAGCACCAGCAGGCTAAAACCGCTCACCACCATCACATAGTCAGGCGCCAGCCAGCCACAGGCGAGCGGCGCGATGAGCGCACTTATAAGCGATGCCAGCGCGGCTGCTCTTAGTCGCCATGCTAATATTGACCACAGCACGGCGCTCAATAACGCAACGCTGGGCACCAATACCAGCAGCACGCCAAACGTACTCGCCACGGCTTTGCCGCCGCGAAAACCATGCCATAGCGGAAAGCTGTGACCCAGTAGCACCGCCAGCCCAACTAACCCTTGCAGCCACACCGGGCAGCTCATCAGCTTAGCGCCCAGCACCGCAGGGATGCTTTTCAGGGCATCCAGCAACAATGTAGCGGTTGCTAAGCGGGGGCCGTACAGACGCAGTACGTTGGAGAATCCAGGGTTAAACGAGCCGTATCGGCGGGGATCGCCCACGCCCGCCAAGCGGCAAATGCTTAGCGCTGCCAGCCAACTGCCGCTTAAGTAGCCCACCAAAATCCACCCCATCGCTCTGTGCTCGCTTTATGGCCTGGCTCGCTGTCGTTAAACTCCATCCTAACGTACAATCGCTCGCTTGTTGCAGCAGGGGATCGTGAGATGGACCGCATTTTAATTGAAGCGTTAACGGTCGATACCGTCATTGGCGTCTACGACTGGGAGCGCTCTATTCAGCAGACGCTGAGCCTAGATCTAACGCTGGCGACCGATATTCGCGCGGCAGCCGCCACCGATGATCTGCACCTTACGCTAGATTACGCGGCTATCTGCCAGCGTATTCAGCAGTTTGCCGATGCGCATCAGTTTGCCCTGGTCGAAACGTTCGCCGAACGCTTGTCAGAGTGCCTGAGAACAGAGTTTCCGATCACCTGGCTGCGCTTAAGGGTACGTAAACCCGGCGCCGTTCCCAATGCTGCCAGCGTCGGCTTAGAAATTACTCGCGGCAGCCTGCCAGAGGTAACCCAGGAGCCACGCGCATGAATTTGGTGACCGTCAGTTTAGGCAGCAACATTAGCCCGACTCGGCATATTCGCTGCTGCCTTGATGCACTGACTGACACCTTCGGCTCGCTTCAAATTTCGCGTGTATTTGAAAGTGAGCCGGTCGGTTTTACCGACAGCCGCCATTTCTATAACGCGGTAGTGGCCTTTCACAGCGACTGGACACCTGGCAAGTTACAGGCGTGGGGCAAACAGCTTGAAACTAAGCATGGCCGCCTACCTAGCACCGCTAAGCTAAGCCCTCGCACGCTCGATATTGATCTGCTAACCGTTGGCGACACCTGCGGCATTATCGACAGCGTATCGCTTCCACGAAGCGAGATCACCAATAGCGCCTTTGTTTTGCAGCCGCTTGCTGAGCTACTGCCGAATGAACGCCACCCTCTCTGTGGCACCCCTTATGCAGCGCTATGGGAAGCCTTTGAGCTAGGTGAGCAGCGCCTGTGGCCGATCAAATTCACCTGGCGAGACCACGTAATCTCACGCAGTGATGGCTAGCTACACAACGCTTCAACATCGACACATAACACCACCGACTAATCCAACGCAGCCGCCACGGCCTGGCCGCGGTGCTCACGTAAGGCACTTCCAAGCGCCGCTCCCTGATACCCCTGAGCAATAAGCGACTGCGGGCTTACCTTGCCAGCGGCTTGCCATGCGCGCTCAAGCCGTGCCTGCTGCTCCGGCGCGAGCAATGCAACCAACGCCAACTGCTCTTCTACCTGTGCAGGCTTGCGCCAGCCGTCCAAGCGCTCCAGCCAGTGCAGCACGCCCGGGCCATCCAACTTATCGCCAAGCATCCCATGGGTAAGCGCCGCGTGGCGAGCAAGCTGGGCCACCGTGTTAGGCAGCTTTAGCCGTACGGCCAGCGCCTCACGCTCATTGACGCTAAGGGGCGACACCAGCTGGGCATAGCGCCAGTGGGCCACGGCTAACGCACTCCCTGCGGGAGTATGAGCCAGTGCCGCAAGGCCCTTCTCTAACGCTTGGCCGGACAGTTCTGACCACCAAATAGCGAGCGCCGCGCAGCGCTCAAGCGTCGTGAAATAAATCTCAGGACTTGGCTCACCCAGCGCTTTTTCGGTTTCCACCCATACACGCTCGGCTGCAAGGTGTCCAAGCTCACCACTTAGGCTCACTTGACGCATCAGCGCCAGCGTCTCGGGGGCAATAGTGAAGCCAAGCAAGGAATAGCGGGCCAAAAAGCGCGCCGTACGCAGCACTCGCAGCGGGTCTTCGCTAAACGCTGGCGAAACATGCCGCAGTAGCCGTTGCTCAATATCGCCCTGGCCATTAAACGGATCGGTCAATTCACCCTGTTGACTTTGCGCGATGGCATTAATCGTTAAATCGCGCCGCAATAGATCCTCTTCCAGCGTGACATCGGGGCTTGCATGCACCTCGAAGCCTGCATAGCCATGACCAGATTTACGCTCGGTGCGCGCCAGTGCATACTCTTCAGCGCTTTCCGGGTGCAAGAACACTGGAAAGTCTCGCCCCACCGGCTTAAAGCCGCGTTTGCGCATGGCATCGGGCGTCGCACCGACAACCACCCAGTCATTATCAACCACCGGCCAACCCAACAGCGCATCGCGCACTGCGCCACCGACTCGATATACATTTAGACCCGCCAAGCGCGGGTCAGCATGCTGCTCTTTCATCATCGCCTCGGCTTGCTCTGTGCACGGCCTGAGCATGCGGGGGCTTCGGCGTGCGCCACGCTAGTTCGCTCGCCGCTATCTAAATTGAGTGCGGTCAAACGACCTCCCCATACGCAGCCGGTATCAAGTGCCTCAACGGAAATCTTCGCCTGTGGTGTTTTACCTTCTAGCGCTGCCCAGTGGCCAAACAGCAGCTGCGTATCATCGTCTCGCGGGTACTGAAACCAGGGCAGAAATCCTGCTGGGGCGCTATCTAGCCCTTCTTTAGCGGCGAAGTCCAAGCGCCCCTGGGCATCGATAAAGCGCATTCTTGTTAACACATTAACAATTAAGCGAAGTCGATCGATGCCGTCGATGTCGTCTTGCCACGTATCCGGCTGATTGCCAAATAGCTCCGCCAAGAACTGTCCAGATGCCTCACTCGCCAGTGCGGCCTGCACTTCTCGCCCTCTCAACTCAGTTTGTGCCACGCTCCATTGGGGCAGCACGCCGGCGTGCGTCATCAGCGTATTGTTTTCGCAAACGCTAAGCGGCAGGCTTTGCAGCCAATCCAGCAGCGTCTCGCGATCAGGGGCGCCCAGCAATTGGCTAAAGGTGTCGTTTTTTTTAAGCTTGCCGCCACCGCGTGCTAACACTAGCAAATGAAAGTCGTGATTGCCCAATACGCTGCGCGCAGCATTGCCTAGCGCTCGCACTTCGCGCAGGCATTCTAATGATCCGGGGCCACGATTGATTAAATCGCCCACTAACCAGAGCGTATCGCGTGCGGGATTAAAACTGATGCGCTCTAGTAGCGTCACGAATTCAACGTGACAGCCGTGTAAATCGCCGATCGCATAGGTGCTCATGCGGGAGGCCTTTTATGAAATAAGTGGGCTAAATACTACCTTAAATACTACCATCTCACCTGCTGCTTGCACGCGCCGCTTACTCACTCTATTGGCTAAGCATTGATCAAATGAACTGGTGAAAACGCGGCACCTGCGCCACTATAGCCATAGTAAACTTATCGTCATTACACGCATCACGCTGACGTCTTTAGCGACGCCCAGCGCAGCAACTACCTTGCGACCGTTAAGGAAAACGATACCCACATGACAATGGACTATACCCGCCGCGGACTACTGCGCGCGGCGACCCTGGCTGGCATTGGCGCAGCGCTGCTACCTGGCACAACGCTACTGCCTGCCGCCAACGCCGCCGCTAAAGCGCCTGTGCACCCCAAGCCGGTGATAGTGAAAGGCTGGCTGCTTAATGACAGTGATCGCTAATGTATATTGATTTTGAGGACATTAGCGAGCACGGTGATGAAATCGACGTGTGCATCATTGGCGCTGGCGCGGCGGGCATTTCCATGGCGGTTACGCTGGCCGAACGCGGGCATCGAGTATTGCTCTGCGAGGGTGGCGATGCCGACTACAGCGAGCGCTCCCAGGACAGCTATCGAGGCGAAACGGTCGGCGATCCTTACATTCCCCTATATGGCGCACGCTTACGCTATTTAGGCGGGTCGACCAACCACTGGGGCGGCATTTGTCGCCCGCTTGATCGCTACGACTTTACCGCTAAGTCGGCATCCAGTGAGACTGACTGGCCAATTGCGCGCGACGCAATCTCGCCTTATTACAGCACCGCGGCCAGCATACTTGATTTAATGCCGACGCCTGCCGACCAGCCCATCGCTGGTTCAGGGTTTAAGCGCATCTATTTTTCACTCGGCAACCCAACGCGGCTAAAAGAAAAATATGCCGCCACGCTTAGCGAATCAGCCACGCTTCAGTGCTGCCTAACGGCCAACTTAGTAGCGCTGGAAACGCTTGACGGCGAAGTCACTAGCGCAACGTTTAAAAACTACGCCGGCGACTCTCGCCAGGTGCGGGCACGTTATTTTGTATTGGCCTGCGGCGGCATCGAAAATTCCCGCCTACTGCTGTGGTGCAATCAACAGGCAAATGGGCAGTTGATCCCCCAAGATGCCACGCTAGGCCGTTACTGGATGGAGCACCCGCATGCCACGGTGGGCAAGGCCCTCATGTTCGAGCCTGCGGCTCTGGGCTTGGAAGACGAGTACAATGTGTTTCTTTCCCCGGATGCACAGGCCATCGCCTCACGCCAGATACTTAACTGCGGGCTGCGCTTACACCGTATGAACGCTGAGGCCACCCAAGCATTAGTGGATGAGCTGGCTGAGCAAGCACCGACCCTAGCTGGGCGGCTGCACACTTGGCAAGCTCAAGGGCGCGTGATGCACGGCGCAGTGCTAAGAGCGGCCTGGGAACAAGAGCCTCGCTATGACAACCATATAGAGCTGAGCGATGACGTTGATAGCCTAGGCGTGCCGCGCAGCCGGTTGGTATGGCAGCAGTCGAATCTTGATCGCCATACGATTCGCGAAAGTATGCTGATGCTGGGGGAATATCTGCGAGAGAATGATCTCGGCCGGCTGCAATTGGCAGATTGGCTAGCAGAGACGCCGGTCCAGCTCCCTTCAGATGGAGAGCTTGCCGGGCGCCACCACATGGGCGGCACGCGCATGAGCCTAGATGCAGAGCAAGGCATCGTCAATCCCGACTGCCGTCTGTTTGCTCAGGATAACGTCTATGTCGCGGGGTCCAGCGTATTTGCCAGTGTCGGTCACGCCAACCCTACACTGACGCTAGTTCAACTGGCACTACGCCTTTGCGATCATCTAGACAGCCGATTGACGAGCGCCTAAAGCGCTCGCATCAGCGGGTCACGACTAATGAAGCTGGAGGGGAGCTGCCAGCCTAAAAGGCATAATAGGCACTTCAAAGACTCGCTGGGTGGAGGTGTCTAACAATGTGTAAGCACCTTCCATCACGCCTACCGGCGTTTGCAGAATAGCGCGACTGGTATAGCGAAAACTCTGCCCTGGGCCTATTAACGGCTGCTGACCAACAACCCCTTTGCCGCGCACTTCTTGGCAGTCTCCGCCGCCCTGGGTAATCTTCCAGTAACGCGCCATGAGCTGAACGCTGTGAGGGCTTTGGTTATGCACCGTTACGGTATAACTAAAGACGTAGCGCAGCTCCGCATCATTGGACTCATCGGCGCGATAGCTAGGGTCAACGCCCACCTCAATCGCTAGGCCACTCACCCTTCGCCGCCCTGATCGCCGCTCGCCTGCTCATCCGCAGCGACACGATTGGCAATGGCAACGTACTCGGCCACGGTTAAGGTCTGCGGCCGGCGCACTGGATCAATACCAAGATCTTCCAACGTCGTGGGGCTGACGCGCCCTTTGAAGTTATTGCGCAGCGTTTTGCGCCGCTGGCCGAAAGCAAGCTTAACCAGCTCAAACAATAGCGCCGGATCATCGGCGGTGTATGGAAGCGCCTCGTGAGGCGTTAAGCGCACAATCGCCGAATCAACTTTAGGCTGCGGAACGAATGCTTCGGGCGGAACAATAAACAGCTGCTCAACGTGGCAATAGTATTGCGCCATAACAGAAAGGCGCCCCCAGTCCGTGCCGCCTGGCTCTGCCGCTAAACGCTCAACTACTTCTTTTTGTAGCATAAAGTGCATATCGGCAATGGCATCGCCAGCCGCTAACAAGTGCACAATTAGCGGCGTGGAAATATTGTAAGGAAGATTACCCACTACCCGCAGCGCAGGCCCATCGCCTTTTAGCGCAGCAAAATCAAACTTGAGCGCATCGCCTTCATGGATAACAAAATCGGGATAGTTAAAAAACTGCACGCGCAAACCGGGAATTAGATCACGGTCAAGCTCAATGACCTCCAGGTGCCCGGCGGCTTCAAGCAGCGGCTCGGTCAGCGCGCCCTGCCCTGGGCCAATTTCAACTAAGCGGTCCGTTGAGCGAGGGCCAACGGCGCGTACAATCCGCGAAATAATGCCAAGATCACGTAAAAAATTTTGACCAAAGCGTTTACGAGCGCGGTGCTGGGGCACATGAGACATCAAGCGGTGTTCCTTGGAAAGCAGTTTCAATCAGGAGTATGGGTAGCTGTCGAGGCAAATATCTTAACTATCTGGCCCGCCGCGCTGCGCGGCTAAACGGCGCGCCAGCGTCATCGCTACCTTTAAGCTGCTGGGGTCTGCCAAGCCTTTG
The DNA here is from genome assembly GCF_019722725.1 of Vreelandella profundi. Taxonomy (NCBI): domain Bacteria; kingdom Pseudomonadati; phylum Pseudomonadota; class Gammaproteobacteria; order Oceanospirillales; family Halomonadaceae; genus Vreelandella; species Vreelandella profundi. The sequence continues at coordinate 2,640,107 of NZ_CP077941.1, forward strand.
CCTGCCAACCCCAACGCAGTGCCATGATCCACAGAGGTACGCACTAGCGGCAAACCCAAAGTAATATTGGCAGCTTGGCCAAAGCCTGCATATTTGAGCACGGCCAGCCCTTGGTCATGATACATCGCCAGCACTGCGTCAACACCCGCCAAATGCCTGGGCGTAAATAGCGTATCAGCAGGCAGCGGGCCGTGAATATCCATTCCCTCTGCGCGCAGCGCATCAAGCGCCGGAATAATAATATCGAGCTCTTCGCGCCCTAAGTGCCCATCCTCACCGGCATGGGGATTTAAGCCACACACAGCGATACGCGGCTTAGCAATTTTAAACTGACGCTGCAAATCGGCCGCGAGCAAATGGCTGATGCGCGTAACTCGCTCATAGGTGATGGCATCGGCAACGTTGCGTAACGGCAAATGCGTGGTCACTAACGCAACACGTAGATCACCACTGCCCTGCCAGCTTGGCGAATTTGCATGCAGCGCTGCGTCCGTGGCCAGCATCATGACCACTTCATCAACGCCGCAGGCATCGCGCAGCCATTCGGTATGGCCGGTAAAACCAGCGTGGCCGCCTTCAATGATCACACCTTTGTGCAGCGGTGCCGTTACCATCGCCGCCGCCTGCCCTCGCTGGCAGGCATCGACCGCAAGCGCCAAGGTGGCTAACACGTAGTCAGCATTGGCCGGATTGAGCACGCCAGGTATTGCAGGCGCGCTAAGCGCCACCGGCCAAACGGGCAAGCGATGGTTGCCCGCCGGGCATTCGCCTGGCGCGCACTCAACAATCTGGATATCCAACCCCAGCAAGGCAGCGCGCTGGCGCAGCATTTCAGGATCGCCAATGGCCACGGTATTGGCGGGCAGCAGGCCCTGCGCCGCCAGCATGAGCGTCAGCTCAGGGCCAATGCCCGCCGGTTCGCCGGTAGTGATAATCACCGGCGCAGCGCTCGCGTCCATCAATGCGCTAGCAGGCATCAGAGGCGAATATCAACAAAGGCCTGCGAGCGAATTTCCTGCTGCCACGTTTCCAGCTCTTCATTAGCACGGCGTTGGAAAATCGCTTGGCGCACCTGCTCACGCTGGCTTTCTTGCGTAACGTCCTGACGGCGACGCTCCTCAACCTGGATCACGTGATAACCAAACTGCGAACGCACAGGCGCTGATACTTGATTAATATCAAGGCCGCGCATGGCTTCTTCAAACGCGGGTACAGTCTGACCGGGGCGTACCCAGCCAAGCTCGCCGCCATTGAGCGCGCTGCCGCTGTCGTCACTATATTCGCGCGCTAATGAAGCAAAATCAGCGCCGCGTGATAAACGCTCGCGAACGTCTTCAGCCCGTGCGCGCGCCTGATTTTCATCGCGGGTGGGGGTCAGCGCAACCAGCACGTGGCGCGCCCGGCTTTCCTCAATAAAATTCTGGCTGTCCGACTGGCCAGGCTGCTGGCTTAAGAAGCGGTCAACGTCGCGATCGCTTACCGTTACGCGATTGCTGATTTGACGCTGCTGCACTTGGCGCATCAGCATTTCGCGGCGCACCTCATCGCGCACGCTAGCCAGCGTAATGCCATCGGCCTCTACCGCATCGGCAAATTCATCTAGGGTCATGTTGTTAGATTCAGCAATAGAGCGTACCTGCGCATTCAGCTCGGTATCGTTAATGCTGAGATTGGCATCTTCCGCCATCTGCATCTGAATCTCTTCCATCACCATGCGCTCAAGCACCTGCCTCTCTAACTGAGAACGCGGGGGAAGATTGCCACCGCGTGTCTGGGCCTGCTGCTCAACTTGCGCCATCCGTCCGTTTAAATTGCTGCGCATAATGACGTCGTCATTTACCACCGCGACCACGCTATCTAACGCTTGGCGCTGAGTAGACTGGAAGTTTTGCGCATTCACTGTAAGCGGAGCGAGCGCAACGCCTGCACCCACACACAGCGCCAGCAGGCTGCCGGCAGAGAGCTGTTTCATACTGCCTAGCAGGGGCTTTTTCATTTTCATAACAAACGTCTCTTTCATTAGCCAATCGATGGATGTCGTTATAGTGCAGTCGGACGATAGCCAGGAATGGTCTGTTCAAAATAGCTATCTGCGTCCTGTCCAACGCCGCCTAAACCACGGAATACGAAGCGTAAAAACAAGCCGCGATCTTTAAAATCGTCGTCAATGCGGGCGGTGTCGTCGTCGTCTATCCATTCGCGCCAAACGACCTGAACGCCATAGCAGCAATTGTTCCACTGGACACCTGCCAGTTGCTCAAGCGGGCGATTATTGGTCTGATCGTGCAGGTAGCTGCCAATCAAATCAATGCTAGGACTAGCTTTCCAGGCAAACGACAAATCCCACTCTTCACGGCTGTAGTCGCGAAAGCCGTCATCATCAGGCAGAACGCCTGGGTCGAACCCTTCGATCTCCCAACGGTAGCCAAGGTTCACTACGTGCCCTTCAGGATGGCGATAACGCACGTCCACGCTTGAGCGTTCGGTACGTTCACGATGATCATCGTAGAGCCATTCATAGCCACTGCTCCAGCGATCACTGATTTGCCAATCTAACCGAGAGACCACCGGCGAGCGATCCCTTGTGGCCTGATAGCGGCTTTCAGGATTAATGTTGGGGTTATCTTCAGGCCGATCCGGCAGCGAATTGGGATCACCCTCGCTATCGATACGACGCTCATCAAAATAAGCGCTTTGCCCTATGCCAAACGATAGCCGGTCACGCCCGGAGGCATCTTCCAGCAGCCGCGACTGAACCCCGTACGACAGCCGATTCAGGTCGCCGACGCGGTCGGCGCCGGAAAAGCGCTTCGCTGACCATAGCTGATCCCAAGAGAATGCACGCTCACGGCTATCAAAGTCTGGCAGCTCGGTTTGGTCGGTACGCGGTACATAGGCATAGTTGAGCCGTGGCTCTAGCGTTTGCCGATACTCTCGCCCGCCGAGGGCAAGCTCACGTTCAAAAACCAGCCCGCTGTCGATAGACGTCAGCGCGATGCTGCGCGTAGGCGTTGTGCCACGATCCGTTTCGCGCTCGCCGTAGTCCAGCTCATAGGCAGTGTTCCAAAACTCTGTACGCGGCTCAACGTAGCCCCACGGCTGCTCAAACCGCCAGCCTACCGCCGGGGTCAGATGCAGTCGGCTACCAATGGCCGCTTCGCGCTCGGGCACGCGACGCTCGTCCACATCCCGCCAGAAATATGTCGCGTTCGAGCGCCATTCGGTATACAGCCCGCTGTTAAACTGCCAATCAGCGTTAGCGCTTAGGCTAGGTAACCGGTAGAACGGTTTATCGTTATCGCTAAGCGGGTCTTCCAAGCGCTGAAAGCCCTGTGCGCGAGCGTCTAACTGCCAGCGCTGGCCGCGATAATCCACCTGGGCTAATCGCTCCATGCTCACGCGGTCACTGTTGCCAAACTCACCGCCAAAGTCATCAAAATAGCGCCCGTCGCTGGCCGCACCGTAGCGTAACTGATAATTGCTACGTTCATTAACCCGCCCGGCATGACGCGCATCGATATACCAGCGGTCATCACCTTCAAAGCGGTTAGCGTCTCCGCCCGAGCCGCCGTCGTCACTGTTTAAATAGCCGCCTTCTACGGTGCCTGCGCTTTCAGAAAACAGGTAGCGATATTCACCGTTCATCAGCAGTCCGCGATCGGTCATCCAGCGCGGCGTGATGGTGGCATCATGGTTAGGTGCAATGTTCCAATAAAACGGCTGAGCGTAGTCAAATCCGTCCGCTGAAAAACCAATGGAGGGCGACAGCAGACCGGTATGACGGCGGTCATCGATAGGAAAGCGCAGCCAGGGCCAATAAAAGATAGGAATATCTTTAACTTCTAAACGCGCATTGCGCGCAGTGCCAAAGCCTTGAGCCTGATCAAGTACGATATTGCTACTTACCAGCTGCCAGCTATTTTCACCCGGGTCGCAGGTCGTAAAGCTTGCGTCTTGCAAGCGGTACAGCCCCTCGCCCGTCTGCTCCAGTTGCCTAGCTTCCCCACGCAGGTGCTGATCATAGAGCACATATTGACTGTTATTCAGCGTCGCTCGATCTTCATTTAGCCTTAGCATAGCCTTTTCGCCGCGTACCAGGGCTTGCCCGTCGCGCAGCGCAATATTGCCTTCGGCATCGACCTGTTGACGGTCGGCAGGCAAAAAGATTTGCTCGGCCTGTAGCTCTTCATTACCGCGCCGCAAAACCACGTCACCGCGCAGCAGCGATTCGCCGTTGGCGGCGTAATCGACATCACTGGCTTCAAGAGACAGTGCTTCGGGGTTATCGTCGGCTGGCAAGCGGTAATTTGGCATCACGTAACGCCCACGGCAAAGTTGGGTAGACGCTTCAGCTTCTCCCCAGGCTTGCCAATCCAGCGCTTCAGCGGGCATGGTTTGACCTTGAGCCACCGCCGTAAACGAGGCGCCAGCGAGCAAACTGCCCACTAACGTATGCGCAACCGGCAACGTGCGCGAAAATCGCTTGCCCATGTTCGTTATCCTTGGCATCCAGAATCGGTATTATACAGCCCGCATGATGCCCGACCAGCAAGGAGCTTGCATGTCCTCATATCGGATTAACGCCCTCACCACGTGGGCTGCCCAACAAAACGGCCTTTCTAAGGCCGATATTTCTCTTTCATCTGCCGTAGGGGATGCAAGTTTTAGGCGCTATTTTCGCCTAACGCTACCCAACGGTAGCACCCAAGTGCTTATGGATGCCCCTCCTGAGCAAGAAGACTCGCAGCCTTTTGTCAGCATTGCTAAGCGCTGGCATAGCGCTGGGCTGCCGGTGCCCCAAGTACACGCGGCTAATCTAGCCGAGGGTTTTCTGCTGCTCGACGACTTGGGCAACACGCCTCTACAAGACTTGTTTACCGACGATGCGACGACACAGGCTTATCATTCAAAGGCCCTGGCGCTCATCGCCGAGCTGCAAAATCGCGCTAACTCAGCGTCATTACCAGCCTATGATACGGCGCTACTCGCCCGCGAGCTCGATTTGTTTCCGCAATGGTGTCTCGGTGCCTGGCTAGCGATACCACCGCCAGAAAGCTGGCAGGCAGTTCGTGAGCAGCTTATACAGCATGCTCTGGCGCAGCCAGTGGTAAGCGTACACCGTGACTTTGACGCGATGAACCTGATGGTACACCAGCAGCGTCTTTATATGATCGATTTTCAGGACGCTGTGGCTGGCCCGCTCAGTTACGATCTTATTTCTCTTCTTAGAGGGCGCTACTGCCGCTTCACGGACGAGGAGTTTACAAGCTTCGTAGATGAATTTTATCACCAAGCGCGTCGCGACGGCAGGCTTTCAAGCAGCGTAGACCCGACCTTGTTTTTGACCCAATGCCACGCAATGGCAGCCCAGCGCTCCTTGAAGGTATTGGGTATTTTCTGCCGCTTAACGCTACGTGATCAAAAAAGTGGCTATCTTGAGCGCTTACCGCACTTTTTGGATCATCTTGAAGATAGCCTTTTAGCGCTGCCGGAGCAGGCGGTCTTTGCTCACTGGGTCAATGCCACCCTGCGCCCTGCGATTATTCAGCGGCTAGCAGAAGCTCATTAATAGCCATGGATACGAATACAGATGAAAATAGCCCCATGAAAGCGATGATTTTAGCCGCAGGACTCGGTAAGCGGATGCGCCCACTGACCGACCACTGCCCCAAGCCGCTGCTGCCGGTCGCAGGAAAACCGCTGATTGCCTATCATCTTGAGCGGCTTCGTGGTGCCGGCATTCAAGACGTTGTCATCAATGTGAGCTATCGTGCCGAGCAAATTATCGAAGCGCTGGGCGATGGCGAAGCCTATGGGCTGCGCATTCATTGGAGCCACGAAACGTCGCCGTTAGAAACCGGCGGCGGTATCCAGCAGGCACTGCCGCTGCTTGGCGAGGCGCCTTTTCTGCTGATCAATGGCGACGTTTGGTGCGAAGCACTGCCTGGCCCGCAAGCGCTGCAGGGCGAAGACCTGGCGCACTTAGTGCTAGTGGATAATCCCGCTCATCACGTTGATGGGGATTTTGGACTTTCGGCCGGGCGCGTCAATCAAACAAGCCACCAGCGCTTAACCTTCGCCGGCATTAGCGTGATTCATCCAGCGCTGCTGGCCGGCCACGTACCGGGCGCCTTTGCTTTGGCACCGCTGCTTAAAGCCGCTATCAATGACGGGCGCGTGAGCGGTGAACATTACACAGGCCACTGGGTCGATGTAGGCACACCGGAGCGACTTGCAGCGCTAGAAAATAAATTACACGCTGCTAGCCGCTAAATCCCAACGCCGTGACGCGACTGTCGTTAAACGATAGTCGCGAAGACAATGATTCAGAGAAACAGTGAAGAGAGGCGCGCGAGCCAAGAAATGTTATGCTGCGCGACTTACCTTTCGCGCCTAGATGAGGAGAGCCACGTGAAAGCACGGGTAAAATGGACCGACGGGCGACAATTTGTGGCGGAATCCGGCAGTGGCCATAGCGTTGTGATCGACGGCCCGCCGGATCACGGCGGCCGCGACACCGGCCCTCGCCCCATGGAAATGTTGCTGATGGGCATGGGCAGCTGCACTGCTTTTGATGTTCTTAATATTCTTGATAAGGCACGTGCTGATGTCACTGACTGCGTAGCGGAGCTTGACGCTGAGCGCGCGGATGACGTGCCCGCCGTATTTACCAAGATCCACGTACATTTTGTGGTGACCGGACGCGGCCTGAAAGAGAAACAAGTTGAGCGTGCTGTTGGGCTCTCCGCTGAAAAATACTGCAGCGCGTCGATCATGTTGGGCAATGGCGGCGTCGACATCACTCACTCTTTTGAGATTATTGAGGAGGTTCGGGCATGACAGACAGTCTCCGACTCCACGGGTTTAACAACCTGACCAGTTCGTTGAGCTTCAACATTTACGACATCTGCTATGCCAAAACTGAAGAGCAGCGAGAGGCATACATCGACTATATCGATGAGCTTTATAACGCTGAACGTTTGACGCAGATTCTCAAGGATGTCACCAATATTATCGGCGCTCACGTGCTGAATATTGCCCGTCAAGACTATGAGCCTCACGGCGCTAGCGTGACGATTCTGATTGCCGAGCATGAGCTAGACGACGCGGCTCCGGATCAGATCAAGCCCGGTCCTGGACCGCTGCCAGAAACAGTCGTTGGCCATCTGGATAAAAGCCACGTCACGGTTCACAGCTACCCGGAGTCGCATCCTGACAACGGCATCAGCACCTTTCGCTTAGATATCGATGTTTCCACCTGTGGCCACATCAGCCCGCTCAAGGCGCTTAACTACCTGATCCATAGCTTTGATTCAGACATTGTTACCATGGATTACCGTGTACGTGGCTTTACGCGCGACGTAGATGGCAAAAAATTGTTTATTGATCATGCGATTACCTCCATCCAAGACTACCTTGCTGAAGACACCAAGCATGCGTATCAGATGATGGACGTTAATGTTTATCAAGAAAATATGTTCCATACCAAAATGCTGCTCAAAGACTTTGAGCTGGACAACTACCTGTTCGGCACCTCGCGCCGAGATATCACGTTTGAGGAAGCGCGTGATATTGAGAGCCGCCTGCGTAAAGAAATGCTGGAAATCTTTTACTCCCGCAATCTGGATTAAACGCGGCGACCAAACACCAAAAGCCGGCTTTCGCCGGCTTTTTTTATCGCGCTACTTATTGATTAATAAAGGCTGGGCTCGCCCTCAGGGCGCGTCTTAAACCGCCGATGCAACCACAGGTACTGCTCCGGATGCTTGCGGATAGCAAGCTCGATAAACTGATTAACCCTTGCTGCGTCTGCTTGTTCATCGCCGCTTGGGAAACCATCAAAGGCGGGCAGGCACTCAATGGTGTAGGTCCGGTTATCCGGATTACGATGGAACATCAGCGGCACCACGGGCGCACCGGTCATGCGCGCAATTTTAGCCGTCAAACGAATCGTCGATGCCTGCTGCCCAAATAGTGGCGCAAACACGCTAACATCACGGCCAAAATCTTGGTCTGGCGAATACCATACAACGTGCCCTGCCCTAATACGCCTTACCACGCCTCGTAGATCATGACGATCAATCGCCTGACCAAAAATACGCGAGCGGGCACGCGTCATAAAGCGCTCAAAAAGCGGATTGTTATGCGGGCGATACACCACGTCGGCTGGGGAAAATAGCGAGTGCAGCGCACCGCCTAAATCCAGCGTCGAGAAATGAATACCGACAACCAGCACTCCTTTGCCTTGAGATTTAGCGCGCGCAAGATACTCTTGGCCGATATAAGCCACTCGGTGCCGCAAGCCTTCTGCATCGCGACACCAGCCGGTCGCGGTTTCAATCAGACCAACGCCATTCGCGATAAACGTGTCTTTAACCAACTGGCGCTGCTCATTAGCACTCTTTTCGGGAAAGCACAGCCTAATATTGGTGCGGGTAATATGCCTGCGCCGCTTAGCAACGCGCCACACGATAAGCCCAAGCGCTTTGCCAATCGCCATTTTCAGCCGCCATGGAAGCCAGGAGACAAAGTACATAGCGCCAATGGCCAGCCAGGTGGGCCAATAATAGGGGTGCGCGAAAGAGCGCGGATAACGTGTTTTGGACATAAAAATAACCGTTTAAACAGAACGCTCATTATAGCGTCGCGGTGCTCGGGGCAGCACGCCCGTTAGCAGCGTATAGCTAATCGTATCGCAGTAGCGGGCAATTTCATCAACCCGCAGCACTTCACCATTTTGGGCTCGGCCCCACAGCACCACGTCACTGCCAATCGCCGCATCCGATACGTCGGTGACATCAACGGTGAGCATATCCATAGATACTTTTCCGGCAATGGGGCAGCGCTGGCCGTTTACCAGCACCGGCGTACCGTCTACCGCGTGGCGGTCGTAGCCATCGCCATAGCCGCAGGCGACAACGGCAATTCGCGAGCGCCGCGGCGCTCGCCATCGCCCGCCATAGCCTACCGGCTCACCCTCTTCAAGCTCCCGCAGGGCAATGATTTTTGAACGCAGGGTCATGACCGGCTGCAGCTGTTGAGTGACCTCATTAGCGACTTCTAAGGGATCGCTGCCGTAAAGCATTACGCCGGGGCGGTTCCAATCACCATGCGCCACCGACCAGGCCAACGTGGCCGGTGAATTAGCTAAACACAGTGGCGCGTCCAGCGCACTGGCTAGCGCCTGTAGCTGCTCCATCTGCTGGTTGAAATAGCGATTGTCCTGGGCATCCGCGCTGGAGAAATGGCTCATCAAATGCAGGGTAGCAACACTAGGCGCGGCCTTAAGTTGACGCCAAATACCCTCAGCTTCATGCGGCGCAAAGCCCAAACGGTGCATGCCTGAGTCAACTTTCAACCACACAGGAATCGGCTGATCGGGGCTAGCCGCTAGCAGCGCATCAACCTGCCACTGACTGTGAACGGCAATCCAAAAGCCATGGGCGTCCACTAGCGGCAGCTCATCGGCCGTGAATATTCCTTCAAGCAGCACGATAGGCTGCGTAATGCCGCCTTCGCGCAGCGTTAGGGCTTCTTCAATGCAGGCGACCGCAAATGCAGGCGCAAGGCTCTCCAACGCACGGGCGCACGCTAATGCGCCGTGACCATAGGCATCGGCTTTAATAACCGCCACAGAGCGGCTCTGAGGCGCGCAGCGACATGCCAGCTGATAGTTATGGCGTAACGCATCCAGATCAATCTCAGCGACGAGTGGGCGCATGTGTTTTCTCACTGACGTGATTTCATTGTAAAAAATTAGCATTAAAAAGCCGAGCAAGCACCTAATGGCACTTGCCCGGCTTAGTGAAATAACGTGACTAGACTGTGGTTAGCCGGCTTAAGTCTCGAACAGCGCTTCCAGAGAAAGGCCCTGCTTTTCTAGCGAACGGCGCAGCTTCTTGAGCGCCTCCACTTGAATCTGACGAACGCGCTCGCGGGTTAGGCCAATTTCAGCACCCACTTCTTCAAGGGTTGCCGACTCATGACCACGCAGCCCAAAGCGACGCACCACCACTTCACGCTGTTTTTCGCTAAGCTCGTCCAGCCAAAGATCGACATGCTCTTTAACATCGCCGTCAACCAAGCAGGCTTCCGGGCCTTGCACCTCATCATCAGCCAACGTATCAATAAGAGGTTTATCGCTTTCCCCGCCCATTGGGTAGTCAACCGATGACACGCGCTCATTGAGGCCGAGCATTTTCTTCACTGCCTCAACCGGCTTATCCAGATGCTCGGCGATTTCTTCGGCGGTGGCCTCATGGTCAAATTTCTGCGTTAACTCACGCGCCGCCCGCAGGTAAATATTCAGTTCCTTGACGACATGAATCGGCAAGCGAATCGTGCGCGTCTGGTTCATCAGCGCACGCTCGATGGTTTGACGAATCCACCAGGTGGCATAGGTCGAAAACCGAAAGCCGCGTTCAGGGTCAAATTTCTCTACCGCGCGAATCAGGCCTAAGTTGCCCTCTTCAATCAGATCCAGCAGCGTTAGGCCGCGGTTGAGATAGCGACGCGCGATTTTGACCACCAGTCGAAGGTTGGACTCAATCATCCGCGAGCGCCCCATCGGGTCACCCTTACGCGCTAGGCGGCCATAATAAACTTCTTCTTCAGGCGTCAATAATGGCGAAAAACCGATTTCGTTGAGATAGATTTGCGTCGCATCCAAGCTTTGGGTCGATTGACGACCCTCACGCCCTAGCGCTTTTTCAAAAGCATCTTCTTCTACCGCAATTTCATCATCGGTATCGTCAAGCGCTTCCTCCGCAGCATCCAGGTCAACCTCCTGTAGATCTTTCTCCAACATACTCATGGCCCTACCCCCTGATGTCGCCTACCCGCCATTTAGAAGACCAAAGGTGAACGCACGAATGCGCTCACTATATTGTTATGTGACGATTGTTATATGACGCTCGAATACAGTCATTCGGGTAACTTTCAAGCAAAATACCTGTGTCTCACGTTGCCCACGAGAGGGTTAGCGGGAAGGTAAGAAGTCCATGGGATTTTGCGGCTGCCCGTCACGGCGCACTTCGAAATGCAGCCTGACATTTTCGGCGTCGCTATCTCCCATGGAGGCGATCACCTCACCGGCTTCCACGACGTCGTTTTCTTTGACGCGCAGGCTATCGTTATGTGCATAGGCGCTGAGGAACTGATCGTTATGCTTGAGAAGAATGAGGTTACCGTAGCCTCTGACGCCACTGCCCGCATAGACCACAATGCCGGGACCCGCTGCTTTGACAGGTTGCCCCTTTTCGCCACGGATATCAATCCCGGCGGTGATGCTATCACCCTGCCCAAATTCTCCTTCTACGTTGCCATTCGTAGGCCATTGCCATGCGATGTTTTCAGCAGGCGTATAGGTCCGTGAGGAACGATCGACACTCGCTGTTTGAGTGGCCGCCGCTGCTGCTGGCTTGGGCTCTGGCTTAGCCTCAGGTTGCGGTGCCGGCTGCTCAGCGGGCGCAGAGGTTGGCTCAGGCTCAGCAACAGCGGCGACGACTTCCGGCTCAGGAGTGGAGGCAACCGTTGGCGAGGTGCCTGTTGATCCCTCGGCCACTTGCTCTGCCGCATTGCGCTCAGCGGTCAGTCGCTGGTTGCGCTGAATCGCAGACTCATCGGGCAGCAGCCAATCTAGCTCCTGGTCATCGCGGGCGACAGAGGCAGTCTGAGGACTCAAGCCGGTCGCAACAGCACCGCCGCCACTTGAGGACGTCGCCGCGGGCTGATTGCTGGCCACGGATGCTGACTGAGCAGCCCCTTCACGCAGTGCAATCGTTTGCCCTGGACGGATTTGGTACGGAGCGGCGATATTATTCATCGCCGCCAGCTGGCGATAGTCTAAATTATGCTGCCATGCAATGCCGTACAGCGTATCGCCCGCTTTCACCGTGTATTGAGGCGAACTTTCTACTGCATCACTCGCGTCGCTCAAATCACGCACTTGAGGCGAACCGCCCTGCTGGCTAGCGCAACCGGCAATGGCCAGGGTCAGCGCCGATAGCATAAGCACTTTATGTATATAATCTTTACGCATGGAAATCTTACTCCTTTTCAGCGCCAGGCTTGTTATCGATTGGCTGGCGGTCTGCACGTCGATTGAGTAACACCACGATCAGTGCACCAAAAGCCATTAGCGCGACAACGCCAGCTACCTGTGCCGAGGCACCGGTCAATACGGCATAGTCAGCGGGTAATAAATAGCGGTGTTCAAGAGGTATCATTTGTCCTTCGGGACCTATTTGATAACGCAGCAGTTCGCGCCATGGCCAGAGCACCGGTAACGAGCCGACGATAAAACCCAATAGCAGCTGCATGGTTGAAGTGTGATGGCGCCGAAGAAGCCATGATAACAGCCGCGAAAAAAGCGCCAGCCCGACCACACACCCCATTCCAAACAGCACAATAATACCGAGATCCAGGCTACGTATCGCCCCCATGATGGTGCCGTAGAGCCCCATTGTCAGCAATAAAAAGCTACCTGACACGCCCGGCAACAGCATGGCGCTGATGGCGATACAGCCTGCGACCATCACCACCACTGCCTCATTGCCAATCAGCAAGACCAGCGGCATCATGCCTGGCAACGCCTGGGCCAACAATAGGCCAACCAATAGTGGCAATAAGTACCATAACTTCCAGCCACTGCTCGCCTGCCCCACCACTAGCGCCGAAGCCGCCACTAAGCCAAAAAAGAAGCCGTCTAATAGCAGCGGATGCGCTTCCATCAACCACAGCGCTAAATGTGCGACGCTAAACAGGCTGATCCCAACCCCGGCTAACAGTGGTACTAGAAAGGCCAGATTCAAATGCACACTTAGGGCTCGCCAGCCCCCTCGCCGCCATACGCCGATAGCGCTTGGGCTAAACCGCTTGATCGTTTCAATCAGCTCTTCATAAATTCCGCTAATAAAGGCAATCGTGCCTCCCGATACGCCGGGAACCGCATCGGCGGCGCCCATCCCAGCACCACGCAAAAATATCCCCCAGGGTCGCCGCTTCAATCCACTACTCCTTGCAGTAAAGGTACAAAACGAACGGGTTCAAGCCGACGTTTTTCAAAGGCACCACCAATTCGCTTTACCTGGGTAAGCCACTGGCTGCCATCGGGTTCTTCTAACGGCGCAATCAGTACGCCGTCGTGAGTCAACTGCTCTAATAATGAAGCGGGCAACGTTTGCGCGCAGGCGGTGAGCAAAATAACGTCAAAGGGAGCAACCTCGGGCCAGCCGTAACCCCCGTCGGCGACCGCCAATGTTGCCGGTGCTGCTAGCCGACGCAAACGCTCTACGGCACGTTCATGCAGTGCATTAATACGCTCAATGGAATACAGCTGCTCTACTAAGCGCGAGAGTATTAATGTTTGGTAGCCAGAGCCAGTGCCCAGTTCCAACACGCGACGCGGCGCTGCGCGCAGCACAAGCTCCGTCATGCGCGCCACAATCCATGGCTGCGACAACGTTTGCCCGTAGCCAATCGGCAGGGCAGTGTCTTCATAAGCGCGGTGAGCCAGCGCCTCATCAACAAACAGATGACGCGGCTCATTCGCCATCACATCCAGCACCCGGGCATCATCGATCCCTTGCTGCATAAGGCGCTCAACCATTCGGTCACGCGTACGCTGAGAGGTCATTCCACGACCGCGCAGCTCATCGGGTAATAAGTTAGGCAAAAACATTCAACCAATTTTGAACATCGTTTAGCGCGAGGTGACGCGTAAGATCGGTTTGCAGCGGCGTAATCGACACATAGCCCGCTTCTATCGCAGCAAAGTCGGTATCTTCACCGTCATCCGCATTCGCCGACACGGGGGCGATCCAGTAGCGCGTCCGCCCACGCGGATCCTTTACTTCTAACGGCTTATCTGCCGGTCCGCGATACCCTAAGCGCGTCACCTTCACACCCTTAATATCTTCCCAGGGTATGTCGGGCACATTAACGTTGAGCAGCGTACGGGGTGGCAGCGAAAGCTGCTCCGCCGCGCCTATCAGCGTGGCGGCGACTCTTGCGGCCGTAGCAAAATGGCGTTCGCCGCATAGCGATATCGCAACCGCCGTCATACCCAGGTTACGCCCTTCCATGGCGGCTGCGACCGTTCCTGAATAAAGCACGTCGTCGCCAAGATTACTACCGTGATTAATGCCTGCAATCACTAAATCAGGCTTTTGCTCCCATACGCCGTGCACACCTAAGTAAACACAGTCTGCGGGCGTACCATCGACGCTATAAAAGCCATTGTCCAACGCTGTCAAAGAGAGCGGCCGCGACAGCGTGAGCGAATTACTCGCGCCACTTCGGTCGCGATCAGGCGCCACGACGCGAATATTAGCGTGGGCCAGCAGCGCATCATGCAACGCACGCAGGCCGGGGGCATGGACACCGTCATCATTTGAAAGCAGCAGTCGCCGCATTGTAGCTCTCCTCGATATACCGGCAATGGCCGCCGTTCAATTCGCAACGCTTAATTTGTAATGCGTAAGTCACAACGTTCAGTTCATCGCCATCAGCTTGCCGCGATCAGTTCACTCAGCACCGCGGTAGCAAAACTTCCCCGCGGCAATGCAAAGGAAAGCCGAACGGCCTCGGCTTCCCACGTAAGCTGTGGCTCTAATAACCGCATCCGCAGCGCACGGCGGGCTTGCTTTACGCCACTTCGTTCCAACCCTTCACAAAGCGCCGGATATTGCTGCAACAGCCGTGACTCGTAGCCGGCGACCTCGCCCTGACTAGGCTCGCCAACGCCCCACAAAATTCCAGTGGGATGAACATCTAACGCGGCGGCACGCGCACTCAGCGTGTCATCGGTTTGGTCAATGCTAAACACGCTTTGCGTACCGTCCAGCATGAGGGTGTCGCCTGCAAGAGGCTGACGCCAAGTGCCATCCGCCAAGCGTTCGCTGAGCAGCTGGTTAAATAAGAAACTGCGTGCGGTAGAAAGCATCATACCCTGCCGATCGTCGCGCTTTCGCCAACCTCGGTTAAGTAACGCTTCGGCACGCTGAAGGTTGCGACCCTCAGGACCAAAGCGCTGGGGGCCGAAATAGTTAGGCACGCCATGCTGGCAAAGCGTTTCCCAGCGGCGGGTAAAATCTTCCTGATGAATCGCCTCACCGCTGATCCGCAGCACGAATCTATTGGTGCGATGAACTCCACGCTTGAGTTTACGCGGATGGCGCACCTGCTCGACGACCGTAACGCCCAGCGAATTAAGCGATTGTTCCAGATCCGCCGGCGCATCGCGACCCGGCAGGTGCACGCTTAGCCATTGGCGCGTCACGGCAATGCGGTCTTTCATACCGGAATAACCAATATCGCGGGGCGTAACGCCGCACAGCCGACTCAGCGTATTGACGACGTCTAACGTCGTTTGATTACGCTTTTCTACTCTCAGCCAAAGATGCTCGCCATGCGCTTCTGGAATAAAATCAAGCTGCTCATCTACCCAGAAATCTTCTGGCTGAGCGCGGTACTGACCTGGCTGCGGGGGGCCGAACTGAGCATCAAGATAGCGCTGCCATGTCGGCATATTAATCATTAAGCGTCTCTATTCGATTTAGCAGCACCACGGCTTCCGCAGCGATGCCTTCGCCGCGCCCGGTAAAACCCAGCCGTTCGGTGGTGGTGGCTTTAACGTTAACCTGGCCAAGCGCAATATTAAGGTCGCTTGCGATAACGGCGCGCATTGCCTCGATATGCGGCGCCATTTTGGGCGCCTGTGCCATCAGCGTGGCATCAAGGTTAACCACGCCATAGTCCTGCCCTCTCACAAGCCCGACCACATGGCGCAGCAGGTCACGACTATCAGCGCCTGCCCAGGCGGGGTCGGTATCCGGAAAGTGGCGACCAATATCACCCAGTGCGCACGCACCCAGGAGTGCATCGCTAATGGCGTGTAGCAACACATCGCCATCGGAGTGGGCAACAAAACCATGCTCAAACGGCAGTTTTACGCCGCCTATCATTAGGTGGTCGCCGGGGCCGAAGCGGTGTACATCAAATCCATGGCCAATACGCATTACAGGCACCTTTCTGACGTTTCATCGGTTTGGGAGGCAAGCGCCTGGGACGCAATGATCGCGGCAGCCAGCGCTAAATCATCCGGATGCGTGACTTTCAAATTATCGCGCCGGCCGCTGACCAATTGAGGGCTTGCACCCAGCGCTTCAACCGCCGAGGCTTCATCGGTCACGACCGTGTTGTGGCGGCGAGCCGTTTCCAAGGCACGCAGAAGCAAGGCATAGCGAAATCCTTGAGGCGTCAGCGCATGCCATAGGCCATCACGAGACTCGGTGCGAACGCTCAGGCCTTGCTGATTACCACGTTTCATGGTGTCGGCAACGGGCATCGCTAGCAGTGCACCGCCGGGATGATTGGCCGCGGCGCGATAAAGTGCCAGTAAGTCACCGTGCGTGATACAGGGGCGCGCCACGTCGTGCACCATCACGATATCGTCACCCTGAGCCTCGATGGCATGCAGCGCATTCAATACGCTGTCCATCCGCTCACTGCCGCCCGACACGCGCTGCCAATCGGCAAACGGCACCAAATCTGGGGCAAACCAGCGGTCGTCATCATCAAGGCACAGCACCAGCCGAGCGCTTGGAAATGCGCCATGCAGGCGCTTTAGCGTATGCGCCAGTATCGGTTGGCCGGACAGCGTTAAATACTGCTTGGGTTTACTGGCGCCCATCCGGCGACCCTGGCCCGCGGCAGGCACTATCAGCCACGTTTGACTCACGGAGGCGGCTCTTGCGGAGCGATTAAGCCGGCGTTAATGCCAATCAGCTCATTTTTGATCGCCACACCGGGCACCCAGAAAAACTGCTCGTCGGTACGCACCATCCCCATATCGCTGCGCGCCCGCTCTTCGATAGCATCCAGACCGGTTTTTAAATCCGTCACCTCAGCCGCAAGCCGCGCATTGCGCTCACGCATGGGCAGATTGGTCGCTTCCTGTACCGCTACTCGCTGCTCTACATTCTGCAAATCTCGCCAGCCGCCGTTGCCCAGCCATAGCTCATATTGAAGCAGTGCTACTACTGCGAGCAGCGCCATCACTAGCCATTTACGCATCGCTGCTCTCCTCTGTAAGTCCGCTAAATTTAAAACGCATTATGCCATTAAGGGGCAACACCAGCGAGCCGCCGTTTATTTAAATGGCAGCGCATCATGAGCCGCCTCGCGGTAGGCGCGCACCTGCTCACCCTCTTCGTGGCAAAACTGCCCAACGGCTGCGGCAAGCCCTGGGTGGCTGATGTAATGCAGTGAGCGCACTCGCTGCGGTGTAAAGCCGCGCACGAGCTTGTGCTCGCCCTGGGTACCAGGATCAAATAGCGTCAGGCCGTGCTGCAAGCAGTACTCGATGCCCTGGTAATAACAGGCTTCAAAATGCAGGCAGTCAGCAACGACCTCGCTTCCCCAGTAGCGCCCGTAGAGCGAATCGGTGCCACGAAAATAGAGCGCCGCCGCGACCGGGCGCCCTTCACTGTGCGCCTGAACTAATACCAGCGCGTCCGGCATGGTTTGGCGCAGGCGTTCAAAAAAATCATGATTGAGATACGGCGCGCGTCCACGCTCGTGGTAGGTCATCGTATAGCAGCGAAAGAAATGCGCCATCGCCGCTGGCGTAATGGCATCACCTTCTAGCCTTGTCACGCTTAAGCCCTGGTCTGCGACCAGGCGTCGCTCACGCTTGATCATCTTGCGCCGCTTGGAGGTGAGCGTCGCAAGAAAGCCATCAAAATCACCAAAGCCTCGATCGCGCCACTGAAACTGCACGCCTTCACGAGTGATGAGATCAGGACACTGCGCCTGCCAGGCAGTGACATCAGCCTCATTGGCAAATAATAAATGCCAGCTGGAAAGCGCCTCACTCACGCACTGCTCACGCCACGCCTGCGCCAAAAAAGCACGTATTGCACCGGCATCAACCTGCTTAGCGATCAGCGTACGAATCCCCGGCACTGGCGTGAACGGCACGGCACTGAGTGCTTTAGGATAGTAGCGGCCACCGGCGCGCTCTAAGGCTTCCGCCCAGCCCCAATCAAATACATACTCACCGTAAGAATGATGTTTACGGTACATCGGCATCGCTGCGACTAGCTGCTCATCCTGCCAGACGCTCAGGTGACAAGGCTCCCAACCCGTCGCCATGCTGACGGAGCCACTGGCCTCTAAAGCGTGTAAAAAAGCGTGGCGCAAAAATGGCTGATCGTTATCTACCAGTGAATCCCATTGGCTTGCCGTGACGGCCGCCATAGTGGGTAGAATGGTGAGCGAAAGCGGGCGTAACGACATAGCATCTCCGGTGAGTACAGGGCTTGCAGAGCGTGCAGGGCTAGCGCACTGTCCACTCTGCAAGCCCTGGCCTGCGCCACTTTACACTAACTGTTTAGATGGACGCTTTATATGAACAGTTTAATCACTCCACGCCGAAAGCGGCGCACAAGGATGGGCCATGACGCGCGATCTAACGGATTATTTTCAAACGCAGCGCCAAGCTGCGGACCAACTGCCCTACCCGACGCTAAAAATTCGGCGTGATCGGCTAGCACGCTTAGCCCGCATGACCAAGCACCATCAGCTAGACATTATACGTGCGATTCAAACGGATTTCGGCCAACGCAGTGACGTCGAAATACGCATGGCAGAAATTAGCGCGGTGCTGCATGCGATTCACTATGCCAGGCGACACCTATGGCGCTGGATGCGGCCAGGCATGGCAAGCATGTCGTGGCGGCTGCTACCCGCTCGCGCACGCATTGCGCCTCAACCGCTGGGCGTGATTGGCGTGATGTCGCCCTGGAACTACCCCTGGAGCTTGGCATTAATGCCCATTGTGGACGCCTTTGCCGCTGGCAACGTCGCCATGCTCAAGCCCAGCGAGCACACCGCCAACACCAGCGCTCTGCTTAAGCGCTTAGCCTCGCAATACTTCACGCCTGAAGAACTGTGCGTGGTAGAAGGCGGCGTAGAAATGGCGCGTCGCTTTAGCGAACTCCCGTTTGGCCATCTAGTGTTTACCGGCTCCACCGCCGTTGGGCGCCAGGTAGCCCAAGCCGCCGCGCGAAATCTAACCCCAACGACGCTGGAGCTAGGCGGTAAATCGCCGGCAATTGTGGCCGGCGATGCGGATCTTAATCAAGCCGCCGCTGCGATTATCTTCGGCAAAGGAATGAATGCCGGACAAACCTGTATCGCCCCTGATTACGTGCTGGTTGAAAGCCGTCATCTTAGCGCCTTAGTAACGGCGTTAAGCCATGCGATTGAGCAGCAGCGGCCTAATGATCACGCCGTCACGCATGCGATCAATACGGTTCACCAAGATCGCCACGAGCATATGCTGCAAGAAGCCCGCGACCACGGCTGCAGGATCATTGATCATGGTGCCCATGCACCGGCACTGATTATTGACCCTCACCAAGGGCTGCAGGTCATGCGTGAAGAAATTTTTGGCCGCTGCCTCCCCGTCATTGGCGTGAGCGATATGCCAGCGGCAGTCAGCTACGTCAATGCTCGACCACACCCGCTGGCGCTGTATGTGTTTACGCACGATAAGAGCTTGCAAGAGCAGCTATTGCGCACCACTCGCTCCGGTGCTCTGGTGTTTAACGCAACGCTCCTTCATCACGCGGTGCCTTCTCTGCCGTTTGGCGGCGTAGGCGAAAGCGGTATGGGTGCTTATCATGGCCGTCACGGTTTTGAGCGCTTCAGTCATTTACGCGGCGTGTTTTATCAAGCTAAACGCACACCTAGTCGCATGCTCTATCCGCCGTATCGGCGCTGGCTCATAAAGCTCATTGGGCTGGGCTAAAGCTTATGCGTTAATGACCGATAGTTAATATGGGTTAATGATCGATAGGTAATAGGCTATTGATATAGCGACCTTGTGGTATTTTTACTCATTCACTGCCGCGGAATCATCATGCAAGCCCCCAATACCCCTCATAATGAAACACAGCGTTTGGCGGCTTTGCATGCTCTTCAGGTACTCGACACACCTAAACAGCAAGCGTTTGAGCGTATGACGCAATTGGCCCGCGACCTGTTTGACGTTCCTATCGCGCTGGTCTCGTTAGTCGATAAAGAGCGCCAATGGTTTAAATCACATCAGGGGCTCGACGTCTGTGAAACCAGCCGCGAGCTGTCTTTCTGTGCGCACGCGATTGCCCATGATGCGCCGCTGGTGATTGAAGACACGCTTCAAGATGAGCGCTTTTTCGACAACCCCCTGGTCGGCGACCTCCCGCATATCCGCTTTTACGCAGGCTATCCGCTACGACCAACAAATGGTATGGCGATAGGCACGCTGTGCCTCATCGACAGCCAGCCTCGTCTCTTCAGCGAACGCGATGTAAAGCTACTAGGAAGCTTAGCAGGACAGGTGGAAGAACTGCTTCGCCAACACCAGCTTCAAGCAGAACTAACCCGTACAGCGAGCCACTTTGAAGCACTGTTTACTAAAAGCGCGACTGCCAAAATACGTATTGATCACACGGGTATTATTATTGGCATCAATCCTTTCGCGCTAGCGCTTCTCGGCTATGTAGAAGCCGAGCTAATTGGCCAAAATGTTGCCATGTTAACGCCACCCAACATCGCCGCTCAGCACGACAGTTTTATTTCTCGCTATATCCAAGGCGGCGAACCGACAGTGATTGGCCGCGGCCGGGAAGTCGAAGCGCTGCATAAAAGCGGCCACCATATTCCCGTGCATCTTGCTATCAACGCCATTCACGATGATCAGGGCGCAGTGGTAGAGTTTTTAGGCGTGCTGACCGATCTCACCGGGATTTATGACGCCAACCGCCGAATACGCAAAGAAGAAAATCTGCTTAAGGTGCTCCACCAAGGCATTACCGACTATCAAGCGCTAATGTCGGGTGAGCGCCTGTGGACGTTTCTCATGGAAGCGCTGCGCGAGCTTACCGATAGCGACTACGCATTGATTGGTGAAGTGATGCCCACTGACACCACCAATGCCCTCAAAATTCACGCGATTACCGACCTCTCATGGAGTGAAGAATCTAAACATTTAATGGAGCAGTTGCGCAGCGGCAATATGACGCTGACCAATCCTAACTCGCTGTTAGGTAGAGTATTCGCCTCGGGCGACGTGATTATGACCAATGACGTTTATCGTCATACAAAGCGAGGCGGCTTCCCTTCCGGACACCCGCGTATCGACAACTACTTGGGCGTGCCTATTTTTAACGGTGGCCAGTTAATTGGCATGTTCGCCATTGCCAATAGCAAGCAGCCACTCAATCAGGCGCTGCTCGACTGGCTTCAGCCGTTTACCGACACCTGCGCGCTACTGATCAATCTCTACCGGCAAATGGCCGAACGTGATCAGGTGATGAGCGATCTAGGCGCTGCCCGCGATCTCGCCGAAAAAGCCAACCAAGCCAAAAGCGAATTTCTTTCCTCGATGAGCCACGAGCTGCGCACCCCGCTCAATGCCATCATTGGCTTTTCCCAACTGCTGGGTAAGGCGCGGCGCGACCCGCTGAGTGACAAACAGCAGCGCCAAGTGGGTCAAATAGAAAAAAGCGGCCAGCATCTGCTAAGTTTAATCAATGAGGTGCTGGATTTAGCCCGAATTGAAGCCGGTCATGTGCCGCTCTCCATTGAGCCTATATTGATACAGAACGTGCTTGATGATGCGTGCAGTACGCTTGAAGCGACAATAGAAGCCGCGGGGATTACGCTCACCTGCCTGCCGTTCTCAGAACCATGGTACGTGGCTGCTGACTACACGCGCACGAAACAGGTGCTACTCAACCTGCTTTCTAATGCTATCAAGTACAACCGCCAGCATGGCACGATCAGCATTGCTGCCGAGGCGCTTGATACTGAGCTGCGTATCAGCATTATCGACTCGGGCACCGGCATTGCCATCGAGCGCCAACACGAGCTTTTTGAACCCTTCAATCGCTTGGATGCAGAACACGGCTCTATCGAGGGTACAGGCATCGGGCTCGCCATTACGCGAGAGCTGGTTGAGCGTATGCAAGGGCGCATTGGTGTGACCAGCCACCCAGACATCGGCTCAACGTTCTGGTTTACGCTACCGATTACCGAACGAGATACGTCAGAAGAGCCGGCCTCTGCGTTTAAGAGTGCGGGAGCCAACGCCAGCCTTCAGCATCAGTTTCAGCTGCTTTATATTGAAGACAACCCGGCCAACCAGCGGCTGATGGAAGACATCCTTGAAGAATTCAGCCATGTACGCCTTCAGACCGTTGCCAGCGCTGAGCTAGGGCTTGAGATAATGCGCCACTCTCCGCCCGATTTAGTGCTAATGGATATCCATTTGCCCGGCATGAACGGCTTTCAGGCGCTGGATATCATGCAGCAAGATCCGCAGCTTAAGCATATTAAGGTTATTGCCTTATCTGCTAACGCTATGGAGCGCGATCGTAGCTATGGCCTGGCCGCTGGCTTCAAAGACTACTTAACGAAACCGATTGATATCGACAAACTGACATTAACGCTTAACCATTTTCTTTATGCTGCTGCTATTACGTCTAGGAAGACACCATGACATTCGCTCATAAACATTTACTCATCGTAGATGACAACAGCGTTAACGTTGAGCTATTGCTTGACCTGCTGGATGAGCATGGTTTTGAAAATATTCACGGCGTCAGCGACCCTCGGCTAGTCCTTGCGCACTGCCAGCAACACCTTCCTGATCTCATTTTACTTGATATCCGCATGCCGCATCTGGATGGCTATGCAGTGATTAATCAACTGCACGAGCACTTTGCCCACCGCATGCCGCCCGTGATCGTGTTAACTGCTCAAGTCGACGATCAAACGCGTCATCGCGCCTTAAGCTTAGGGGTGCGGGATTTTATTACCAAGCCACTTAAGCACGACGAGGTACTGCAGCGGATCCGCAACACGCTCAGCCTTGAGCATCGCTACCAGGTACGCGACCATCAGGCGGAAACGCTTGAGCAGATGGTCGCCAAACGCACTAAAGAGCTTGATCGCCAATCGCTGACCGACCCCACGACTCAGCTTCCTAATCGACGTGCCCTGACTCAACGGCTTAAAGAAGCATCAATGGGCGGGGGCGATACGGGCCTATTATTTGTCGCCATTGACCAGTTAGACGACGTCGTGCGGCTGCATGGTTACAGTGTCGCTGACCAGCTGATGGTGCATATTAGCCGCCAGCTTGCCGAATGCCTCAATCAAGGCAGCGAGCTAGGTTTATGGGGTGGCAGCGAGCTTCTGGTGATCGTGAATAGCAGCGAACCGGCACTCCTTCAGCAGCTTGCAGAACAACTGCTGGGTTGCTTTGAACATGACCAGTCTTTTAGTCATTTATTAATACCGCTGAATGCGCGCATTGGCATTAGCTGTTCACAGGCTCGCTTTGAAACGGAACGACTTGTACACATGGCTGCGCTGGCGCTACCTCAGAAAGACTGCCCTCCTATCCAGCATTACTGCGAAGCGCTGGAAGCCCAGCAACGCCACCGCTTGTACCTACAGCAGGCGCTACGCGGCGCCCCCCAGCGCGGCGAGATGTCTCTAGTTTTTCAGCCAAAGCTTTCGTTAACCACCCAGCAAATTATTGGGGCTGAAGCCTTATTGCGCTGGCACCATCCTGAGCTAGGTCACATTTCACCGGCAGACTTTATTCCGCTCGCCGAAGCCAGCGGTGATATCCTCGCGATTGGCGAGTGGGTGCTTGAAGCAACCATGCAGTACATCGTGGCATGGCGCGCCAGCAACCTGTTAAGCGACGATTTTCATATTGCTGTCAATGTGGCGGCTAGACAGCTGGCGCGTAAAGATTTTACCGAGCGCCTGCTAGCGCAGCTGGCCAAACACAATATCCCCGAGCGCTTTATCGCACTGGAAGTGACCGAATCAGGCTTAATGAGTGATATACATAATGCCAAAGCACAGCTTTCGAAACTCTCGGAGGTTAATATTGCCGTTGCTATCGACGACTTTGGCACGGGCTATTCATCGCTGGCCTACATTAAGACCTTGCCCTTCTCTACGTTAAAAATTGATCGCGCCTTTGTGATGGATTTGGCCACCAGTGAGAAGGACCGCCAATTAGCGCGCACCATCACGCAGCTTGCCCACAGCGTGGGCTGCGACGTGGTAGCAGAAGGCATTGAAACAGCAGAGCAAGCGGCATATTTAAGTGCTATGGGCTGTGAAGCCGCACAAGGCTACTTTTACGCCCGCCCGCTGCCGGCTGAAGAATTTGTCACCTGGTGTTCCGCATGGAAGCCGATTTTTTCCACTACTAACACGGAGACCGTTAATGGCTCATGACTTGCTGGACCGCCTACGCGAACGACTGGAAGAGCTCAACCGTTCGGAGCGCAAAGTTGCGAATGTCATTCTTGAAGACCCTACGTTAGCGACCAGCCTTAGCATCGCAAGCTTAGCTCAGTCAGCCAGCGTCAGTGAGCCTACGGTTAATCGTTTTTGCCGCAACTTTGGTGCTAAAGGCTATCCCGATTTCAAAATCAAGCTCGCCCAAAGCCTTGCGGGCGGTACGCCTTATGTCACCCGTGCAGTAGAGCCCGGCGACTCTGCAACCCAATATACGCATAAGATTTTTGGCGCCACGATTGCAGCGCTCGATGAAGCTCAGCGCGAGATCGACATCACCGCCGTAGAGCGCATGGTTGACTATCTTACTCAGGCTAAGCAAATTCATTTTTTTGGTCTAGGTGCTTCTGGCGCAGTTGCCCAAGATGCACAGCACAAGTTCTTTCGCTTTAACCTGCCGGTGATGGCCTACATAGACGTGCTCATGCAGCGCATGGTGGCTGCTGCCTGCCACACCGGTGACGTGGTGGTGATTATTTCCTATACCGGACGCACTCGGGAGCTGGTCGATATTGCTCGTCTGGCACGCGAAGCAGGGGCGGTCGTTCTTGGCATTACTGCCCCCAAGTCGCCGCTGGCGCAAGAGTGTACGGCAACCCTGGACGTCGCTACCCCAGAGGACACCGACCACTACATGCCGATGACCTCACGCGTTATTCAATTAACGCTGATTGACGCGCTAGCCACCGGCGTAACCTTAAGGCGTGGGGAAGACTTTTTGCCGCATCTCAAGAAAATCAAAGACAGCCTGCGAGACACCCGCTTTCCAATCGAAAAAGCGGCAAAATAACTGTGAGCAGCGGTCGTTAGCCGCTAAACGTTATTAGCTCACAGCGGCGGTAACGGTAATTTCAACTTTGAGTTCATCGGCCGGCATCGGTGCGCACACGCAAGTGCGGGCCGGTGCGTAACTTTCTGGCACCCAGGCATCCCACACGTCGTTCATGGCGGCAAAGTCACTGCCCTCTTTTAGATAAATGGTGGCGCTCAGCAGCTGCTCACGACTGCTCCCAATCTCTTTCAACAGTGCATCTACCCGTGCCAGCATGCTTGCTGTTTGGGCCGTAATATCGCCATTACGAACGTCGGGGCCACATACTTGGCCACACAGATACGCAACTCCCTGATGAATAACGGCACGGCTCATGCGGGCTTTCGTATCGTGACGCTGAATAGTCATAGTTAGAACTCCTAACAAGTTGTAAAAAAGCAGTCGAATAAAGCAGTTTAAACTGACGAGCTTGTCATTGACTATGGCTTCTTACCCAAGGCAGTCCGTCGGCACCGGCCGATGCTCAAAGACACGCCTCAGCACAAAGCTGGTATGCGCGCCCATCACGCCCTCAATACGGTTAATCACGTGCAGCAGCAGGTGCTGATAATCGTCCATATCGCGCACTAATAACTTGAGCTGAAAGTCAGCGGCTTGACCGGTAATGATCAAGCACTCAATGACATTAGGAACCTCACGGATGTGGCGTTCGAAGTTATCAAAACGCTCAGGCGTGTGCTGGTCCATGGAAATATGCAAGAGCGCCATTAGCTGATAGCCAAGCTGACGCGCATCGACTTCTGCGCGATACTGGCGTATCAAACCGTTTTCTTCCAGCGCCCGCACCCGGCGTAAACAGGGCGAGGGCGAAAGTCCGATACGATCAGCTAATTCTTGATTACTGATACGCCCTTCCTGCTGAACAATATTTAAAATATGTCGGTCAAAACGATCCAGAGCAAGCGGCGTCACGGCCATAACCAGCATCTCCTGCCAAATATGTATTATTTAAAGATATAAGCTGCCAATTATCCTCTCTACACACACATCTTCGCAACAAACTATCGCCGCAAATCACTTACACTATGTATGCTGCCAAAAGCAGTCACGGCGTCAGCGCAGCGTTTCAGTACCCATGTAATGCCTAGCACCGATGAGCAACGGCTTACGCTACCAGCAGCCGAATATCCATTTAACCGTTACTTTCAGGAAGATCACTATGTCTGCTTTCGATCATCGCAAATATCGCCCTGCCCCCCGCGTTCCCGCCTTCAATCGCCAATGGCCGGATCGTGATCTTGATCATGCGCCGATTTGGGTGAGTGAGGATCTACGCGACGGCAATCAGGCGCTGCTTGAACCGATGACCGTTGAGCAGAAGCAGCGCTTCTGGCACCAGATTGTAAAAGTAGGCATCAAAGAAGTCATGGTAGGCTTTCCTTCGGCCAGCCAGCCCGACTACGACTTCGTGCGCTGGCTGATCGATGAAGATCAAATTCCTGAGGATGTCACCATTGCGGTGCTAGTTCAGTGCCGCGAACACTTAATTGAAAAAACGTTTGCTTCACTAGTGGGCGCAAAACGCGCCATTGTTCATCTGTACAACTCGACATCTACCATTCAACGCGAACGCGTATTTGAAATGGATCGCGCAGGCATTGTCGATATCGCCGTTCAGGGAGCGACGTGGGTTAAAACCTATGCCGATCGCTACCCTGATATTCAGTGGTGCTTTGAATACACCCCGGAAAGCTTTTCCAGCACTGAGATCGATTTCTCGCTGGAGATCTGCGAAGCGGTCATGGATGTATGGCAGCCCACGCCTGATAACAAGTGCATTCTCAATCTGCCCACTACGGTGGAAGTGGCGGGCCCTCATCACCATGCCGATCAGATTGAGTATTTCTGCCAGCACATCAGCCGTCGCGACAGCGTGATCATCTCGGTACATACCCACAATGACCGCGGCGGTGCAGCGGCCTCCGCCGAGCTTGCGCTGCTGGCCGGCGCTGAACGGGTGGAAGGCACGCTGCTGGGTAACGGCGAGCGCACGGGCAACATGGATATCGTCACGCTGGCGATGAACCTTTACAGCCAGGGCATTGATCCTGAACTTGACCTGTCTAATCCTGATGAAATTATTCAGGTGGTCAATGAGTGTACGGGCATTGCGATACATCCGCGCCACCCTTGGGTAGGCGAGATGGTTTACACCGCCTTCTCAGGCAGTCATCAAGATGCGATTCGCAAATCCCTAAAGCATCAAAAGCCCGACGAGCCGTGGCAAGTGGCCTATCTGCCCATCGACCCTCACGACATTGGCCGCGATTATCAGGCGGTCATTCGCGTCAACAGTCAGTCAGGCAAAGGCGGCATGGCGTTCCTGCTTGAGCGCGATTATGGCATTAACCTGCCACGCTGGATGATGCTGGCCCTGGCTCCTTACGTTCAGCAGGAAAGTGAGCAGCGCGCCAGCGAGCTATCAAGTGCCATGGTTCGCCAAGTGATGTTCGATCACTTCACTCAGGAAGCGCCGCTCTCGCTGGGCGATTACCGCCTTTCTAAGGGCCAGCAAGAAGGCATTGAAGTCACGCTGCGCGAGGGTGATAAGCCGCTACTCCTTTCTGGCAAAGGCAATGGCGCGATGTCTGCCTTCACCGATGCGTGGCAAACCCACTCGGGCAGCAGCGTGAGTATTCTCGATTACAGCGAGCACTCGCTGGGTGCCAGCAGCGAGGCTAACGCCATTGCCTTTGTACAGCTGAATATCGATGGTCAGCGACTCTGTGCCGTTGCCGAAGATAGCGATACGGTTAGCGCTTCGCTGAAAGCATTGATTTCAGGCATTAACCTTGCGGCTAACACGGCTGATACCGCGGCCTCTCATCAAACAAAGCGTGAATTGGCTTAGTGATTGTTTGCACTCAGGCGTTAACGTCACGCTCTGTATCAGCGTGTGCATATATCGTCGAACGCGCATGCTAAACTTAGCCGCCTAACCAACGTAGGTGGCTAAGGAGACGCTATGGGGCAGGCCATTGTAAACATGCTGCTAGTGGCACTGGGAGGTGCTGTTGGCGGCATGAGCCGTTTTGCTATTTCCAGCTTGCTCGCTAAGCATTTAGGCAGCGCTTTTCCATGGGGCACGCTGGCCGTCAATTTAAGTGGCTCCATCGCCGCCGGCTGGCTGCTCGGCACGCTTGGCTTGCCGAACGCTGCCGCCGACAACTCGCTCTGGCTGGTCTTAGTGGTAGGCGGGCTGGGCGGCTACACCACGGTATCCTCTTTTAGTCTGCAAACGCTTGAGCTTTGGCAACGCGGCGAGGCAGTGCAAGCCGCCGTTAATATTATGGCCACTGTGCTACTGGGGTTAGTCGGGGTGTACTTCGGCTGGCAGCTAACCGGGGGCAGCGCATGAATGCCATGCAAATGCGCTATCTGGCGGTTGGGTTAGGCTGTGGCATTGGCTGTGCGCTACGCTACGGTGTCTCGCTCAGCGCGTTAGCCACTCTGGGCAGCTACTTTCCGCTTGGTACGCTGGTGGTTAATGTGGCGGGCTCTTGGTTAATCGGCTGGCTGGCGGCGACCGCCACTCGGCGTTCGCATGGGCGTATTGCACGCTGGCAACCGTTTCTTATCGCGGGTTTTTGCGGCGGCTTCACGACTTTTTCGCTGTTCAGCTTGGAAACGCTTCATCTTATCCAAACACACCACGTCACGTTGGCACTACTCTATGTAGCGGTAAGCGTTCCTCTTTGGCTAGGGGCTGCGCTACTAGGCGAGCGAATGGCATCACAAGGGCGCCGCTCATAATGCGCGATCAGATGGAAAAGCATCAGTCCTGGCTATACCTGTTATTTATTGGGTTAGGACTAGCACTTGGCATCGCCGCGCCGAACATTGCCGGGCCCCTTGAGCCATTGCTGTGGCCCTTGCTAGGTGCACTACTTTACGCCACTTTCACGCAAATCCCGCTGCTACACATTGCCAGCAGTGTGAAAGATAAGCGCTTTATGGCAGCGCTGATGATCGGTAATTTTATTGCTATTCCGGCTTTTTTAGCCCTTGTCGTGATGTGGGTTCCGCTTTCTCCCGCCGTGATGGCCGGCGTGCTGCTAGTGCTACTGGTGCCCTGCACCGATTGGTTTATTACCTTCACGCATTTAGGCAGGGGCGATACCGTCCGAGCGGTTGCCGCTACGCCGCTGTTGCTGCTGATACAAATGATCGCGCTGCCTGCGTATCTGTGGCTCTTTTTAGGCCGTGAGTGGTTCCAGCTAGCACTTTCTAAACCGCTGCTCAGTGCCTTTTTCGGTCTTATCCTCCTACCGTTAGCGCTCGCCTGGTTAACCGAGCATATCGCCCAGCGTCAGCCCATCGCCAAACGTGCCGTTCAGCATCTGGGGTTGCTGCCGGTGCCGCTTCTGGCGCTGGTGGTGTTTATTATCGCGGCATCCCAGGTTAATACCGTGATTGGGCTAAGCTCAGTGCTATTACAGGTTGTGTTTATTTTTATAGGTTTTTTAGTCTTTGCGGCACTGCTGGGAAAAGGACTGGGCAGACTGTTTACACTACCGCTCACGAGCGCCAGAACGCTGGTCTTTAGCTTCGGTACGCGCAACTCTTTTGTCATGCTACCGATCGCGCTGTCGCTGCCCAACGCTTGGCAGGCCGCAGTCGTGGTAATCGTATTTCAATCGTTGGTAGAGCTGTTTGGCATGGTGGCCTATCTGCGCTGGGTACCTAGCAGACTGTTGCCAGATCCAAAATAGCGGGCATAAAAAAACCGACCCTCGTATACGCAGGCCGGCTTAAAAAGAACGTTTTAGCGCAGTATTAAAATGGGAATACGGCTGCCGCGTAGCATGGCCGTTGTGGTACTGCCTATTAACAAATGTCGAATACGCGAATGGCCGTAGGCGCCCATGACGAGCAGGTCAATATCGTGCTCTTTTTCATAGACCTGCAGGGTTTTATCCACTTCGCCTGCGCGGATCGCCCCTTGCGCGTCATGACCCGCTTCACGCAGCGTCGCCAGCGCCCAGGCTAACTGAGCGCGATTTTCTGCTGTGTCGGCGCCAACAATCAAAATGTGGCAGACAATGCCGTTAAATAACGGGCTTTTCGCCAGCATCTCGACGCCTTTACAGGCCGTTTTGCTGCCATCAAATGCCATCAGTATCTTTTCTGGCCGCTGATAGGTTTTCGGCACCATCAGAATCGGCCGATGCATTTCACGCACCACCTGCTCAAGATTAGCGCCTAAGTGCCCGCTCGCAGGATGGCTCGCCTCGCCGCGCTTACCTATTACTAGTAAGCGCATCTCTTGTTCCAGGCCGACGAGGGTTTCGACCAGCGTGCCGTTGAACTGCCGAGTAACGGGCGCCGCCACACCGCCGTCAACCGCACGCGCGTTGGCGCTCGCTAACATTTGTTGACCCCGCTCGCGATTCGCTTTAGCGCGCTGCTCATCAGCCGCCGAAAGCTCTTCCAGCAATCGCTCACGGTCGCCAAGATGTAAATTACCTGAGAAATCCTTGCTGTCTGTCACCGGTGAGTGATTGTCGACCACGTGCAGCAGGCTTAAAGGCGATGCCAGCGCTTGGCTTGCCCACACGGCATAGTCACAAACGCCTTCGGCAAACGGCGAGCCGTCAATGGCGGCCATTACTTGATCAGTCATTATGCTCTCCTTGTTGGCTTAGTGGCCGCCCATCAGCTTCTCAACGGCAACCGGATCGTTGTGAATAGCATAGCGGTCAACGACGGTTGCACTCGCTTCAGACAGCCCAACAAGCGCGACGTCTGTGCCCTCTCGGCGAAACTTAATGACAATTCGATCAAGCGCCTGTACAGCGGTCACGTCCCAAAAGTGCGCTCTAGAAAGATCAATTGTGACACTTTCAATGCTTTCCTTAAGATCAAACGCTTTCGTAAAGCGCTCTGAAGAGGCGAAGAACACCTGGCCCACGACCTGATATTCGCGCGACCTGCCTGCATCCGTTTGTTTGGAACCGATATACAGAATATTGCCGACTTTATTTGCAAAGAACAGCGCAGCGAGCAGTACACCCACAAACACGCCGATGGCTAAGTTATGCGTACTGACCGTCACGGCAACGGTCGCCAGCATAACGATATTGGTGCTTATCGGATTCTTTCTAAGATCGCGAATCGATTCCCAGCTAAAGGTCCCGATCGATACCATGATCATCACCGCGACTAGCGCCGCCATAGGAATCTGAGACACCCAGTCCGCCAGGAACACCACCATTAGCAGCAGCACAACGCCAGCAATCAGCGTAGACAGCCGTGTACGACCGCCGGACTTGATGTTGATGACTGACTGACCAATCATCGCGCAGCCCGCCATGCCGCCCATAAGGCCGGCACCAATATTGGCGAGCCCTTGGCCCTTACATTCGCGATTTTTGTTACTCGGCGTATCGGTCAAGTCATCGACAATCGTGGCGGTCATCATCGACTCCAATAGGCCCACCACGCTCAGCATTAGCGCGTAGGGTAAAATAATCCACAGCGTGTCTAGCGTAAGCGGCACGTCTGGCCACAGGAATATGGGCAAGGTATCCGGCAGTTCGCCCATATCACCGACGCTGCGGATGTCCATGCCACTTAGCATATACACAATGGTAAGCACGACGATGCACACTAGCGGAGACGGGATGGCTTTACCGATCATCGGCAAGTAAGGAAACAGGTAGATAATGCCCAAGCCTGCCGCAGTCATGACATAGACATGCCAGGTCACGTCCGTCAGTTCAGGCAGCTGCGCCATAAAAATGAGAATAGCCAGCGCATTGACGAACCCGGTCACCACCGAGCGCGACACAAAGCGCATTAGGTCCGCAAGCTTTAGATAGCCTGCCACAATTTGCAGCACGCCGGTGAGCAGCGTTGCCGCCAGCAGATATTCAAGCCCATGCTCTTTCACCAGCGTTACCATTAACAGCGCCATGGCGCCGGTAGCCGCTGAGATCATCCCCGGCCGGCCGCCGGCAAACGCAATCACCACCGCGATACAGAAAGAAGCGTAAAGGCCAACTTTAGGGTCAACGCCGGCAATAATGGAAAAAGCAATTGCCTCAGGAATAAGGGCAAGAGCAACCACTATGCCTGAGAGCGTGTCGCCCTTGATATTGGAAAACCACTCTTGCTTACGAAAAAGAGCCATGGGCGTCCACCGTTGAGATACTAGATAAGCCGATCCGCTGGCCGAATTGACGCCGCAACACGCGCACAACAAACGTCGCACGGGGGTATTACTAGCGTTATTAACTACGGAATCGAATGATAAAACCCGCCCATTAGGCGGAAAAAAGGCAATAGCGTGCCGCAACGCCTAACAGCAAGATGAGCCGGGGCGTATCGCATGGGGAGGGGAACCTAGGGCGGAGTCATCAGCCCTACAGTGAGTAGCGCCAATACTATCGTTAGGCGAGTCATGTTTGAGCGGGTCATTACCGTTATGCCTAGCTGTTAAGAAAACGCCTACCACTGTTATCTGTCGATAGGCGGCGAAATCTTATCAGTAATTCCCCCTCACTGCACCCGGCATTGCCTGACGCCAGGGTGTCTAAAGGCATAATTGGGCGTACCATGCGCGCTAACAATAACGTATAGAGCTTCAACGACCCATTGACCACTATTCTCGTTGACGCAGCACCGACGGTTATTTAATGGGTGCTGCTGATAAATCTGCCAATATAAAGAGGAACGTAACATGAGCCAATCTATTGCAGTCATCAAGGGCGACGGCATCGGCCCCGAAATTATGGACGCCACGCTGCGAGTACTCGACGCCTTAGATTGCGGCTTAACCTACCAACATATTGACGCTGGCCTAGGCGCGCTCGAAAAGCATGGCAGTTTGATTCCCCAGGCATCACTAGATGCTATCGAAACACACGGCATCGCGTTAAAAGGCCCGCTGACCACGCCGATTGGTAAGGGCTTTTCGTCGATCAACGTTCAACTGCGCCGCCACTTTGATCTGTATGCTAACGTGCGCCCGGCTATAAGCTTTCCAGGCACTCGCTCTCGCTACGACGGTATCGATATGATTACCGTGCGTGAAAACACCGAAGGTGCCTATCTCGCCGATGATCAAGAAATGATCGACGATGGCAATACCGGCATCGCAGTGATTAAAGTGACCCGCAAAGGCTCTGAGCGCATCGCACGCTATGCCTTTGAGCTGGCCAGGAAAAACGGCCGCAAAAAAGTCACCGCGGTTCATAAAGCCAATATCATCAAAACCAGCTCAGGGCTGTTTCTGGACGTAGCGCGCGCGGTTGCTAACGAGTACCCCGAGATCGAATTCCAGGAGATGATTGTCGATAACGCCTGCATGCAGCTGGTGATGAATCCGCATCAGTTTGATGTCATTGTCACCACGAATCTGTTTGGCGATATTCTTTCAGACCTGTGCGCCGGACTAGTGGGCGGTTTAGGCCTGGCACCCGGGGCCAACATTGGCGAGAAAGCGGCGATTTTTGAGGCTGTACACGGCTCAGCGCCGGACATTCAAGGTAAAAATATCGCCAATCCCTGTGCTCTACTGCTGGCTGCCGCTCAGATGCTTGATCATCTAGGTATGAATGAAAAAGGCGACGCGATCCGCCTGGGCATTCGTACCGTGCTGGAGACGCGTCGCGATATGGTCACTCCCGACCTGGGCGGAACCGGCACCACCGATTCGTTCGCCCAAGCGCTGGTGGAGTATGTTCAGCGCTAGCTGATGTCGTTAAAGCGATAGCGCAATAAGTACAGCGCATTGAGGGTAACCAGAACGGTTGCCCCGGTGTCAGCCATAACGGCAACCCACATGCCGGTAATACCCAGCGCGGTAGAAACTAGAAAAAATGCTTTAAAACCAAGTGCCAGCGCCACATTGGTTTTGACGTTGCGCATGGTCGCCCGTGAGAGTGAGATCATTTCAGCAATCCCAGTGACACGGTTTTTAAGCAGCGCGGCATCGGCGGTTTCAAGCGCTACGTCGGTGCCACTGCCCATGGCAATGCCCACCTCAGCCGCCGCGAGCGCCGGCGCATCGTTAATACCATCGCCTACTTTACCGACCGGCCCCAGCCCTTGGGCCTGCCACTGGCGCACTCGCTGAGCCTTATCTTCGGGCATCAGCTCGCCTTCAGCCTCAATTCCCAGCTGTTCACCGATGGCAGCCACCGTGCGGACATTGTCACCACTGAGCATAACGACATCCACGCCCAGGCGCTCTAGTGCTTGGAGGCCCTTACGCGCATCTTCGCGTGGCTCGTCGCGTAAGGCGATTAAACCTAAGGGCCGCTCATTCTGCACCAGCACGGCAAGACTTTTGCCCTGGGTTTCCAGCGCCTCGATACGCGCATCCCAACCGCTGGGGCGGGTAGCAAAGCGCTGCAGATAGCGGGGGCTCACCAGCATTAATTCTCGCCCTTCTACCTGTCCGGCTACGCCCTGCCCTGATAGGGCGTGTCCCGCCTGAACCGCGGGTATCAACACGCCCTGTTGCCGGGCATAGTCACCAATCGCGACGGCGAGCGGATGGCTCGACCCTTGCTCAAGCGCGGCGGCTAGGCGTAAAACATCGGCACCATTACTTTCAGCGTCAAGCCCTTCCACATCCGTGACGCTAGGCGTTCCCGCGGTAAGCGTGCCGGTTTTATCCAGCGCTACTCGCTTGAGCTTGCCTAGCTGTTCCAGCACCGCACCGCCTTTCATTAATAGGCCGTTTCTTGCGCCCACCGACAACCCCGCGGCAATCGCCGCAGGGGTTGAAATCACCAACGCGCACGGGCAGGCGATCAACAGCAGGGCTAGCGCACGATAAATAGACTCAGACCACAGCATAGACGAGACAAGCGGCGGCACAATCGCAACCAACAGCGCCACGGCGACGACGGCAGGCATATAGAAAAAGGCAAAGCGATCAATAAAGCGCGCAACCGGCGCTTTAGCCGCCTGAGCTTCTTCCACCAGCTTAATCACGCGGGCAATGGTGTTATTTTCAGCGCTGCGGGTTACCTCAACTTCTAGCACGCCATCAAGGTTCACAGTGCCGGCAAAAACTGACTCGCCCTCCTCCCGCTCCCGCGGCATCGACTCCCCGTTTACCGGCGACTCATCGATATGCGAACGGCCAGCGACAATGTTTCCATCGCAGGGTAGACGGTCGCCGGGGCGGACTTGCACCCGCTGGCCGGGCATAAGCGAGGCAGCGGAAACCTCACGCGCTTCACCTTGCTCTAATAGGCGCGCGGTAGAAGGGGTTAGCTTTGAGAGCGCTGAAATACTGCGCCGCGCTTGGGCCGCGGCAACGCCTTCCAGCATCTCGCCCACCGCAAACAGAAACACCACGACGGCGGCTTCGGCGGCGGCGTTGATCGCTAATGCCCCCAGCGCGGCAATGCTCATTAGCATTTCAATGGTGAAAGGATTGCCTAATCTGAGCGCTTGCCACGAACGCTGCACAATTGGCACAAGGCCGACAACGGTGGCCGCTATAAAGGGCCATGTGCCTAAATCAGGCCACATAAACTTCAGCACCCACGCCAGCGCCAGCAAGGCACCACTAACGATCACTAAACGCCCTTTGGGCGACTGCCACCAGGGAGTAGATTCACCAGCGTCATGAGCCGCACTCGTTTCGTCAATGATGCGGTAGCCCAAGGCCGTAATCGTTGACTCAATCTCGTGGTGTGAAAGAACGTCGCCGTCTTGAGCGGTCAACTGAACCGATCCCGCCACGGCGCTAGCCGAGACCGACTCAACGGAACCTAAGCGCTTTAACGCTGACTCCACCTTACGCTCACAGCCACCGCAGTCCATGCCTTGCACGCGCATGGTGATCGTTTGATTTTTAGCTAATGGGGTGTCACTCATCGCATGGTGCTCCAGATTCGTCTATCTTAGAAGCGTAATACCTATAGCGACTAGAGGGTCAAGCAATGCGAGAGCAAAACTCACCGCCAGCGAACACAGAGCAATATATTGGTATTGGTGAGCTGGCACGCCAGTCAGGCTGCAAGCCCGAAACGGTGCGCTATTACGAAGGTATCGGGCTACTGCCTTCAGCGCCGCGCAATGCAGGCAACCAGCGCCGCTATACAGCCGCTGCTATCCGCCGGCTGACGTTTATTCGTCATGCCCGCGACTTTGGTTTTTCAGTTGAGGCGGTACGCGAGCTGCTGCACATGGCAGATCACCCCACCATGCCCTGCGAAGAGGTGGATACACTGGCAAAGCGTCACCTAGCCGAGGTTGAAGCGCGGCTCGCACGGCTGACCGCCGTACGTGATGAGCTCACACGCATGATCCATCAGTGCGAAGGAGGCAATATTGGCCATTGCCATATTATTGATGTACTCAGCGATCACCAGCTTTGCCACCACGCGGGGCCGCATGGCGGCGCAGATGCATTACGCTAGCGCTTAACTAGCCCAGCCATACATCCAAAAACAGCATAATGACGAGGCCCATCGCCAAGCCAAAGGTCGCTTTTTTCTGATGGCCGCAGCGGTGCGTTTCAGGAATGATTTCATGGCTGATGACGTACAGCATGGCGCCAGCGGCAAACGCCAGGCCCCAGGGCAACAGAATTTGAGAAACGCTGATGATGCTCGCGCCGAAAAGCCCGCCAATGGGCTCGATCAGACCGGTCAGCGCGGCAATTGACCAAGAGCGCCACTTTGAGTAACCCTCGCCCATTAAGGCCACCGCAACGGCGAGGCCTTCCGGCATGTTTTGAAGCCCAATGCCGATGGCCAGCGGCATGCCACCTTCCAGCCCATTGGCACCAAAACCAACCCCCACCGCCATACCTTCTGGCAAGTTATGGATAGTAATAGCGAATACAAACAGCCATACCCGACGCAGCGATGCAGCTTCTGGCCCTTCGCGACCTTGGGCAAAATGCTCGTGAGGTAAATGCTCGTTAAGCAGCGCGATGGCGCCCATACCGAGCAAGATAGCGATACAGACAATTCCCGCTGGCACCGGGCCGCCGGAATAATAAATTTCCGCAGCATCTAGCGCTGGAATAATCAGCGAGAAGAATGACGCTGCCAGCATCACACCCGCTGCAAACCCTAGCGCCAGGTCACGAAAGCCTCGGCTAGGCGTTTTACCAAGCAGCACCGGCAGTGCCCCGACGGCGGTTAACAGGCCAGCGACTAAGCTACCTAAAAATCCTAATAACAGCGTATTTTCCATGTAGATAGTTAGCCTAATGCAAGCAAAAAAAGTGCTGAAGAACGAAACGATTAACTAGCGGAGCGCCAATTTAACATATTCCCAGCCAGCCAAAGGCGATATGGACACTTCTTTATAACGCTGAATATAGGCAATGCCCGGTAGCCGCTTCCGACAGCACGTTAATCCATTAAAGAGTTAGGCCTATACCGTAAAAGAGTCGCTAGCAGGAAGCTGGCAACGTCAGTCAACGCTCTAAGGGCCGACTGACGCTGTTTCAATACGCTTGCGGAGAATAAGAGGCGGGATTAACGCAGGGTAGTCTTACGCAGATACGGCAGCACGGCGTTAAATTCGCCAAATTTCTGCTTGGCATCTTCATCCGAAACGCTCGGCGGAATAATGACATCTTGGCCCACGGTCCAGTCGGCAGGCGTTGCAATGCCATGTTTGGCCGTCGTTTGCAGTGCATCTAGCGCGCGAAGAATTTCTGCAAAATTACGCCCTACGGACATTGGATAAGTCATTGACAGTTTTAACTGCTTATCCGGGCCGATGATAAAGACCGAGCGCACGGTAGCGCTATCTGCCGGCGTACGGCCATCTGGCAAATAGGCTTCTGCTGGCAGCATATCGAACAGTTTGGAAACGTTCAGGCTATCGTCGGCGATGATCGGAAAGCCGACTTTACTGCCGCTGTAGGTCTCAATATCTGTTGCCCAGCGTTTATGGTCTTCAACGCCATCCACCGAGACACCGATTACTTTCGTGCCACGCTTTTCCCACTCAGCGCTTAGCTGCGCGACGGCGCCAAATTCGGTGGTGCACACCGGCGTAAAATCTTTAGGGTGCGAAAACAAAATCGCCCAGCTGTCGCCAATCCACTCATGAAAGCTGATCGGGCCTTGGCTAGTGTCCGCTTTAAAATCGGGGACAACGGCATTGATACGTAATGACATGCGCTACTCCTTAGTAGATCTTAGCTTAGGGGGTATTTAGCACCTTAATTCTTTATAGATCTTTCAACACACCTAATATAGAACATTTAGCGCTAAGACAGTCAATATCTTTACAAGGTTCCTGATGTTGTCGACTAGCGCACATACCTAGGCTTTAAATCACCGTATCCAGCATAGAAAAACGGTGCTCTAAAGCACCGTCATTAAAAACACCACACACTTAAATATCTGTTTATTTAGCTATTTTTTACTTTTATCTTCAGTTTTAATGCGTTTTAGCCAGCGCTGCTTGGCGTACTGGCGCAGGTTATCGACGTGGTCGGTCTCATCCACAATGTCCCGGCCTAGGATCGTTTCAATAATATCCTCTAAGGTTATCAAGCCTACAAAAGTACCGTGCTCATCGTAGACCACGCGCATGTGCAGGTGATCTTTCAACATTGATGTAAATACTTGCTCTACGTTCTGCGATACATCCACGCTGCCAATCGGGTGCATCAGTTCACGCATGGTTTTAGCGTCATCGGCATGATACATGTCTGATTTATGCACATAGCCAAACGCCTGCTCGCCGTTATCCATCACCGGGAAACGTGTAAATGGCGCTTTACCATACTGCTCGTCAAACACTTCAACCGTCATGTTCGGCGGCACCGTTTGGCACACCGTGCGCGGGGTCATGGCCTTGTTTACAACAATATCG
Organism: Vreelandella profundi; assembly: GCF_019722725.1. NCBI lineage: Bacteria > Pseudomonadati > Pseudomonadota > Gammaproteobacteria > Oceanospirillales > Halomonadaceae > Vreelandella > Vreelandella profundi. Next base: position 2,679,123 of record NZ_CP077941.1, read on the forward strand.
TGCAAGTTAAGCACATTAATAATGGTGCGCGACTCGTCCGCATCCAGTACCTTTTCTTCAAGACCCACCCGGGCCAGCACTTTAATTTCATCGCGCAAATCAACGTCGTGCTCAGACTTACCTAACCGTCGCGTGATCTGCTCTGACATCCAAATAAAAGGTAGCAGCCCCAAAATCATCGGCTTCAGTAAGCGTGGCAGAAACGGGGATAAACCGCGCCAGTACGTTGCACCGATAGTCTTGGGAATAATTTCCGAGAGAATCAAAATCAGCATCGTCATCACCGCCGAGACAATAGCGATAGACGATTCACCAAACACAATTGCCGCCTGAGCACCCACCGCCGTTGCACCCACGGTATGGGCAATCGTATTGAGCGTCAAAATAGCCGCCAGAGGCCGATCAATATTGGTTTTAAGCTTCGTCAGTGAGGCGTGTAACTTTGGCTTCTCTTCTTTTAGCTTTGCAATATAGCTTGGCGTAATAGAGAGCAGCGCTGCTTCGAGGATAGAACACAGAAAAGAGAGGGCAATCGAAAGCGTGGCAATCGAGATCAGGAGGAACATGGGGGCCTAAAGTGAGGGGTTGTCTGGCGTTTATAAGACCAACATATTAGGAAGTCAACGATTATTTAAACAGCAGGTACTCCGCCGTGCGTAAGCAAGAAAAACGCCTCCGCAAGGAAGGCGCTCGGTTTGCATGATCAGCCGCTGATCAAGCAAACACTTCGGTCCATTCGCTGCGCTTGGCCAGCAGGTTGCGCGCAAGCTCCTGGGCACCTTCTAAGCTATGGCTGGCGGCCCAGCCACACTGCATTTCGTTGCAGGCGGGGACGTCGGTAGCGACGAGCACATCGTTCAATGTTTGTTCGATGATGGCCAGCACGCCGTCGTAATCGTCATGATTAATCATCGCGATGTAAAAGCCGGTTTGGCAGCCCATGGGGCTGATATCGACCACTTTATCAGTGTGATTGCGTGATAACTCTGCCATTAAGTGCTCAAGAGAGTGCAGCGCGGGCATCTCCATATGCTCTTTATTAGGCTGGCAGATCCGTAAATCGTATTTGTGGATGCGGTCGCCGTTCTGGCCTTCTTTGATATCCGCTAGTCGCACATACGGGGCTTTCACCTTGGTGTGATCCAGGTTAAAGCTCTCGACGTTCATCTTTTTCTCAGTCATCTTGGCTCCTTTTCAGCGTTGCTGTTAGGCCTAATCTAAACGCTAGAATTACACTTTCGGTGCGTCAAAATTCAAGGGTTCATCGGTGTAGACACACACGTTAGCATCTTCAATATCGCCATCCGGCGATTCAACGTGCTTAGCAAAGAAATCTTGAACTTCTTTACGCTGGCAGTGGGCTTCAAACTCTTCACGGCTGGCCCAGATTTCATGAAAAACAATCGGGTAGCCAGTGCCTTGAGCGAAGGGATTATCGATCTGACGGGTCACCGTGTAGTGAATGCAGGCGTCTTCACGGTGCGCGTTCGGCTCTAGTGACTGAAGCGCTTTAAATACCGCTTCTTCTTTGCCCGGCTTAGGCCTGAAGCCAGCAACGCAGTAAATTTTCTCTGACATGTTCGTATCCTTAATAGTTAAGCGCGCATCATTATGCGCTGCCGTGTGCCTAGTTGACAGCCACATGGCAGCATACGGCGAGATTACTGTGCTGCGCTTTCCGCTATCTCCCGCAGCACATCGGCCACATTATCTAGCGGTAGATCGCACTCCTCTAAGCCATGCCGCTCAGCCAAATAGTGCGGATCGTTCCACTCTAAACGTATACCTTCTTCCGTTTCACGAACGACCATTTTTTGCGGCAGATCCAGCGCGACGCTGCCTTGGCACTGCATCATGGGAGTGCCCGCGTTTGGATTGCCAAATATAAACGTAGAGGTAGGTGCCAATTCTAAATCATTATTAGCCGCGTTTTTGGCATGATCCACCGTTGCCATTAGGCTCAAGCCTTTTTCATCCAGGGCGGCATTAAGCTGCTCAATCACCGTGTCGAAACTAGACTCACTCATCACGTGCTCTATACCATTTTCACTTGTAGCAAATACCGGCTGACTTAACAGACCACACACTGCTGCCATACCAAACATGATCGAAAAACGCATAACGTCTCCTTAACTATTTAATTAAACGATCAGCCAGTGCTTCTAAATCAGTGACCGTCATATCGGGCTCTATGCCCCATGGATCGAAAGGCGCATCAGAGCTGCGGCGGACCCAGGCACTGCGTAACCCCGCATGGGTGGCCCCAATCACGTCAAACGGATTGCTGGAAACCAGCCACGTTTGCTCGGGCCTCGTTTCTAAGCGGCTACGCAAATGCGAATACACGGCGGGGTCGGGCTTAAAGCGCTTCACCTCATCGGCACTAATGACATCATCCATATGGCTCTCAACGCCCGCGCGGGTCAGCAGTTTGGACACGGCGTCTGCGGTGCCGTTCGAAAACGCCACGCAGCGGATGCCCGCATCGCGAAGTTGATCCAGCGCTGGCACTACATCGTCGAAAGCGGGCAACTCTCCATAGACGGCCATGAGATGATCGTGGTCATTGTCAGAAAGGCCGGTATGCAGCGCACGATCAACGAACACTAGCGCTTCGCGCGTACATTCGGAGAACGGCACGTAGGCACCCATCAAGCCATGTCGAAAGCTGTATTCAAGCTGTTTATCGCGCCAGCGGCGAGCAAATTCCACTGCCTTCGTCGCATCCATCAGGCGCTCTTCTAGCTCAGCGACGACCCCTTGAGTATCGATCAGCGTTCCGTACACATCAAAAGCCAAAACTGGTTGCATGGTTCTATACTCCATTGACGGGGCATTGATCACTGTACATAAGCGTAGTGTGATGCGCAGAAACCTCAAATTAACGCGTCAATTATCCATTAGAAACGAGTGGGACACTTTCCAATGCAAAACAAAACGATTATTATTAACGTTTAAACACTGATCAATATCGCTTGATATGAACTCACCTATACCGCACATCTTGCTCATTGATGACGACCCCATCTTGGGCGAACAACTAAGCAGCCTTTTAAGACAGCAAGGTTACCGTACAACGCATCACTTAGACGGTGAAAGCGGCCTTGCTTTCATTCGCAGCGGCCACGCGGTGCATTTACTGTTACTGGATGTGCACTTACCGGGTATGGATGGCCTTTCAGTCCTCGCTGAACTGCGCCAACAAGCAGCATTACCGGTATTATATTAAGCGCGCGCGGTGCCGAGGAAGAGCGCATTAGTGGATTACAAAACGGCGCAGACGACTACTTAGCCAAACCCTTTAATTCGCTAGAATTATTGCTACGTATCGAAGCCTTACTTCGGCGCACAGCCTATCTGCTCTTTGCTCCTATTCACACCACGCAGCTAATACTTGATTCCCTTTCACTGAATAGTGTTACCGCGGAAATCACAGTGTCTGACCAACCCGTTGAACTAACGCCCTTACAATTTCGCCTGCTATGGATACTGGTTAGCCATCGCGGCCAAATATTAAGCAAATCATATCTTTACCATACGCTCTTTCAGCGTGAATACAGTCTGTATGACCGTAGCTTAGATATGCACGTCAGTCGCATTCGTCGCAAGCTAAGCGTCGTTGGTTTTGACGCCTTGCGCTTACGCACCCAGCACGGCAAGGGATACTGCTTGCAATGAAGCGCCAGCGATTAATGTGGCGACTTTGTGGTTTAGTCGTATTAGGAGGCATAGCCCTCGTGCTCAGCACGTCGCTGCTTGAGAAGTGGGCTGAGCGCCAGATGAGCGTCATAGCAGCCCAGCATCAGCGCACTCTTAGTGGATGGGGCACCCAGGCGGAAGCACTTTACTCTGCGGGCGATAGCCAAGCATTGGCCGATTGGCTGGAAGAATTACAGCAACAAGAAAATACGTGGGCAGCGGTAGTTACTTCCGATGTTACGCCGATTGCCGGCAGTACATTATCCACACAGTTTCAAGAAGGCTATCGCTTGGGGCGGATGATCGAGTGGCCTATACACCTGTATTTTCCCGCCAATCCGATTATGGATATCACCTTTGCTGGCGGTCACCGGCACTTTTTAATCACCCTTCCCCAGCGGATGCGACCCGGCAGTCATTTAAACAAGATAATCTGGCTGGTCAACGGCCTGATCCCCCTGCTCACGCTACTGGCTATCGGCTGGCTGCTTTATCGCCATATTATCGCCCCTCTGCATTACTTACGAGACGCCACCCAAGCATTGGCCGATGGCAGGCCGCACCTAACGCCGAGCGCAGCACGACGTGATGATGAGCTAGGTGATCTAGTGGCCAGTTTTGATGGCATGGCGCTGAAAACCAGGGATACGATTGCTAGCCAGAAACAGCTGCTTACTGACCTTTCCCATGAAATACGTGCCCCATTAACACGCTTGAGCCTCTCGATCAGTCAGATGAAAGCATCCCGCTCCCCACCTGATCAATTAGCGCGATTGGAACAAGAAAGCCTGCAGATGAGTCGTTTGGTCAACGACGCGCTTACCCTGGCTTGGCTAAGCCACACATCACCTACTCTCGACAGCGATGCCTTTGATCTCGTTGACCTAATTGATGCACTCATTGACGACGTTCGTTTTGAGTACCCCCACCATCAGTGGGAACTTGCTCTACCGGAGAATGCCAGCATTGCCCATTCCAGCCAGCGAGCACTCGGTCAAGCGCTGGAAAACCTACTGCGCAACGCATGTCATTACTCGGGCTCAGCAGGAACGCTTTATCTATCACTTAGCCAACAAGTAAAAACGTATACGCTCATACTGCGCGATAACGGCCCTGGCGTACCAGAAGAGCTGCTTGACCGCCTGTTTGTACCCTTTTATCGCTCGGCGGATGCTCGGCAGGTGCGCCCTGAAGGTACCGGATTAGGTCTAGCGCTTGCCCGCCGGCAAATTAGCGCAGTACGAGGCGAGATCATCACTGGCAACCATATGCACGGAGGGCTTCAGCACACTATTACGCTACCCACTGGCATAGGGGATCATCGCCATTTGTAACAATTGTAAAACTAGTAGTCAGAAACAAGTTTTCAAACGAGAATAATAATCAAATAGAAAAATATCTCATGGGAGCTTCCAATCTACTATGCAACATACCTTGCACCACGCCGCCCGTTTTTTACGCCAACCGCTGAGCATCAGCATTGCTACGCTAATGAGCACAACCGTCCTGGCCCAATCCAGTGCGCCGTTAGACACCCTTCAGGTAATAGCCGAGTCTCTCAATAACAGCGATAGCGTAGTCGAGGAGGAAACTCTTGAGCGTTACCAAGCCGATGATCTTGGTGATATTTTTGATCAAGATCCGCAGGTCAATGTCGGTGGGGCGCTAGGCATAGCCCAAAAACTTTATGTACGTGGCGTCGAAGACCCCTTACTGAATGTCACGATTGATGGTGCCTCGCAAAGCGGTAGCCTGTTTCACCACACTGGACGGCTAGGCGTTGATCCTGCCCTGCTAAAACGTGTAGAAGTAAGCTCAGGCGCGGGTCGCGCTACAGAAGGTCCCGGTGCATTAGGCGGCAGCGTACGCTTTGTTACGAAGGATCCAGATGACCTTCTTCGCGATGGAGAGCGTTTTGGTGGATTAATCTCAACGGGCACGGGCACCAACCCAGAAGGCTACCGAGTAAGCACCACGCTGTTCGGTCGTATCAATGATCAGTGGAGCGCCATGGGCACTCTGGTGAAACGCGATCAGCAACGTTTCGAAGACGGCAACGGCGTTGCCCAAGCAGGTACCGATGCCCAACAGCAGCTTGGCCAACTTAAGCTGCTGGGTGACTTTGATGCCCAGCGTTTTTCGCTAAGCCATGAAGTGCGCCAGGATGAAGGAACACGCGCCCAGCGCCCACAGTGGACGGTAAGCGATTTTAACCGCCTGTATACATTAGATGCCGAGCGCCAAACGACCACCTTGAACTACCGGCTACGCCCTCAGAATCAATCGTGGCTTGACCTTGAAGCCACGCTTTATCACACCACCGCAGAGGTGGAGCAAAACGTAGCCGACCGCTGGGGACGTTACTTTGGTGAGTCTGAAACCACTGGCGTTACGGTCGCTAATACTTCCCGTCTAGGCGCACATCAAATTACTTACGGCGTTGACTACCGCGACGACGAAGTGAACGCTGGCAACGAGGAAAACCCCGCGCAAGAACGCGAAAGTGGCGGTATTGCCGGTGTATTTGTGCAAGACAGCATTGACCTCACTGACGTCTTACGACTCAGCGCTGGCGCGCGCTATGATCGCTACAGGCTGACCGATAACAGCGGCCTTTCCTACCGAGAAGACGATGTAAGCCCTAACATTGACGTCGAGTGGGACGTCACCGATAGCATTATGCTAACGGCAGGTCACGCTAGAGCTTTCCGTGGTCCGAAAGCCCACGATGCCTTTAAGCTAGAAGGCGCAAGCAATGCACTCGATTTACGTGGCGAGCAGGCCCGCAATAGCGAAATTGGTGCACAGTTTGAGCAGGGCCCCTGGCTGCTGAGCGCGGAGCTCTACCATTCGACCATTGAAGACGTGATTGCCGACCCGTTGGGCCGCCCAACCGTATATCAAAACGTTGGCGATCTAAAATCTGAAGGCTTTTTGCTAAGCGCTCACTATCAATGGCAAGCACTGTCGGCAGGACTTAGCTTCCATCATAACGATATCGAGATAAACGGTCAGCCACTCACGGTTTACGAATACAACGGGCTAGGCAATACCATTGGCGATACCTGGACGGCGAACGTGGATTATCAAATTAACCCTGACTGGCAAGTAGGCTGGCGAGGCCAGTTCGTCGAAGGTATCGATGCACTAGAAACCTCCGTAGGCACTATCAGCAAACCAGGTTATGGGATCCATGACGCCTACGTCCGCTGGCTACCCACCAGCAATGAAGATCTTGCGATCACACTCACCGCCAACAACTTGTTTGATAAGCAGTATTTAGATCATGCCAGCAACGCTAGCTACGAACATATTGCCGGCTATGAAGGTATTGTGGGTCTATCCGACCCTGGTCGTGATGTACGTGTAGGCGTCAGCCTACGCTTCTAACGCTAGACGCTTAAGCAAGAGACAACAGTGCCCGCTTTATAAAGCGGGCACTGTTCGTATGTAAAACGCTATCAATCATTAAACTGTAAACGCAGCTTCTTGCTTGCCGGTTTTAAGATCACCCGAGCGCGTAAGCTCATCGGTAACGCGGTCGATGGCGCGCTTGGCACGACCAATCATCTCGTCTACTTCGCCACGGTTAATGGTGAGCGGCGGTGCAAAGCCGAGAATATCCCCTTGCGGCATCGCCCGCGCTATCAGGTTCTCTTCCATGGCTGCAGCGGCAACGCGAGGGCCAACTTTGAGCGCTGGCTCGAAATGCAGACGCTGGCCAGCATCCGGCGAGAACTCAAGCGCCGCCATTAGACCAACGCCACGCACGTCACCCAGCAAGGGGTGGCCTTCAAAGTTAGCTTTTAGCTGCTGCTGAAAATAAGCACCGGTTTCAGCGGCGTTACCCACCAAATTCTCACGCTCGATGATATCCAGGTTGGCAAGTGCCGCTGCACAGCCTAGCGCATGGCCCGAGTAGGTCCAGCCGTGGCCGATAGGGCCGTATTCGCCGGTGCCTTGCTCAAGCACTTGCCACACTTTTTCACCGACAATCACTCCGGAAAGCGGTTGATAGGCGCTGGTCAAGCCCTTAGCGATGGTGACGAGATCCGGCTTCATATTGTAGTGATGGCTGCCAAAGTCAGAGCCCGTGCGGCCAAAGCCACACACCACTTCATCGGCAATCAACAGCACGTCGTACTTATTCAGCACGGTTTGAATCGCATCCCAATAGCCTTCCGGCGGCGGCACAATGCCCCCAGTGCCCAGTACCGGCTCGCCGATAAAGGCGGCGACGGTATTCGGGCCTTCTTCCAGAATCATCGCTTCTAGCTTGTCAGCACAGTAGGCTGAAAACTCTAGCTCCGTCATGCCGTGCTGTTCGGCGGCGCGCAGGTAGTAATGCGGCGCTTCGGTGTGTCGAATTGTATCAATCGGCAGATCGAAGTGATCATGAAACGCCTTCAGGCCGGTCAACGAACCCGATGCGATACCCGAACCATGGTAGCCACGCATCCGCGAGATGACTTTTTTCTTCTGCGGGCGGCCCAATACGTTGTTGTAGTAACGGACAATTTTAAGCTGGGTTTCGTTGGCATCGCTTCCGGACATGCCGTAGTAAACCTTGGACATGTTCATGCCCGCGATTTTAATAATGCGCTCGGAAAGCTCGATCTGCGGCTCGTTAGAGTGGCCCACGTAGGTGTGATAGTAAGAGAGCTCTAAAGCCTGCTTATAGATCGCTTCGGCAACTTCGGTGCGCCCATAGCCAATGTTCACGCAGTAGAGGCCCGCAAAGCCGTCGATAAACTCGCGGCCATCTTTATCGACAATATTGATGCCTTTACCGCCGGTAATCACACGGCCCGGCAAATCACCGTGAGCGAAATCACGCAGGTGGGTAGAGGCGTGGAAGGTAACTTTACGATCGCGTTCGATTAAATCCTGATGCAAGCTCATAGCGTTCTCTCTATACGGTAGGCCTCCCCGCATGACGGGGAGGATGTTTTAAATTAGTTTCAACTTGGTGACTAGCTGCCAGACACTGAACCCAGCGCGCCCAGGCAGTAATATTTCGTTTCCAGATATTCATCGATACCCGTGGCGCCACCTTCGCGCCCTAGGCCTGACTGTTTTACGCCGCCAAAGGGCACCGGCGGGCCGGTCATTTTTACTGAATTAACGCTGACCATGCCGTACTCCAGCGCCCGCATCAGCTTCCATATACGGCGGATATCATGGGTGTAGACATAGGCGGCAAGCCCGTACTCAGTGTCGTTGGCCATCTCAATGACTTCATCGTCCGTGCTGTAGGCGGTAATGCCTGCCACGGGGGCAAAGTTTTCTTCCCGCCACACCTTCATCTTCGCCGTGACGCCGGTTAACAGTACCGGCATAAAGAAGTTTTCGCCGGGCGCTTTGCTTTGATCACCGCCGATCATGGTGGCGCCTTTAGACACAGCGTCGTCAACAATCGCAGCGGCTTTTTCCACCGCCTGGCGATGAATCAGCGGGCCAAGATCTATCTCGCCGTGCAGGCCATTGCCCACGGTGAGTGCCGCCATGCGCTGAGCGAACTGTTCGACGAACTCGTCATGGATCGACTCATGCACCAGAATGCGATTGGCCGCTAAACAGTCCTGGCCTGCCGTTTGGAACTTGGCATCAATCGCCGCGTAGGCAGCCTGCTTTGGGTCCATATCCGGACCCACGATAAACGGCGCGTTGCCACCCAGCTCCAAAGAAAGCCGCTTAACGGTGTGAGCACTCTGCTCGATCAACAGCCGCCCTACTCGAGTGGAACCGGTGAATGAGAGTGCCCGAATACGTGACTCGGCGCAGAGGATTTTCGAGACTTCCGCAGGATCACCCAGTACGACGTTAAAAATGCCGGCCGGAATCCCCGCGCGCTCAGCAAGCTCCGCCAACGCCAGGGCCGAGAACGGCGTTTCATTGGCAGGTTTGACGATCACAGGGCAGCCGGCCGCCAGCGCCGCCGCGGCTTTACGCGTAATCATCGCCAGCGGAAAATTCCAGGGAGTAATCATCGCCACGATGCCGACAGGCTCCTTAATAGTGCCCAACGATGCATTAGGAATATGGCTAGGAATGGTTTCACCGTAGGTGCGCTTGCCCTCTTCAGCGAACCAGCGCACAAAGCTTGCGCCGTACTCCACCTCACCGCGAGCATCGGGCAAAGGCTTGCCCTGCTCCAGCGTCATGATGGTGGCAAGGTCTTCACGATTGGCTTGAATCAGATCATACCAAGCTAGCAAACGCTCGCAGCGCTCATCGGCACGTAGCGCCCGCCACTGCACGAAAGCAGCGTCCGCAGCATCAACAGCGGCCGTAATCTGCTCGGCTTCAAGCAATGGGATATGGCCAATAATGTCATTGGTAGCAGGGTCATACACCGCTTCTTCCCGACCGCCTTCGCCGTGGGTCCATTTACCGTTCACATAGGCGTACTGCCGAAACAGCCGCGGATCTTCCAGACGCTTGGCAAGCGTGGTCGATAGTGTGGTCATGGAAACCTCTCCTCATGCAGCCTGGCTAACCGAGCGCTGCAATAGCTGTGTGGCATTTTTAGCAAGCGCTTATAAGCCTTGCCATCGAATGCATACAGATTAAAGGAGAGTAGCCGCGAAGTGTTTTTGAAAACCAGGGCTTATCACGTGACTTTTTTTGTCAGCGGGCGCTTAACAGTGGTTTTTTTTGGTGGCTCACAATACACATTAAGCGGTTTTATTAAATGACACCGTCAGTATCAATTCCAATAGGGGCGTGCTTAACGGTTTTGGTCACAATGTACGTAAAGTAGCGTTCGATACCGGCTTCGGAGACTAGCCACTTATCCATCAGCCGCTGGTAGCTATCGATGGTTCGGGCTTCAAACTTCACTAAGTAATCCACACCGCCCCCGACCGCCACGCATTCCGTGACGTCGGGCGTCTCCATTACCAGCGCTTCAAAGCGGGCAAAGCTCTCAGCGTTATGCTGTTTCAATTCGATCTGCACCCATACCGGGTTGCGAGGCCCCTGCACCTCGCTATTGATACGTGCGCTGTAGCCTTCAATAATGCCAGCCTTCTCAAGGCGCTTTACGCGTTCCCAGCAGGGGCTGATCGAGAGATTAATCGCCTCGGCCAGCTTCGACTTTGTGATTCGCCCGTCGCGGGAGAGAATATCGAGAATTTTTAGATCAAAACGGTCAAGTTTCATCATGCCGAGCGTTACGCCTCCAGGCGTTCAACAACATCGGCAATCACCGCCAGGGTGTCCCCCATATTGATTAACGAAGGCGCACGGCGTGCCATCAAGATACCGTCACGCTCCGCTTTGTAAGCAACCGGCTCAGTGCCGCTGCGAGTCATATCGTATACGTAAGCAATCGTTTGACCTTTCTTAACGTCATCCCCTAATGCGGCCAACAGCTCTAACACGCCGGAGTGCTGGCTCTGTACGTAGCAGCTAGCATCAGGCATATCCAGATAGATCTGCCCTTCTGCCGGCATCTCAACCTCGCCCTCTACCAAACCATAGTGGATTAAGAAATTACGCACGCCGCGCTCGGCAATCGCAATGCTTAGGGGCGTAGAGGTACCGCCGCCGCCTAGCTCCGTGGCCACAAACACTTTGCCTTGTCGCTCGCAGGCGGTGTCGAAAAGTTTTTCCGCATCCAGCTCAAACATCACCATGGCGTAGAGGGCGCCAAAGGCTTTTGCGCCTTCCAAAGCGGACTGCTGCTGCGCCTTATTATCCAGCACGTGAGAGGCGCCAAACGGCAGAATATCCAGTGTGCGGCCGCCGGAATGCAGGTCAAGCACGACGTCGGCCATCGGTACAAGCACGCGCGTGAAGTAGTCAGCAATTTGCGGCGTCACGCTGCCGTTAGGGTCGCCGGGAAAGCTGCGGTTAAGATTACCCTTATCCATCGGGGATGTGCGCTTACCCGCCATCACCGCGGGCGTGTTCATACACGGAACGATAATCACGCGCCCCGTTACGTCTTGCGCCTGTAACGATGAAGAGAGCTTCAGCAGCGAGGTAATGCCTTCGTACTCATCGCCGTGGTTGCCGCCGGTCAGCAGCGCCGTCGGACCTTCGCCATTTTTCACCACAGTGATGGGGATCATCACCGCACCCCAGGCCGACTCATCGGTAGAGATCGGCAGCTTTAAAAAACCGTGCTGCACGCCATCGGCATCAAAATCAACGGTGGCGGCAATAGGGCTGGGTCGCATCGTCATGAAACATTCCTTTATGTGGCGGGCTACGCTTTACTTAAACGCGACGCTCATTAATAACTACTTCACAAATAGCTGGCGCGGAAAATTGGCCAGCGTTTCACAACCATCGTCGGTAATTAAAATACTCTCGGTAATTTCTAGACCCCAGTCTTCTACCCAAAGCCCTGGCATAAAGTGAAACGTCATGCCGGGCTGCAGGATAGTGTCATCTGAAGGGCGCAGGCTCATGGTGCGCTCGCCCCAATCAGGCGGATACGAGATGCCGATGGGATAACCACAGCGGGCGCCGCCGCGGTCAAAGCCATATTTGTCCATCGCAGCCCCCAGCGCCATGGCGATATCCGCGGTGCGGTTACCCGGCTTGGCGACGGCAAGGCCTTTCTCAATGCCTTCCAGCAAAGCCGATTCAGCGCGGATAAAATCGGTGGGCGGCGTGCCCAGAAATACCGTCCGTGACATAGGCGCGTGGTAGCGTTTAAACACCCCAGCAATCTCGAAGAAGGTGCCTTCGCCTTTACGAAACGGCGTGTCATCCCAGGTTAAATGAGGAGCCGCGGCGTCTTTGCCGGTGGGCAGCATGGGAACAATGGCGGGATAATCACCGCCAAATACTTTGCCGTTTTCATCCACAAAGCCTTCAATGCCGACGCGATAAATCTCTGACACCAGCTTGCTCTTAGGCAGGCCGGGCTCGATGACTTCTAAAATACGTGAGTGCATGCCTTCCACAATCTTGGCGGCAATGCGCATGTAAGCCACTTCCTGGGGCGACTTTATCGCTCGGCACCAGTTCACCAGTGCGTTGGCATCCATAAAACGCGCGTGGGGCAGCTCCTTGAGCAGGCTTAAGTAGGCTTTGGCGGAGAAGTAGTAGTTATCCATCTCCATACCTACCACGCCCAGGTGCCATCCACGATCAGGCATGATCGACTGCGCCAAATACTCCATAGGATGCATATCCGGATTTTGTACATAGTAATCCGGGTAATAGGTAATATTGTCAGGATCGATCCAGCAGGTCCGCAGGGCGCCGTTGGCATCCATGCGACGCCCGAACCATACAGGCTCGCCCTCAAGGCCCACCAGTACACACTGATGCACATAAAACGACCAGCCGTCGTAGCCGGTCAGCCAAGCCATATTGGAAGGGTCACTGACGATTAATACGTCAATACCACGACTTGCCATTTCGGCGCGCACTTTCCACAGGCGACTAGCGTACTCTTCGCGCGTGAAAGGCAGGGAAACCTGAGTCATCGGGCAACTCGCCATTAAAGATCACCAAGAACCAGCGCTGAGCCTAAAAGGCATGCAACACTGAGCCACATGATCGACCTGACGACCGCCGCAGCAGCCCCGCCAATGTCGTCTTGACCCGATACTAGCACCGACCCTTGGTTGGCGGTCAAAGGCTTTATGACAAAAAGTGCATATGGCCGCACTATTCGCTCTATGCACACTCTTCGGACTAAGCGCACTCTTCAGACTCAGCAAGCTTGCAACGGTATTGATCGCTCACCATGATAGCCTGAGTCATCACAGTATTAGTTAACGGGAGACGAGATGAAAATTGTCGTACACATTGATGAGGCAGCGCAGTGGCAGGCAGCCCTTTCTGAAGCTTTACCCCACGCCACTGTGCTAACCAGCGCGGCACCAGAAAATGAACGCAAAAACGCTGACTATCTGGCCATTTGGAAAGCGCCCGCTCATTTACTGCAAGAGCAGACCCGACTCAAAGGCATCATTAATTTAGGCGCGGGAGTGGATCACCTGCTCAAAACGCCCGGGCTTCCCAGCAACGTACCGATTGTAAAACTTCGTGATGCCGGCATGGGCGATCTGATCGCGGACTATGCGCTGTATGGCGTGCTGCATTTCTATCGCAGCATGGACCGCTACGCAGTGCAGCAGCAAAGCGCCACGTGGCAACCTCAAGGTGTCGTAGAAAAATCCCAGTGGCCGGTGGGAGTATTAGGCCTCGGCGCGATTGGCAGCTTCGTGGCCAGCGCGCTGCAGCAGGCCGGATTCCCGGTATTAGGCTGGAGTCGCTCGCCCAAAAAAATCAGCGGCGTGCACTGTTTTCACGACGATGACGGGCTAACTGAACTGCTGGGTCAGGTGCAAACTCTGATCACTATTTTGCCTGACACCGCCGCCACGCAAAACATTCTCAACGCCGAACGACTGGCCCTGCTGCCCAAAGGGGCCAGCATTATTAACCCCGGCCGCGGCAGCTTGATTGATGAACAGGCGCTGCTCAAAGCGCTGGGGCACGCTGACCAGCCGGGCCATATTCGGGGTGCGCTCCTGGACGTTTTCCACGAAGAGCCGCTGCCCGCCAACAATCCGCTCTGGCAGCATCCTAAGGTTATCGTCACGCCCCATATGGCCGGCCCTACGCCGCTCAACGATGCCATCGACCAAGTGATCTCCTATTTAAATGCCTTTGAAGCGGGCGATCACCTTGCAACGGTTAATCCTGACGCGGGCTACTGACGCAAGCTCCCAGCCCCGATATACTGGTGCGCGATGAACCAAGTACTGGCGAAAGGCTCTTAAGGCGGTACGTTTTTTTGGAGGAAGGGTCTTTGGTCAATGTCTTAGCACGACCCGCTGCCAAACGATTGGCAGGCGCGGCACTCAGCCTTATTGGGCTTTTTTCAAGCACTGTGACACTAGCGGAAAGCGAGCCTACGTTTAAGGATCCGCAGCCCTTTGAAGCCCAGTACCGGCTTGAAGTTCGCGGTTGGCCTGGCGCCACCATTACGCATCGGCTATCTAACGAAGGTAGTCATTGGTTAAGCGATATGCGCTTTTCGATTACCGTTGTGCGCGGCCAAGAGCTCAGTCGCTTTTCACTTCGCGACGACACCGCTCACCCACTGCTTTACAGCAGCAGTTATTCCCTGCTGGGCGTGGGCGATAGCTACCAGCTAAGCGAAAGTGAGATACCCACTTTGGACCGTCAAACAGCGCTGTTTGATCTCTCACGACGGGCGGGTCACGAAAACTGCACCGAAAGCACGCTCTGCGAGATTGAGTTTGTTGATCACAAAGGGCGCGATGAGCATTTTCAGTACTATGTTGAGAAGCAGCTCATTACCGATCCTACTAGCATGGGATTGCCTGACGGTGAGTTTGAGGCACTTGAAGTTTCGCTGATTGATATTGAGAAGCCTGATCGCCTTCTAAAGCTGCGTTTTCATCCCGACTGGCCCGGGCTGATTCTCTCAGCCGTATATCAAAAAGAGGGTAGCCGCGAAACACAGCTAACGTTAACTAACTTCAATCCAAACGGGGGCACAGCACCCTAAATGCTTTCGGGTTTACTGATTGTTTTACTCCCGCTGGTGCTGGGCTACCTGGTGCCGGTGCGTTCTGCCCGCGTACAGAATCAGATAAACCGGGCCGTTAGCGGCTCGGTTTATCTGATTCTGCTGTTTATGGGCATTAGCCTGGCGGGCCTTGAAAACCTCACCAGCCAGCTTTCTCGCTTAGGTGGCAACGCGCTGCTGCTGTTTAGCATTACCACGCTATTTAACCTATCGGCGCTTTGGTGGCTATCGCAGCGCCTGCGTCTGCATACCGCTAATTCACCGGTGGTAAAAAATGCCCCCGCCAGCAAGCTGGCGGCTATGCAGGGCTCGCTATTGCTGGTCGCGGTGGTGGCAGGCGGCGTTATTGCTGGTCTATTAGCAGGCCCCTACGTTGGCGAAACGCTGTTCAACACCACCGATCTACTCGCCGAATGGGTGCTCTATTTACTGCTGGTATTGATTGGCTGCCAACTGCGCAATTCCGGCATGCCGCTAAAACAAATACTGCTTAACAAGATGGGGCTTGCGATTGCCGTCACGCTGGCACTCAGCTCATTGCTAGCCGGTTTAGTTGCCGCCCCGCTGCTGTCGCTGAGCTGGAATGAAGGCCTTGCCATGGCATCAGGTTTTGGCTGGTATTCGCTTTCCGCCATTCTTATCGGCGACCAGCTAGGCCCGCTGATGGGCGGCGTAGCGTTTTTCAACGACCTCACTCGCGAGCTTCTCGCCTTTATCTTGATTCCACTGGTGATTCATCGCCACACCGCACTTGCTATCGGCTACGGCGGCGCCACCTCGATGGATTTCACGCTGCCCGTGATCCAGCAGCACGGCGGCGTCGCCTGCGTGCCTATTGCCGTGGTCAGTGGCTTTATCCTCTCGCTGCTTTCACCACCGCTTATTCTGTTTTTTCTTTCGCTGTCGAGTTAGCTGTTCAAGCAGTAGAGCAGACGTGCGCGCTCCAGATGCTTACGCATTTCCTCAACGGCCGCATCCCCGTCTCTCTGCTCGATACAGTCAAGAATTCTGGCATGCTCTCGCAGGGTAATATCTTCATTACCCTCCCAGTGTAAAAAACTTGCGTGGAAACGCGCTAGCCAGCCCAACATGGCCTGACTGGTAGCCATGAAAATCGGGTTTTGGGTAATGCCTGCAATAGCGGTATGAAAGGCCATATCAGCCTCGATAAAGGCCTGCGCGTTTTGATTTAAATGGCCGCGTTGCTTCTCCAGCAGCTCACGTAAATGTGTAATGTCGGCGGCAGATGCTTGACGTGCGGCTTTCTCCACCATGCCAAGCTCAAAAAATGTACGCGCCTCTTTCAGTTGTTCAAGCGACTGTGACGAGCTAGCGAGCATGTGACGGGCGGTCAAATCGATCTGTGAAATCAATCCCATGGCGGTAGGCTGCAGCACTTTTGGCCGTTGGCCGTGATTAATTTCAACTAGCCCTATTCGCTCCAGCGTCTGCATCGCCTCACGAATTGCCGGCCTCCCCACGCCATAACTATCCATTAGTTCTCGCTCGGAAGGCAGCGTATCGCCAGCGGTATACTGCCCCGCTTCAATCATTTCATACAGTCGATCAAACACCTCATCTGACAGCTTGCGCCGAGTAATTTTAGGAGCTGGTTGCACGTTTATCTCTCCCTAGTAAGCCAAACGGTGGCTTGGTTATCCAATGAGCGCCTGCAGTCTAGCGCTGCCGTGCATTAAATATTGCCAAATAGACGCAAATACGACTAAAGCAGCGTTTGACATACTGCTATAGATATTATGTCATCATACCAGTTGACGAGCAATCAGCACCTTCCTTTTTAAACTCGTCCAACCACTTGGCTAACGCCATATCACCTCTTCATTGGAGTTTGCTATGACCAACATTGCCCTTATCGGCGCAGGCGGAAAAATGGGTTACCGCCTGTCGAGCAACTTAAAACAGTCAGATTACACCGTCAGCCATGTGGAATTGAGTGACGCTGGTCGCCAGCGCCTATCAGAAGGACTGGGGATCAGTTGCATCGATGCCAACCAAGCTGTGCCCGATGCTCAGGTAGTGATACTAGCAGTTCCAGACACCCTAGTGGGTCGCGTTGCTGAAGAGCTATCGCCACTGATGGCCAGCGGCACCATGGTCATTACACTAGATGCCGCCGCCCCTTTTGCTGGCCACCTGCCTAACCGTGACGATTTGGTCTATTTCGTGACGCACCCTTGCCACCCACCGATCTTCAATGATGAAACAGACCTAGATGCCAAGCGCGACTACTTTGGCGGAGCCAAGGCTAAGCAGCACATTGTCAATGCGCTAATGCAGGGACCTGAAGAGCTCTACCCACTGGGCGAAGCGATCGCTAAAACTATCTACGCACCGGTTGTTCGCTCACATCGTGTCACGGTCGAACAGATGGCACTGCTTGAGCCTGGCCTTTCGGAAACGGTATGCGCCACGTTGCTGGTGGTCATGCGGGAAGCAATGGACGAAGTCGTCGCCCGCGGCGTTGATCAGCAGTGCGCACGTGACTTTTTGCTGGGCCACATGAATATTCTCGCTGCCGTTATTTTCGATGAGCAGCCCGGCGTTTTCTCTGATGCCTGCAACAAGGCCATTGAAAATGGTAAACCGCAATTGATGCGCGATGATTGGAAACGCGTATTTGAACCTGAAGAAATTGCCGAAAGCATTCGCCGTATCACCTAATCCAGTTTGCCTAACGCCGCTCAAGCATCAGCACACCAACACTAATTACAAAAATTTGGAGTATAAGATGACGACCTTTCGCCTCCACAAAATATCCACGGCCATCACCGCGGCCCTTGCTCTAGCCGCTAGCGCGTCGGCGTATGCGGTACAAGAGATGAACCTTGCGTTCACTCCGCCGCTCAACTCACATTATGGCGAAGCCGGTCAAGCGTTTGCTGATGAGATCGACCGGCTTAGCGATGGAGAGTTTAAAATCAACCTGCGTCCCGCCAGCGCCCTGGGCGGTGAACGAGACGTTCTGGAAGGGCTGCAAATCGGCTCTGTCGAGCTGACACTGACCTCAACGGGCCCTATCGGCAATTTCGTACCTTCTGTTTACGCTCTCGATTTTCCGTTTCTGTTTCGCGATTACGATCACGCCCACAAAGTACTTGATGGCGAGATTGGCCAGTCGTTGTTGGAGGAGTTTGAAGACGAAGGCTTGATTGGTCTGGCGTGGGCCGAAAACGGCTTTCGGCACCTGACCAATAGCGTGCGACCGGTTGAAAAACCTGAAGATATGGAAGGCATGAAGATCCGCACTATGGAAAATCAGGTGCATCTTGAAACCTTCAAGGCGCTAGGCGCTGCACCAACGCCTATCTCCTGGACAGAAGTCATCACCGCTCTTCAGCAGGGCACCATCGACGGCCAGGAAAACCCGATTCCCATTCTAACGGTTAACAGCATGTGGGAGATTCAGGACTACCTGACGCTCACAGGTCATGTTTACTCCCCCACAGCATTGGTGATGTCGAAAATATATTGGGACGACCTCAATGAAGAGCAGCAGGGCTGGTTTCGTCAAGCCGCACAGGTAGCTGCCCAAACCTCTCGGGATGCCGTCCAGCGCATTGAAGCGGAAGGTGTGGAGCTACTGCGTAGTAATGGCATGGAAGTCGTCACCGAGATTGATTACGAGCAGTTCCGAGAAGCTGTTGAGCCTGCCTACGAGCGCTATGCCGAGCAGTATGGTAGTGAGCTTCTGGAGCGTATTCGCGCAACTGAATGAGTAGCCCTCTGCTGCGTGCCTTCTCACGGGGAGGCACTTTTTCTCCGACGATGAGGTTGTCGCTTATGTTGTCGTTTCTGAACACCCTAACTCAGGGCCTCATTAAGCTCGCCCATAATCTTGCCGCGCTCCTTCTCGCACTGGCAGTCGCACTAGTTGCGTACCAGGTGTTTACTCGCTTTATTCTCGGCGACCCGGCCGCCTGGTCAGAAATCCTGGCACGCGGTTTCATCATCTGGAGCGTTTTTCTGGTCAGCGCAGCTGCATTTTGGTACGGCGCCATGATCTCTATTGATCTTTTCCTGGATCGCCTCCCGCCGCGCTTACGTATTTTTGGCCAGCGTCTGGTATGTACTGCGGTACTAACACTGCTGACGATTCTGGTCTGGCAAGGCTATCTGATTACGCTGCGTGTTTCTGGTCAGCAAATAGCCATGCTTGCAATTCCCATGTCATGGTTTTATGCCGCGATACCCACTGGCTGTGCCGTCGCCATCGTCGCAGTGGTCGCACGCCAGCTCTGCGCCGAATATCAGCATCATCACCAACACCGCGCACAGCCTATCCGCACTGATGCAGGAGAAACGCTATGAATCTGGCGATCGGCTCAGCGTTGATCGCGCTGTTTGCCCTGTCGATACCTATTGCGGTTGCCATCGCCTTAACCGCAGTAATTGGTCTTTACTTCTTCAGCGGCGTGCCGCTTCTGGTCGTTCCCCAGCGTATGTTCGTGGGTCTGGATAGCTTTCCACTAATGGCGGTACCGTTCTTCATTTTAGCTGGCCACATTATGAGCAATGGCGGTATTGCCACCCGCATGGTTGAGTTTGCCCGCTCACTAGTGGGCGGAATTCAGGGTGGCTTAGCCTGTACCTGCGTGGTGACCTGCATGATGTTTGCAGCCATCTCAGGCTCCAGCGTGGCAACTACTTTTGCGATTGGTGCCATTTTGATTCCTGCGATGGTAGCGAGGGGCTATCCGGCGCCTATGGCCGCCTCTATACAGGCATCATCGGCTGAGCTGGGCATTATCATCCCTCCGTCCGTGCCATTGATTCTCTACGGTGTCAGCACAGAAACCTCTATTACTCAGTTATTTCTTGCTGGTTTCGGGCCAGGCCTGTTAATCGGTCTCGCGCTGATACTGATGGTCATCATTTGGTGTCGCATCAAAGGCTACGGCACTCAGGATGGCGATTTACGCTCGCCCGCCTGGCCCGCCTTCAAGAGAGCCTTTCTTGCTCTATTGATGCCGGTGATTATTATCGGCGGCATCTACGGTGGCATCTTTACTCCGACAGAGGCCTCGGCGATTGCCGTTTTGTACGGGCTATTTCTAGGAATGGTGGTGTACCGAACCATAAAGCCTGGCGACCTGCCGCGTATTTTTCGCGAGAGTGCTCTTTCTGCAGGATCGATCATGCTAATTATCGCCGCGGCCTCCATTCTCAGCTTTGTGATTGGACGTTCAGGAATAGCCAGTGATATTGGTGCCTGGGCACAGAGCACATTTGATAATCGCTACACCTTCCTTTTGGCGATCAACATGTTGCTATTACTGGTTGGCATGTTTATCGAGACTTCTGCGGCTATTTTAATTCTTGCTCCCATCTTGGCTCCGATCGCTATTGGTTTCGGCATCGACCCCGTGCACTTTGGGATCGTGATCGTGGTGAATTTGGCCTTGGGTATGTTCACTCCGCCATTGGGAGTCAATTTATTTGCAGCAGCCCAGGTCGCTAAACTGCCCGTTGAGCAACTGTTTCGCTTTTTGCTTCCTCCGGTATTTACCATGATCACCTGCCTGATGCTGATTACCTACGTACCGATGATTTCGCTCTTTTTACGCGACCTTCTGTTTTGATCTGCCGGAGCTTTACTAATGAGCACACGCATTTACGCCCACTACATGATTGAAACGCCTTACAACGTTGAACATGCCGCAAACGTGATGGCAGGAGAGCAGTCGTCAGGAACTTTCACCCGCCTTGCCAACGAAACCGATGCCTTACGTGAAGCTCATGGTGCAATCGTCGAGAGTATCGAGATGTTGGACGCGGTCGATACCCCCTCGCTACCCATGCGCAACGATCTAGCCCCTCAAGGTCATACCCTTTTTCAACGCGCTCGGGTAAAGCTCTCATGGCCGCTGAAAAATATGGGGCCTTCACTGCCGAACCTGGTTTCGACCGTGGCTGGCAACCTATTTGAGCTGAAAGAATTTTCTGCGTTGAAGTTACTCGATATCGAGTTGCCCGATTCCTTCGCGAATGCCTACTCCGGCCCCCAGTTCGGAATAACCGGTACACGGCAACTCTCCGGCATTTCCAGCGGCCCTATGATCGGGACTATTATTAAACCCAGCGTGGGCCTCTCCGCCGCTGAAACTGCCGATATGGTGGAGCAACTGGTGATGGGAGGCATTGATTTCATCAAGGACGATGAGCTACAGGCCAACGGGCCCCATAACCCGCTGCGGGCACGTGTCGATGCCGTCATGCCAATCATCAACGCCCATGCAGAACGTACCGGCAAAAAGGTTATGTACGCCTTCAATATCAGTGGCGATATCGACGAAATGCGCGCCCAGCACGACTATGTGGTGGCTGCAGGTGGCACCTGTGTCATGGTGGCAGTTAACAGCGTAGGTTTAGCAGGTGTGGCATACCTCCGCCGTCATTGCGAAGTGGCCCTGCATGGCCATCGTGCAGGCTGGGGCATGTTCAGCCGATCTCCACATGTAGGAATGGCGTTCACGGCCTACCATAAATTATGGCGGTTAGCGGGGATCGATCATATCCATGTGAATGGCTTGCGCAATAAGTTTAGTGAAGAGGACGATAGTGTCATTACGAGTGCTCGCGCCTGCCAAACGCCCATGTTCGAGAGCCCGACAGCTGGCTATCAGATCATGCCGGTGTTCTCTTCAGGACAAAGCGCTGCCCAAGTCGGGGATACTTATCAAGCGCTCGGAAATAGCGACCTTATTTACTGCTGCGGTGGCGGCATTATGGCGCATCCTGGTGGAATTGCAGGCGGAGTAGCCAGCCTGCGCCAAGCATGGCAAGCAGCCATTGCGGACATTCCCATGGCGGCCTATGCCCGTGAACATCGCGAACTTGCCCAAGCCATTGAGACTTTTGGCTTATGAGCACATCTCTACTTCTCTCCTACTATGGCGATGACCTCACAGGCTCTACAGATGTGATGGAAGCATTGAGCCTGCACGGCGTAAAAACAGTGCTTTTTCTGGCTCCCCCCACGGCGCTACAGCTGGCTCCTTTCGCCGACTATACTGCCGTAGGTTTGGCGGGCACTAGCCGCAGTGAATCTCCCGAATGGATGGAGACTCATCTGCATAGTGCGCTCACATGGTTGAAATCTCTAGGTGCCACGATTTGCCACTATAAGGTGTGTTCAACGTTCGACAGCGCCCCCACAATTGGCAGCATCGGCAAAGCGCTGGAAATAGGAAAATCGCTATTCGAGCAGCGCTCGGTGCCTCTGGCAGTTGGAGCACCACAGCTCAAACGCTACACCGTATTTGGACAACATTTCGCTGCCTTCGATGGCGAAGTACATCGAATCGATCGCCATCCTGTGATGTGCAGGCATCCGGTAACACCTATGGCAGAAGCAGACTTGAGGCATCATCTAGCGCAACAGACTCTGCTCTCCATCGGTTTAGTCGATGTTCTTTGTCTCGACTCAGCCGATACCGATATTCGCGTCGATCAGCTCATGCACGAAAATGACGTAATGTTATTTGATACGCTGACCCACGAGCAACAGGCTGAGGTTGGTACACAGCTTTGGCGAACGAGCTCCCCTAAAGGAAGCTTCGTGGTGGGCTCTTCTGCCGTGGAGTACTCTCTTGTAAGCACGTGGCGTCGACAGATGTTGATCCCCGAAAACCCGCCGCGTTTCTCTTCACCTGGGGCGGTTGAGCAGTTAGCAGTAGTATCCGGTAGTTGCTCAGAAGTGACGGCTCGGCAAATTCGCAGCGCAGAAGCCAATGGCTTTCACGTAATTGCCATCGATGTCGTCCAACTGATTGATGAACTTACACATGCGCAGACCATGTGCCTTGCCCAGGAATCCGCTAATGAGGCGCTCAGTCAAGGCAAAAGCGTCATTGTATATACCGCAATGGGCCCCAGCAGCGATGCAGAGGCCGTGCATCAGGCAGGCGAAAAGGCGCGCCACCTTATTGGCCGTTCGCTGGGCCAACTATTACGCCAGATGGTGGACGCGCACGGGCTTCAGCGCGTAGTGATCGCAGGTGGTGATACATCAAGTCATGCTCTCAACCAGCTTGCGGTACATGCTTTGACCACACGCCTGCCTCTACCGGAAACGCCGGGATCTCCACTCTGCACTGCCCATAGCGACCTCCCAGCGTTCGACGGATTGGAGGTTGCCTTGAAAGGCGGTCAGATAGGCAGCGAAAACTATTTCATGTCAATTCGTGATGGAGTCGCCTAGATCTTTGATCACAATAGTGTTGCCGCGCCCTGAATTCGGTAGGATTAGCATCATCTTTCTTACCATCATCCAGGAAGCCCACCCGTCATGCTCAATGGAATTTGGTTAAGCTTCTTTATCGCTGCGTTTGTGGCGTCAATGTGGCAGTGGTTAGTGGGTGGTGACGGCGAAGTGTTCGCCCGCATAGTGCAGTCGCTTTTCGATATGGCCCGGGTGAGTGTCGATATCATTCTGGTGCTGCTCGGCACTATGACGCTATGGTTAGGATTTCTTTCGATTGCCGAAAAAGCAGGCTTGATTCGTTTGCTGGGGCGAGTACTTGATCCGCTGTTCTGTCGCTTAATGCCTGAAGTGCCTCGCGGACATCCCGCCATGGGGCTGATCAGTATGAACTTTGCAGCTAACATTTTAGGCCTGGATAACGCGGCTACGCCTATCGGCATTAAAGCCATGCACTCGCTGCAAAGCCTAAACCCCAGCTCGGAAACCGCCAGCAACGCGCAAATTCTATTTTTAGTACTTAACACCTCATCGCTAACGCTGCTGCCGGTCACCATTTTCATGTACCGCGCCCAGCAAGGCGCTGCTGATCCCACGCTGGTGTTTCTTCCTATCCTGCTCGCGACGACGGCCTCTAGTCTGGCGGGGCTTTTAGCCGTGGCCATTGTTCAACGCATAAAGCTTTGGCAGCCGGTGTTGTTGGGCTATCTTGCCGTGGCAGCGCTCTGTTTAGGCTTATTACTCACAACACTTGCGGGGATGTCAGCTCAGGCGCTGGCGGCAGCTTCCACGTTAGTGGGCAACCTTACGCTCTTTAGTATTGTGATCATGTTCCTAGTGGTAGGGGCGCTACGCGGAGTAAAGGTTTACGACGCCTTTATTGAAGGGGCTAAAGAGGGCCTAAGCTTCACTGTTACGCTGCTGCCCTACCTGATTGCCATGCTGGTCGCCGTGGGCGTACTGCGTGCCAGCGGCGTCTTGGACGCCGGGCTAAGCGGCATACGCTGGATCGTCGAAGGGTTTGGCTGGGATACTCGCTTTGTCGACGCCCTGCCCACCGCCTTTGTGAAGCCGCTTTCAGGGGGCGGCGCACGCGCCATGATGATTGAAACCATGGACACCTTTGGCGTAGACAGTTTTGCAGGGCTGTTAGCGGCTACCCTGCAAGGCAGTACCGAAACAACTTTCTACGTGCTGGCAGTGTACTTCGGCGCGGTAGGCATTACCCGTATTCGCCACGGCTTAGGCTGTGCGTTAGCGGCCGATGCGGCAGGCATTATCACGGCGATTGCGGTGTGCTACTGGTTTTTTGGGTAGGGTTATCGGCAGCCATTGTATTGAGTAGATTAAACGCGCCATCACATCTTCTCAGCTATGCGGTGAGCGACTTTATGCAGAAAGGGCCCACAGATAAAGGCGATGATGCCAGCGGCCGGCCATGCTAATAACCACGCATGCATCCAAATACCCACAAAGTCAGTATGGGCACCGATATTCACGTAGGTGACCCAGGCTGACATGATCAGCGATAGCGTGAACGACATAAGAATAGCGAAGATAATTCGGTGTTTCATGGGCGGCCCTTATTACAAATGTTTGAGTGCCTATAGATTAACAAACATCTATAAATGTAATATATGGCAATATTTGAGAATCAATTTTACATAAACGCAAAATGAAAACGCCTTCGCTTGATGACCTTAAAATCTTTGTCGTTGCTGCCAACCAGCACAGCCTGACGGCGGCTGCGGCTCAGCTTAATATGACAATTGCCACCGCTTCACGGCGCATCAGCGCGTTAGAGGCAACGCTCGGCGTAGAGCTACTGTATCGCTCAACTAAAGGCTTAACATTAACACCGCATGGTGAGTCTTATTATCGCGAGTGCGAAGAGTTAGTGTTAGCGCTCGATCAACGCATTTTAAATCTGGATCAGGCACTGCATAGCCTGAGCGGTCCGTTAAAAATCATGGCCCCGGTCAACTTGGGCAGTGGGCCGCTGGATCCGTTTTGGCAGAATTTTACGGACCGCTATCCGGACATTTCGCTGACCATCGAATTAGACAACAACACCGTCGACATTCGCGATCAGCAAGCCGATATTGCGCTGCGCTCAGGCCCTCAGAAAGACACCACTCTGATCCAAAAACACCTGGGCTATATAGAGCCCATTTTGGTGGCATCGCCAGCGATGAAGCACTCTCTACCGCGCACGATTAGCGAGCTTTCGGCCTGCCCTAGCGTTGCGGCCAACATGTTTAGCGATTGGCAACTGGTTGACAGCGAAGGCAATCAATACGCTTGCCACAAGCATCATTTCCATATCAGTAATGATATGAATGTTGTCCTAAATCTCACTCAATCAGGCGCGGGCATCGCGTTGATGCCCGCCAGTATGGTGGCTAACAGCCTGCAAACGGGTGCGTTAATACGTGTGCTGCCTAGCTGGCAGGGCCAGCATAGAGAAATCTGCTTGGTATGGCCCCACCGCCGCAGCCTTTCTGCGCGCGCCATGCTTTTCCGAGCAGAGCTAATAGAATTCCTCAGCCATCAAAGCTGGTTTCATGCGGCACAATAAAATGGCTAGCGGTATAACGCTAGCCAAGCAATCGCGATACTCGAATCCCGGTAATGTTTACATAGCAACGCTTGCCGCCCGAGCAGCGTGAAGCTTTTTATAGCTTTCAATCAAGCGCAGGTGGCGATCTAAGCCGTCTAGCTGCATGTTGGTCGGCGTTAAACCGTAAAACCGCACATCGCCATTGACTGAACCCACCACGGCCGCCATCGTCTCTTCACCAAACATCCGCGTGAAATTCGCCAGGTAGTCGTCAAGCGCCAGCTCATCATCCAGCACAATTTCCAATACCGCGTTAATTGCACGATAGAAAAGCCCGCGCTCGACGGTGTTATCGTTGTACTGCAAAAACATTTCAACGCGCTCTAAGGCGTCGTCATATTGCTTAAGTGCCAGGTTCGTCAACAGTTTCAATTCCAGAATAGTGAGCTGCCCCCACACGGTGTTTTCATCAAACTCCACGCCAATCAGCGTAATGATATCCGTATGATCATCTATCTGACTTTCTTCTAGCCGTTCCACTAAACCATTGAGCTGGCTATCATCAAGACGGTGCAGATTAAGAATGTCTTTCCGATAATCCAGCGCTTTATTGGTGTTATCCCAAATCAAATCTTCGATGGGATACACCTCTGAGTAGCCCGGCACTAGAATGCGGCAAACAGGAGCGCCCAAGTCTTCGTGCACTGCCATGTAAACTTCAGCACCCAGCTCTTCGAAAATCCCAAATAGCGTTTCGGCTTCTTCCTCATTGCTGCCGGAGAAATCCCACTCGCAGAACTCGAAATCGGGTTTAGCGCTAAAGAAACGCCAGGAAACCACGCCCACAGAGTCGATAAAGTGCTCTACAAAGTTGTTGGGCTCGGACACGGTCTGGGAGTTGAAGGTGGGGAGAGGAAGGTCATTCAACCCCTCGAAGCTGCGGCCCTGCAGCAGCTCGGTTAGGCTGCGCTCAAGCGCCACTTCAAAACTTGGATGCGCTCCGAAAGAGGCAAACACACCACCGGTACGCGGGTTCATCAGCGTGACGCACATCACGGGGAACTGCCCACCCATAGAGGCATCTTTAACGAGCACAGGAAAGCCTTGAGCCTCCAGCGCGCTAATGCCTTCCACAATGCTCGGATATTTCGCCAGCACGACTTGCGGTACATCCGGCAGGCTTAATTCCTGTTCGAGGATCTCACGTTTTACCGCTCGCTCGAAAATTTCGGAAAGACACTGCACCTGCGCTTCTACCAGCGTATTACCGGCGCTCATGCCGTTGCTCAGGAACAGGTTTTCGATCAGGTTCGAGGGGAAGTAGATTGTCTCACCGTCCGAGCGGCGGACAAAGGGCAGCGAAACAACGCCCCGCGCCTCGTTACCGGAGTTGGTATCAATCAGATTGGAACCGCACAGCTCGCGTTCGGGGTTGTAGATAGCGAGGCAGTGATCATCGAGAATCTCGGCGGGCAGTTCGTCACCCGGCCCAGGCAGAAACCACTTTTCATTGGGGTAGTGAACAAAGTCACTGTTGGCAATCTCGTCGCCAAAAAACTGATCGTTGTAGAAGAAGTTACAGCTTAAGCGCTCGATAAACTCACCCAGCGCCGAGCACAGTGCGCTCTCTTTGGTCGCCCCTTTACCGTTGGTAAAGCACATGGGAGACGCGGCGTCGCGAATATGCAGCGACCAAACATGAGGCACGATATTGCGCCAAGAGGCGATTTCAATTTTCATGCCCAGTTCCGCCAGCATCGCGCTCATATTGGCGATGGTTTGCTCTAGCGGTAAGTCTTTTCCTTCAATGTAAGTACTGCCACCTTCCGGCGCGCCCATCAGCAGCGCCTGGGCATCTTCATCAATGTTTTCGACCGTTTCAATTTGAAACTCAGGGCCGGTTTGCACCACTTTTTTAACCGTGCAGCGGTCGATAGAGCGCAGAATGCCCTGGCGATCCTTTTCAGAAATATCTTCCGGAAGTTCGACTTGGATTTTAAAGATCTGCTTATAGCGATCTTCTGGATCAACGATATTGTTCTGCGAGAGGCGAATGTTCTCGGTAGGAATATCACGCGCGTTGCAGTACACCTTCACAAAATAGGCCGCGCACATGGCGGATGACGCCAGGAAATAGTCGAAAGGACCCGGCGCCGAGCCATCCCCTTTATAGCGGATAGGCTGGTCAGAAATGACCGTAAAGTCGTCGAACTTAGCCTCTAGCCGGAGGTTATCGAGATAGTTAACTTTGATTTCCATGTGCGGGCATCCGGGGGTAATGAGTGTGCCTGGGCGGTTGAAAACCGAGCCCTAAGCGAATTGCCGCCCATTATCCAGTTTTTACCCCGTTGCGTCTTGTATGCGTTAACCCCCGCTTAACTTGCCCACCAAAATATTAATAGGCTTGTAAAAAAATCATGTGCGAGGTGGGTGATTATCCATGCAGCATATTTTCTGCTTCGTTTTCACTAACGCCCATCATTAGTAAAATTTGACGCTGCGTTGCCGTCAGCACCTGTTTGCTCTCGGCTTCTCCAGGCAAACTTTTGGCAATGGCCACAGCACCTATCAACGATGCCAATATGACCCGAGCCTTATCGGCAATCACATTACGGTCATTGGCGAAGGGCAGTTTCTTTAACTTCCCTAGCGCCATAAGACGGGTTTCGAGCATCTTTTTCATACGTGAATAAGAGGCTTCAAACAGGGTACGGATTTCTTCTTTTTCACTGCCAATCTCGTTGAAAAGTACCGCTTCCGGGCCCGGTTCATGCTTACTGACCAGTTCTTGAAGATTGCAGTAATTGGCGACCAGATCAGTCAAGTGCTGCACCGACAGCGGTCCTTTTACCAACCTTGCCGCCCGGCTTTTATCCAGCGTAAGACGTACTGACTCGTTGTAGAGCGCTTCTTTTGAAGCAAAATGCGTATAAAAGGCGCCATGGGTCATCTTTGCGAGCGTCATAATCTGGCCAATCGAGACCTTCTGAAAGCCTTTACGGGTGAATAACTCCGCAGCAGAGGCCAAAATACGCGCTTTCGTTTTCGATTTATGGCTTTGGGGATAAGGCATAGTTACCTCGTCGTATACCAATGAAATATGATCTTGATCATATCTTGTCTGGTGCTAGGGTGGCGACATCAATAACTCTGGAATCGCTATGCAATCACCTATTGTTATTACCGGCATGGGCATGGTCAGCCCGCTAGGAAACAGCGTTAACACAAGCTGGGAACGATTGTTGAAAGGCAAGTCCGGCATCCGCACGATCAGCCGCTTCGATACCAGCGACATTCCCATTAAAATTGCTGGGATAGTGCCTGAACGCAGTCATGACGCCACCGGTGGCATTGATCTGGATAGTATTGCCGACCCGAAAGAACGCCGCAAAATGGATCTGTTTAGCCTTTACGCGCTAGCAGCCGCTCATGAAGCGTTGGAACAGGCTCAGTGGCAGCCAGTCGACCTAGCCCAAAAACGTAGAACGGCCACTATTATTGGCTCGGGCATTGGCGGCTTCCCTACCATCACCCAGGCACAAAAAGCGCTTACCGAACGCGGCTATCGTAAAATATCGCCGTTTACCGTACCGGCTTTTTTAGCCAATCTGGCAGCCGGCAATCTGTCGATTCGCTATGGCTTTCAAGGCCCGCTTGGCTGCCCGGTAACGGCTTGCGCCGCGGGCCTACAGGCGATTGGCGACGGTATGCGCATTATCCGCAGCGGCGAAGCGGATGTAGCACTGGTCGGCGGGGCCGAAGCGTGTATCGATCCGCTTTCGCTGGCTAGTTTCAACGCTTTAAAAGCGGTCTCAACAGAATCAGCCACGCCGGAGCGCGCCTCTAGGCCGTTCGATAAAGCCCGTAACGGTTTTGTGATGGGCGAAGGTTCAGGCGTGATGGTGATCGAAACGCTTAATCATGCCCTTGCTCGTGGCGCGACCCCGCTGGCGGTCATCAGCGGCTATGGCACCAGCGCGGATGCACACCACATTACCGCCGGGCCAGAAGATGGTGCAGGTGCAGCCCTAGCGATTCAAGCAGCTATTGGCATGGCAGGTCTTTCCAAAGATGCCATTAGTCATATCAATGCCCACGCGACGTCCACGCCGGTTGGCGACCGCGCTGAAATCGCCTCGTTACGCAACGTCTTTGGCCCCCTGCTGCCCAACATACCGATTTCAGCCACTAAGTCGTCTACAGGCCACCTGTTAGGGGCCGCCGGAGGTATAGAAAGCATTTTTTCTGTCATGGCCGCGATGACCGACCAGCTGCCGCCAACCATTAACCTTGAGCACTGCGACGATGAGATGCAGGACTTGAATTTTGTAACCGATAGCCCGCGTAATCACGCTACCCAGCATGTACTGTGCAATGGATTTGGCTTTGGCGGCGTTAACGCAGCGCTGATTATCAGCAAGATCAAGAGCTAAGACTTGAAGAACTAGGTTTTGCAGAGCTAGGCCTTAAGCAAAAACGGCAGAGCTTCTTCAAGCAGCATCTCAGGAATCTCTTCAGCAATATAATGGCCGCAGGGAAGCGGCTTGCCTTCAACGTGAGTGGCCACTTTGCGCCATTCGCCCAGGGCATCAAAACAGGCCTCGATAGCCCCTTCAGCTGCCCACATCACTTTCAGTGGGCAGCTCAGCTTAACGCCCAAATCAATGTCCGCCTGGTCGTGGACTAAATCGATCGTGGCACTAGCGCGGTAGTCGCCGCAAATGCCGGTGGCGGCACCGGGCAGTGATAAACAGCGTTCGTATTCAGCCAACGCTTCGGCTGAAAAAGGCGCCATACCGGCGCTGCGCGCGCCCATAACGCTTTTAAGGTATTGGGCGGGGTCGCTGCTAATCAGCATTTCTGGCAGCGGCTGAGGGCGAATAAGAAAGAACCAGTGCCAGTAAGAGCGCGCAAAGGCCTCTGACGTGCCGCGATACATAGCAAGCGTGGGCGCAATATCCAGCAGCACCATCCGCGTTACTCGCAAGGTATGGTCAACGCCTAGCCGATGAGCAACGCGGGCCCCACGGTCATGTGCCAGCACGCTAAAGCGCTCAAAGCCCAATGCCGTCATGAGCTCCGCCATGTCGTTCGCCATTGTCCGCTTGGCGTAATTGACGTGTTCAGCATCGTCATCCGGCTTACTGCTATCGCCGTAACCACGCAGATCGGCCGCTACCACCGTAAAATGCTGGGCAAGCGACGCCGCTATTTTATGCCAAATCATATGGGTTTGCGGATGACCGTGAAGCAACAGCAGCGCAGGGCCACTGCCGCCCATGCGAAAGGTAATGTCTACGCCGTTAACGTGGCGATGATGTTTTTCAAAACCTTGAAACATAGCGGGCTCCCCTGTTTGACGGCTAACGAGGCTTACAAAGACGATAACGCAGCGTTATGGTGCTGGGCGGATCAGCACCTGTTGAAATAAAATCTTTTCAAACAGATCCATAGGTTCGACGGACTTCAGCGTCTTGGCGCGTAAAATAGCGCCTTCCCAGCCGGTTAAGATAAAGCTTGCTAACGCTTCAGGCGCCGTATGGACTGCAATGTCTCCGCTCGCCTGGGCATCTTGTAAGCAACGTGCAAACCGCTGTTCCCAGCGCTGAAATACAAGGTTTAGCGCATCACGGAAGGTATCGCTTTGGCCTGAAAGCTCTTGACCAAGATTACCAATCAAACAGCCCGTGGCGTAATCGCACTCATGCATATAGTCGCGACCTGATGCAAAATAGCGCCTAAGCCGCTCTAAAGGCGGCGTGTTGCTATCTTCCAGGAGCGTCACTAGCGAGGCGTCATACGTCGAAGCAAAGCGCTCAATCACCGCCAGCCCAAACTCTTCTTTACTTGAGAAGTAGTGATAAAAAGAGCCCTTAGGCACGCCGCACGTTTTTAAAACGGCATTAATGCCCGTTGCGTTGTAGCCTTGCTGGCTGATCAGTTGGGCGCCACTATCAATCAACTTGTCGCGCGTTGCGGTATTTTTCATACGTTTAAAGTAGACCAGTGAGTCTATTGATACCAAATGAATGTGAATTAGCTATCAATTGCATGGTATTTGCACATTGCTTGACTAATCGCTGCTTAACAATGCGTGATGCTAGCATCATACGCTCATTTTTCTGGAATTTTCGCTCTTAGCACATGGATAACGCGCGGTAATGACCTCAACACGCTCCTTCTCGTCGTCTCATTCTTCTTATCAGCAAGGCCGTATTCGCCTGGGTGCCGTGGTTGCGTTACTGATTCTTGTCGGCACCTGCGTGCTCGCCTGGTGGATTATGACTCAGCCACCGCGCATTGAGCGTACCGTGCCACCGGAACCATTGCCCAGCATGGTAGATGTGATTAGCGTTTCTGCGAGTACCCAGGCGCCCCATCTATATGGGTTTGGTCGCGTCGAAGCAGAGCAAGAAACCATGCTGGCCAGCCGCGTGGCCGGCCAGCTTGAGCGCTTTGCACCCGACGTTGTGCCTGGCCAAGTCGTCGAGCAGCAGGCGCCGGTCGCCTATATTGATCAAGCCGATCTCGCGCTTACGCTGGAGGATGCGCAGGCGCAGCTAACCAATGCCCAGGCTCTGCTGTCACTAGAACAGGCAGAGCAACAGCGCGCTCGCAGCGAATACGAATCTTTTGGCCGCCAGCTTTCTGCCGAGCGCCGTGCGCTGGTTCTGCGAGAACCGCAGTTGCGCCAAGCCCAGGCGCAAGTGATCCAGGCGCGTGTGGTCCGAGACCAGGCAGCGTTAAACGTTGAGCGCGCCACGCTGGTGGCCCCTTGGCGCGCCATGGTACAAGCGCGCTTAGTGGGTGCCGGCAGCCTGCTTAGCCAGGGGACGGAGGTAGTGCACTTAGTGGGCGTTGAGCAATTTTGGGTACGCGCTTCCCTGCCCGGTGAGTGGACTGAGTGGTTGGAAACAGGCAGCCAGATTACCTTAACCAGCCGCGGCTGGTCTGAAGACGCGACGCGTGAAGGCACCTTAGTATCGGTGCTCCCCAGCCTGGAAGAAAACGGTTTACAGGCACAGCTATTAATCGCCGTTAACGACCCGCTCGCACTAGAAAGCGATGGCCCTGCCCTGCGCCTGGGTGATGTTCTGCGGGTTTCATTTCAGCCAACGATTCAACGCCAGCTCATTTCAGTGCCCTCTGCCGCGCTGCGCCCAGGCGATATCGTCTGGCAGGTAGATGAGGAGAATCGTCTTCGCCGCACACCGGTGACCCTGGCTTATCGCGGAGAAGATGATGCCTTGATCCGCAGCGGCCTGAGCGCCGGTCAGCGGGTAGTTACCGCAGGCTTAGCCCAGCCCCGCGAAGGCCAGCTAGTGCGCATCCGTCGCCCCAGCGACACGCCGGATCAAGAGGGAGACGGGTCATGAAAACACCGCGTGGCCCACTGGCATGGATGGTCGATCACGGGGTAGCGCCTAACCTGCTCATGGTGCTGTTCATTGTCGGCGGCTTAATGGCCTCGCTGGCGATTAAGAAAGAAGTCTTCCCTGAGTTTGATATTGAAGTCGTGCAAGTGTCTATCAGCTACCCAGGTGCGACGCCTGAAGACGTTGAGCAGAGCCTGCTGCTGCCGATGGAAGCCGCGATTGCCAATGTAGAAGGCATTGACGAGCTGACCGCGACAGCCAGCGAAGGCAGCGCCAACGTCAGCGCCTCGCTAATTGATGGTGTTGACGTGATGCGCGCCTATCAAGAGATTCAGCAGGCGGTGAATGCCATCACCACCTTGCCCAGTGCCGCCGATCCACCGCGATTTACCCTCGCGGGGGGCTCGCGTAGCGTATTGAGCCTGCAGGTCTATGGCCGAGTGGGCCTAGAGGCGCTGCACGACGCCGCTGAAGACATACGCGGCGAACTACAGGCGACCGAGGGTATCTCTCGCGCAGAGCTATCGGGTAATCGCGAGCGAGAGATTCAAGTTCATCTGGATGAAGAAGCTATCGAGCGCTATGGCCTGGATCATCAGCAGCTAGCCACTCGCATTGGTGAAGAGGCACTTGACCTTGCCAGCGGCCAGCTGACGACGGCCGAAGGCGAATGGCTTATTCGCTATCAGGGCCGGCGTAACAGCGCCGAGGCCTTCGCCGAGCTGCCCATTCTGACCAGCGCACAAGGATCGCCCATTACGCTGGGCGACATTGCGAACGTCAGTGACGGCTTCGCCGAGACCGACCGCGAAGAGTTTTATAACGGTCAACCCGGGCTATCCGTGGATGTTTACCAAATTGGCGATCAAACCCCGACCAGTATCTCAGAAGCGGTTAACGGTGAGCTTGAGCGTTTACGCTTAGACCTGCCGGAGGGCGTCAGCCTTGAGATTTCTCGCGACAACTCAGAGGTTTACGAAGCCCGCCTTAGCCTGCTGTTAAAAAACGCCTGGATGGGGCTTGCGCTGGTACTCGTGCTCATGGCGCTTTTTTTGGAAGCCCGCCTGGCATTCTGGGTCACGCTGGGTATTCCAACGGCGTTTCTAGGTGCCATGCTGTTTCTGCCCTGGATCGGCGTGTCGCTGAATATGATGTCGATGTTCGCCTTTATCATCGCCCTGGGCATTGTGGTGGATGACGCCATCATCGTCGGCGAGAATATCTATAGCTACCGTGAAGAAGGCTATTCACTGCGCGATGCGGCGGTTAAAGGGGCTAGCGAAATTGCCACGCCGCTGACGTTCGCCATTCTTTCTAATATCGTCGCGTTTCTGCCACTGCTGTTTTTACCCGGCTTTCTGGGGCTTATTTTTGCGACGGTACCGGTCGTTGTCGTCACGGTGTTTTTAATTTCCTGGCTGGAAGCGCTGGTGATTCTTCCCGCGCACCTCGCGCATAGCCGCAAGCCGCGCAATACGCCTGCGTGGCAGCGCCCATTAGAAGCACTTCGCCAACGCCTTCAAGGCGGTTTGCACCATTTCACCTATCATCAGTTTGAGCCATTTCTCCAGCGTGCCCTTAACCAGCGTTTGCTCAGCATTGCGCTGGGCATTGCGGTACTGTTGGTCGCCCTTTCCTGGGCAATGAGCGGGCGTTTAGGGTTTTCCCTCATGCCCCGCGTCGAGTCAGATCAGGTGCAGGCGACGGTCACACTGCCGATTGGTAGCAATATCAGCATCAGTCGTGAACTCAGCCAGCAGCTTCTCGACGCCGCAGAGCAGCTTAGCGAACGCGAAGAAACGCTCAGTTTTGGCAGCTCGCGCAGCCGCCTGGATGGTGAAAGCCTAGAGGTTCGTCTCGACATTGCCAGTGAAAGCCTTGAGGCATGGCCGCCATCGCGAATCGCCCGCGAGTGGCGCGACCTAACCGGCGATTTATTAGGCGCTCAATCGGTGCGCTTTGAAGCCGATGTAGGCGGCCCCGGCAGTGGGGCGGCACTCAGCCTGCGACTTTCACACCCCAATACACAGGTGCTTGAAGCCGCCGCAGAACGGTTAGCCGAAACGCTGAGCGGCTATGGGCTGACCGACATCGATAGCGGCCTGGGCGACGGTAAACCCCAGTTAGAAATACGCCTTTCATCAGAGGGGCGCTCGCTGGGCCTCACCGGCAACAACTTAGCCCAGGCGCTGCGCGGCCCCTTGCAGGGCGCGACCGCCCTAGAGCAATACGTAGGGCGTAGCGAAATTAGCGTTGAGGTACGCCTACCGAACACTAATCGCGACAGCTTGAACGCGCTCTACCGCATGCCGGTACGCACCCCTGACGGGTTGAGCGTGCCCCTGTCTCGCGTTGCAGATATCACCATTAGCCAAGCCTCCAGCAGTCTTGAGCGCATTAACGGGCGGCGTATTATTACCGTCACTGCGGACTCTGAAAACGACCTTGCCATTAACCAGGTGCTCGCCACGTTACAAGAAGAGGTGTTCCCCACGTTGGAAGCTACCTGGCCGGGACTAGAGGTCAGCATGGGCGGTCGCCAGCAGGACACCGCCGACAACTTAGCCACGCTAAAAACCTCCATGTGGTTAATGATTGCCGCGCTCTATGCGCTGCTGGCTATCCCGTTTAGAAGTTATTCGCAGCCGCTTCTAGTACTGGCAGCGATTCCCTTTGGCATCGTCGGGGCGGTGGCCGGCCATATGATCATGGGCTTTGGGCTTTCCATTATTAGCCTGCTGGGAATGCTCGCACTTTCCGGCGTTGTCATCAACGATGCGCTGGTGCTGATCGACTACGCCAACCGCAAGCGCCGCGAGGGAATGGCGGCCAGAGAA
Source organism: Vreelandella profundi (assembly GCF_019722725.1). Taxonomy (NCBI): domain Bacteria; kingdom Pseudomonadati; phylum Pseudomonadota; class Gammaproteobacteria; order Oceanospirillales; family Halomonadaceae; genus Vreelandella; species Vreelandella profundi. The sequence goes on from NZ_CP077941.1 coordinate 2,715,346, forward strand.
GCCATTGTGGCCGCGGCCACGCGGCGACTCCGCCCCATTATGATGACCACGTTGACGACATTTCTGGGGCTGGCACCGATGATTCTAGAAACGTCACGACAGGCGCGCTTCATGATCCCGATGGCGATCTCGCTAGGCTTTGGCATGCTGTTTGCCACCGCTATTTTGCTAATTCTGGTGCCCTGCCTCTACCTAGGCATGGAAAATGTCCGAGAACGGCTGAGTGCGCCACGTCAGCCTAGCCAAGCAGGAGGCACTCAGTGATGGCACTGCATGGGCCTCTTCGTCAATGGCGCCCTTCCCGGCTGGGGCTAAAACTATTTGCGATTATTCTGAGCGTCAATGTGGCCATCTCAGCAAGTATGTTTATGGCGGTTTCCTACAGCATTGACCGCGGCTTTTACGATTATCTCAACCAAGCGCAAGAGCGGAGGGCAACGCTCCTGGCAGACGGCCTCGTCACTCGCTGGGAGACCCAAGAGAGCTGGGAATGGTTGGAGCAATCCCCGGAACGCTGGGCATCTATTGTGCGTTTTGAGCTGGGCCAAGAGCATCAAGACCGCCCCTCTCCGCTTGGTGAAGCGCGGGATTTTGCGCTACGTAATGCTGATGGCCGTTTTTTAGTGCCTGCCAATGGCGGTCGCGCAGGCTCGGGCAACTGGCATTGGCTGAACCTGAGCAGCGGCGAGGAAGCGATTGGCGCGCTGGGCTTTCGCCCCCCTCGCGAGATGATGGAGCGTATGGAAAGCCGCTTCCTTGAGCGCCAACAGCGCAATCTTATCCTGATCGTAATATCGCTATGTATGGCTTCTCTACTGCTCGCGGGCGGCTTGTCCTGGTGGTTAGGGCGACGTACGCGGGCACTGGCGGGTGCCACGCTGCGTCTGACCGAAGGTGATTATACGACTCGGCTACCTGAGCGTGGCCGCGATGAGCTGTCACGCCTGGCGCGAGATTTCAACGTGCTTGCCGCGACGCTGGAAGCCAGCCGCGATGCCCGGGCGCGCTGGGTGTCCGACACGGCGCACGAACTGCGCACGCCGTTGGCCGTCCTGCGCGGGGAAATTGAGGCTATGCAGGACGGCATCCGCCCTCTCAACCAGGAGAACCTCAGCTCGCTGGCTCAAGAGGTTAGTCAGTTGGAACGCCTAGTCACGGACTTGCGCCTACTGTCGCAAAGCGATGCAGGCGCGCTGGATATCCAGCTTGCGCCGATGGACCTGAGTGACTGCCTTGCCAGCCGCCTCGCCGACGCCGACCGCTGGTTAATGGACAGTGGCTTAACGCTGACGGAGCAGATCGCGCCTGGCATAATGGTTCGTGGCGATGCCCAGCGCTTGCATCAGCTCTGGAACAACTTGTTGGATAACAGCTGCGCCTACACCCAACCACCGGGAGAGCTGCGCGTTACGCTCACCGCGCAGCAGGGGTTCGCAATCGTTACCTGGGAAGACAGTTCGCCCGGCGTACCCGAAGGCGAACTGGCGCGCTTAACCGAGCGGCTGTACCGTGTAGAGGGGTCGCGTAACCGGTCCAGCGGCGGCAGCGGTTTAGGCCTGTCAATTGCCAGTGCGCTAATCAACGCCCACGGGGCAACGCTGACGCCCTCCGCTTCTACGCTGGGCGGGCTGCGCTGGACACTGCGCTTTCCTCTGCTGACCTCTCATTAACAGGCTTTCACCCTCACTGCTAAGCGAGTTCCCTATGTCTCACGATGCGTCTCACGCGGCCTCTTTGCTGATTGTTGAGGATGAACCCAAAATTGCTCGCCTGATGGCGGACTACTTAACCACGCATGGCTTTTCGGTCACGACCTTAGCCCACGGCGATGAAGTTATGCCATGGCTAGCACAGCATTCCCCGGCGCTTGTGCTGCTCGACATTATGCTGCCAGGCAAAGACGGCCTGACGCTTAGCCGAGAGATTCGCCAGCACTGGCCGACCATTGCGATCATTATGGTGACCGCTAAGGTAGAAGAGGTCGACCGCTTGCTGGGCTTAGAGTTAGGCGCTGACGACTATATCTGCAAACCGTTCAGCCCCCGTGAAGTGGTCGCCCGTGTCAAAGCCGTGCTTCGCCGTAGCCAAGCAGCGGCAAACGCCCCTGCCGACGTTCAGCATGCACCGGTCGTGTTAAATGAAGATGGCTGGCAAGCGCTCGCTTACGGGCAAGATTTAGGGCTCACCGCGGTGGAGTTTCAATTACTGCGCGTGATGATGCAGGCGCCGGGACGTATTTTCAGCCGCGAGCAGCTAATGGATCACATGTACCGTGATAACCGCATCGTCTCAGAGCGCACCGTGGACAGCCACATCAAGAAACTGCGTAAGAAAATCCACGAAGCGCTGCCCGAACTGGAAATCATCCGCTCAGTCTATGGCGTCGGCTATAAGTATCAGCCAGAAGGTTAAGGATTTACCTGCCGATTAAGAAATTTGATGCCGGCATCAATAGCGCCGCCGCGTAGTAAGAAGCTTGCTATGTGGCCTCTAAAGCTTTGCAGATAAAGCTCGCTCTCGACGTTGTTGTCCTGCAGCGCTTGATAGAAGTCTGTGCCGTGGTCTACCGGCACGAGGCGATCCCACTTGCCGTGGAATATAAAAAACGGCGGAGCCTGCGGGGTAATATGGTAAATGGGCGACGCTAGGCGATATGCCTCGGGTTCTTCGGCTCGCGTGCCGCCGATAAAGTCCACCACTAAAGGCCCGTCATCGAATTTAAGCAGATCGCTTGGCAACCCTCCCGCCAACACCGCGGCTAACCGACTCTGCTCGCCGCCGTAAGGCTCGGCCAGCGGCCCTTCAACGCCAGCCAGCGCCAGCAGGCTCACCAAATGCGCTCCCGATGAGTATCCAACCCCTACGATGCGGTCAGTATCCACCTGCCATTCTTCGGCGTTGGCATGGATCCACGCCATTGCCTGCTGCAAATCGTACAGCTGGGTAGGAAAGCGATACTCCGGCACAAAGCGATACTCAATGTTAACCGCCACATAGCCTTGCCCTGCCAACTGTTCGGCAATGCCTTGCATATCTTCCGGCGTACGATTTCGCCAGCCACCACCGTGAACCAATAAGGCGGCTGGGCGTAGGTCGCTAGTCGATTCATCGGGCAAATAGACATCCGCCTTTAGCGCCTGCGGCCAATCAACCGGCGTGTAGGTCCGTGGCGTCAAACGCGTAAAGGGCTGGGGTTCATGCAGCGTACCACTCTCAACGGCGGACTCATTTTGACCCACATGCTGAGAAGTGCTGCAGCCACTCAGCAGCAAAGCAAGCGCACCCAGACCGGTTACTCGACATAGCGCGGTGAACGCGCAGCGCGGCTGCCACACGCGAGATAGCTTGATTCTCGACATTATGCTTCTCCTTAATGAATGTTGTCCCTGTCTACTCTTGACGATCGACTACTGGCTATGACCTGTCGCAAGCCAATAAGATCATGATTGTTGCACACTAACTGCAAACAGTTTGCACTACACCTAGTGATACTGACATCGTCAACTTACCAGGAGAGATGCTATGAACATTTCAGGTACTAAGAAAGTGTCAATTCGTCAACTATTTGCCCCCGCACTACTTGCCGCTGCGTTAGCATCGATCACATTAACGGCCCACGCAGATAGTCACGGTGATCATGAAGATCGCGGCGCTGATCGCCAGCGTATGGAAGAACGCATGGAAGAGCGTCGCCAAGAGGTGTATCAGCGCGCAGAGATCTCAGCTGATAAACAGGCTGAGCTCAATGCAGCGCACGCTGAACATCGTGAGGCAATCCATGCGCTGCGTGAAGAACATAAAGAGCGAGTCGCTGACATTCTCACGGAAGAAGAGCAAGAGGCGCTTCACAACGCCATGCGCGAAGCGCATGAAGAACATCGGGGCAAGCGCGGCCAACACGATAATAGCGACGAGCGTGTCGATAGCGAATAAATATTCGCCGCATCGGTATATCCTTGACAACGCCCGGTTTTCCGGGCGTTTTTAGCTCTAAACATCCGTCAATCCGCACTAAGTCAAACAATTTCAGGCGCTCGTAAACTTGAAGGGTAGCAGTTATTCACGTATTTTATTTGAACGTTCATTCAAAATAAAATTTTGTCTCCACCTTTCAACCACAGGAGTCCGCCTGCATGGCGAAAGACAATCCTATCCTTCCCTCCCGAGACCGCCTTAATCCCGTGGTTTTTCACGGCAGTGTAGCTGGCATTCTTATCTTTCTGGTGCTAACCATGCTGTTTACCGAGCAGGCTGGCGCCTTTTTTGATGCCGGACTCGCCTGGGTAAGCAAAACCTTTGGCTGGTACTACATGCTCGCTATTGTGGCGTACCTGGTATTTGTGATTGCCATTGGCATGTCACGCTTTGGCAGTATTCGCCTTGGGCCCGATCACTCACGACCTGAGTTTTCGCTACTCTCCTGGTCGGCGATGCTGTTTGCTGCGGGTATCGGTATCGACCTGCTGTTCTTCAGCGTTGCCGAGCCGGTTGCCCACTATTTGGCACCGCCGGATCTTACGCCAGAAAGCCAGGCCGCTATGCGTAACGCCGTCGTTCAAACCTATCTGCACTGGGGGCTCTCCGGTTGGGGGCTGTACGTGCTGATGGGTATGGCGCTGGCTTACTTTAGTTATCGCCATCGCCTGCCGCTGGCGATTCGTAGCGCGCTTTACCCCATTCTAGGCAAACGTATCCATGGCCCGATTGGCAACGCGGTGGACATTACCGCGGTGATATCCACCGTGTTCGGCATTGCCACGAGTCTCGGTATCGGGGTGATACAGCTTAACTACGGCCTCACCTATATGTTCGGTGTACCGGAAAACCTCACCGTGCAGGTGATTTTAATTGTCTTGGTAGTGATCTTAGCAACCATTTCCGTGGTGACCGGGGTTGAGAAAGGCATTCGCCGGTTGTCAGAGTTCAACATGCTACTGGCATTAGCACTGATGCTGTTTGTACTCTTCTCAGGCGACACGCTGGTGTTGCTGGATAAGGTGGTCAACAACGCCGGCGATTATCTATCGGGTTTTGTGGGCGCCAGCTTTGACACTTACGCCTTCGCCGACGAGGGGGCTCAAGAGTGGAAAATGTGGTGGACGATTTTCTTCTGGGGCTGGTGGATTGCCTGGACCCCGTTCGTAGGCCTATTCCTGGCACGTATTTCCCGTGGCCGTACTATTCGTGAATTCGTCGCCGGTGCGCTGTTTATCCCCCTCGCCTTTATGATGGTTTGGATGTCGATATTCGGGAATAGCGGTATTGAACTGGTCGCTAATCAAGGCGTTGTCGAGCTAGGTGAGCAGGCGCTCAACACCCCGCAAACCACGATCTACACGCTGCTTGAGTACTTCCCTTACGTGGGCATTACCGCGGCAGTCGTCACCGTTTTGGGTATTGTGTTCTTTATTACCTCAGCGGACTCTGGAGCGCTAGTGTTGGCCAACTTCACGTCTATTCTGAGCGACGTGAACCACGATGCGCCGGTGAAGCTGCGTATTTTCTGGTCAGCCATGATCGGTTTGATCACCATTGCACTGCTGATGGCCGGTGGTTTGGACGCGCTGCAGAGTGCTGTGGTGATTACCGCGCTGCCCTTCTCACTGGTTATTTTTGCGGTGATGGTGGGCATGTATAAAGCCTTGAAATTGGAAGGTAGCAAGGCAGATGCACGTCGCATGATTGCCGGTAGCGCGCCTGGCGGCGATTGGAAAGAACGCTTAGACCGCGCCCTTGACACCTCTAATCGCGCCGGTGCAGCCGCCACCATTGAACATGCGATTCGCCCGGCGATGACACAGTTTGCACAGGAGCTTGAACGCCGAGGCCAAGCCGCGAACGTGACAGAAGAAGCGGTTGAGGGTGAGTCACTCCCCAATCTAATGCTGCAGGTCGAATTTGGCGATGCTACCAGCTTTGTCTATCAAATTTGCCCGCACCGCATGCGCACGCCGAGCTTTATCCCAGCCGATGATGACTTCTATGTACGTCTAGACGTCTACTTGGCGGAGGGTGGTCAGGATAAGGATCTTAACGGCTATACGCGTGGTCAGGTGATTGGTGATTTAATGGCCGAGTATGAGCGCCACCTGCACTTTCTTACGCTTGCGGGCCAGCAGATGAGCCATGTGCAGGCAATGCCCGGCACGATCGGCGAGCCGCCTGAAGACTCTCAGATGTAAGTCAGCCAAAACAAAAATCCCGACCACACATGGTCGGGATTTTTTTGCACGCATACGTGCGTTGCTAGCGTCTAAGCGTTAGAAAAAGCCTAGCGGATTTATATCGTAGCTAATCAGCAGGTTTTTGGTTTGCTGATAGTGCTCAAGCGCCACCTTATGCGTTTCGCGGCCAACGCCGGATTTCTTGTAGCCACCGAAAGCCGCGTGAGCGGGATACTGGTGGTAACAGTTGGTCCATACGCGACCGGCTTGGATACCACGGCCCATGCGGAAGGCAACGTTAATATCACGGCTCCATACACCTGCACCCAGACCAAACTCGGTATCGTTGGCGATCGCTAACGCCTCTGCTTCATCTTTAAACGTGGTGACCGCCACCACCGGCCCAAAAATCTCTTCTTGGAAGACGCGCATCTGGTTATTGCCCTTCAACAGCGTGGGCTGAATGTAGTAACCGCTGTTGAGGCTGTCATCCAGGGTTTCTTTGTCGCCGCCGGTGAGGAACTCCGCGCCTTCATCGCGGGCAACATCCATGTAAGACATGATCTTGTCGAACTGCTCTTGAGAAGCCTGCGCGCCCACCTGGACATCGGTATCAAGCGGATTGCCTCGCTTAATAAGCTTGGTGCGTTCCAGCACCTTGGCCATGAACTCGTCGTACATGCTTTCTTGGATAAGCGCACGCGACGGACAGGTGCACACTTCACCCTGGTTGAAGAACGCCAGCACCAAACCTTCTACCGCCTTATCAATGAACGTCGGTTCGGCATTCATGATATCGGCAAAATAAATATTCGGTGACTTGCCGCCCAGCTCTACGGTAGAGGGAATAATATTTTCTGCCGCGCATTTAAGAATATGCGAGCCCACGGGCGTAGAGCCGGTAAAGGCAATTTTCGCGATGCGCTTGCTGCTCGCCAGCGCCTGCCCTGCCTCTGCACCAAAGCCGTTAACAATGTTCAGCACGCCTGCGGGCAGCAGATCGCCAATCAGCTCCGCCACTTTCAAAATCGACGCCGGCGTTTGCTCAGCGGGTTTCAATACCACGCAGTTGCCTGCGGCTAGTGCGGGCGCCAGTTTCCAGACAGCCATCAGAATCGGGAAATTCCAGGGGATAATTTGTCCTACAACCCCCAGTGGCTCGTGAAAATGATAGGAAACGGTATTGGCATCGATATCTGCCGCGGAGCCTTCCTGGGCGCGAATACAGCCGGCAAAGTAACGGAAGTGATCAACGGCCAGAGGAAGATCGGCATTGAGCGTTTCGCGCACGGCTTTACCGTTGTCCCAGGTTTCGGCCACCGCCAGCATTTCAAGATTTTGCTCAATGCGGTCGGCGATTTTCAGCAGAATATTGCTGCGCTCCTGGGCGGAGGTTTTCCCCCATGCCGGCGCCGCTTTATGGGCAGCATCCAGCGCTTTATCAATATCTTCCGCCGTGGAGCGGGGAATTTCGCAAAATACCTTGCCATTGACGGGACTAATATTATCGAAGTACTGGCCTTTCACCGGGGCGACAAACTCACCGCCGATATAGTTGCCGTAGCGTTTTTCAAATGACACCACTGAACCAGTGTCACTAGGGTTGGCGTAGATCATTGAAAGGCTCCTGAGCATTATGATTATTCAAAATACGCTTACAGTGTTGTTCAGTATGGCCCGCAGCGATATACAACAATGGCAGTATGCACAGTTAGCTTCCGAGCTCAGCCTGACAGATGCTCGCGGCACCATTTCTCCATCGCTGCATGAGTGTGCGACGCCGTTAAGCGTAACGCGCTAAATGCGTTGTTTCGTTTGCTTTGCGCGAACTGTTCCGTTGTGATTAATGTTTCCAGCTGCTGCGCCTGGTCGGCCAGCTTGTCGGCGCCCATACTGACTGACTCACCGCGCAGCTGGTGCGCCAAACGCACGACCTGCTGTTGCTGCTCAGCGCCCAGTGGTGACGGCGCGAGGCAAGCCCTTAGCTGCGTGCAGTAATCACTTACTTGCTGATGATAAAGCGTGATCAGCTGAGTCAAGCTCACATCGCCTAGAGTCGCTTTTAGCATGTTCAGCGTGTCGATATTGAGTAATGACTGCGCGCCGGGCTGCGTTTGCAAGACCGGCAGCGCTGGCAACGAAGCCGCGTTAGGCGTGGCAAAAAGCTGTGCTGTCAGCAGGCGACTGAGCGCAGATAGCGACAGCGGTTTGGTAAGATAATCGTTCATGCCTGCTGCAAGGCAGCGTTGACGATCATCCTCGGCGCCACCCGCCGTCATAGCGACGATAGGCACATTGGCAAGCCAGCCACCCTGCTCGCGCAAACGCTGGGCGACCGTAAGGCCATCCATATCGGGCAGCTGGATATCCATAAAAATCAAATGCACCTGCTGAGACTGAGCCATGGCAAGGGCATCCCGGCCATTTTCAGCCCACGTCACATCGCACCCTAAGCGTGACAATAAACCAATCGCCACTTTGCGATTCACCGCGTTATCTTCGACTAGCAGCAGCGTTGTGCCGGTAAAGTCCTGCTGAGGTACGCTGGGTAATGACGCTGATACCGGATTCGCCACCACCAACGGCAGCTCACATCGAAAGGTGCTGCCTTGACCAAGATGGCTCGATACAACTATTCGCCCTTGCATCGCCTCGCTTAGGCGTTTGCAAATCGCCAGGCCTAGTCCGGTTCCACCAAAACGCCGAGCCACGGACTCATCGGCCTGCTGAAAAGGCTCAAAAAGGCGGGCCTGCTGATGCTCACTCAGCCCACATCCCGTGTCGCTAATTTCAAATAATAGCTGTTCGGCATTAGTGGAGACTTGAACGCTGACACCACCGTGATCGGTGAATTTAATCGCATTGGCGATAAGATTAAGCAATATTTGCCTGAGCCGCCCGGCGTCGACCATTACCCAAGCGGGCACCCGCGAGTCCACGTCAACGGTGAAGGTTAATCCCTTCATTTTTATTCGCGGCGCAAATAGCTCTATCACGCTGTCGACCAGTGGCCGAATAGCCGTGGGCGATGTTTGAAGCACTAAATGCCCGGCTTCAATTTTCGAGAAGTCGAGAATTTCATTGATCATTGATAGCAGCTGGTTAGCGCTATCATGGATCGTATAAGCGTAGTCTTCTACCTGCGCGGGGCTGACCGCTTCGCGTAACAATTCGCTCATACCAATCACACCGTTCAGGGGCGTGCGAATTTCATGGCTAACGATAGCTAAAAAATCCGATTTTGCTTGGTTCGCCGCCTGCGCCTGTTTAGCCGTCTCTTCAAGCTCTAGAGCGAGCTGCACTTGTTTGCGCCTAATCGCTGCACTTTCGCGTGTTTCACGCACTAAAAAAGCGATCACCAGAAAGGCCGCTAAACTCATTCCTACGATCAGCGTCATAAGAAGTTTGTAGAGCAGGCTGAGCTGTATTCGCTCTGCCGTCGCCGACTCAGCCAAATAGCCGTTAATAGCAATAACGAGACGCTCCGTTACTCGCGTCAGCGCCTGCAGCTCATCTCCCAACGCCTCCAGCGGGAGTGGCGGTGTCACGCCACGGTGGTCAGGCACCCCAAACGCTTTGAACATCATATCCAGCACATCAATCTGCGCTTGGATCTGGCTAAACAGCTCGCGTCCGATCGTGATATTTTTCAATAATGCGCTGACATCGCCCTCTTCGAGCAGCGTTATCCGGCTATACAGCAGCTCAAAGCGCAGGGTCAGCGCATAGCGCGCCGCTGGCGTGAGCGGCTGATTCTGCTGCTCCAACGTCAGCACATGATTGACCAGCTGTACCGCATCACGGTCCAGTTTATAAACAATCCAAGCAGTATCTTCACGCAGACTTTGGGTAAGATTATCCTGTCGCCAGGCTGCCAGCGTGGCCACCACTAGCGCACCGGCGAATAACAGTAAGGCAATGATCGCTGCAAACTTAAGGCGCCGCGGGTAGCGCAGTAGGCTTGATGCCTGCATGGTTAAACGGCTAACGGACATTGATGTGTAAAACCTGCCATACCGATCTAAAGCGCATTTTTTCGCTTAGCAGCGTCTCATCCTGGTCGAAAGGATAAAGTATCCACAGCGGGCCGAGCTCGCGAACCGGAATGGCGGCGCCATCTTTTGTTAATGCCAAAATAACGTCATGTTCCTCAAAATCACTGACCGGGATATCGGCTTCATAGCCATCCATTGCAGCGATGTGCACCGATTCGGCATCCGCATTTAAATGAGATAGCAGGTCACGCATTAACGGCCCGCGATAATAATTAACCCCAGCAGTCCAGGGCGTATTCGTCGCAAACTCATACTGCGGTAATGCCTCTAAGGTGGCGAAATCAAGCTGCACTTCATGCCCCGCATTCTCAGGCGCAATATTGCCGCTGACTGTCAGTATCACGGGGGCACTACTTGGCAAACCCCGCGCCTCTGGCGCGTCCGCCCACCCGGCAAGAGGCATGCTAAGCATCAGTATTGCCCATCCCATTAACGATGCTTTCACCGCCATCACCTCCATCTGATTACTGTGTATATAAGCCTTCAGCACGTAAAACAAGCCAGCGCATAGGGCGACGCCCTTCGCCTACATTATCTAAGCAAAATCTCGCTACGAGATGAGCAGCAAAACGAATCCGTCAGTAGTTCATGGCATCGTAAAAACGTCTTAGTTTGCGACAAAAAAACTCCGGGCTATTCACCCGGAGTTTACAAGATGTACCACTTTATCTGTGTCTTCAAGATCTATGCTTTCAAGATCTATGCCTTCAAGATCTGTGCCTTCAAGATCTTGGCTTCAAGGCGCGCAGCTTATCTGCGTCTTTTTAGCGCACAATCATGACCGACACTTTGGAGTGATGGACAACATGTTCGGCGTTAGGGCCCAGCACATAGTCCACAAACTTTCGCTTGGTGTGAGACGCCATCACAATCAGATCAACGTTGAGTTTTTTACCCACCTTGATGATGGCCTCCCAGGGGGAGCCATCCACGATGATGCTCTGCGTTTTAATACCCTCAGGAACATTGGCCTGAATGAACGCATGCTGGGTTTCTTTCATGGCTTCGTGTGCTTTCTTCGAAAAGTCTTTGGGGAAATAAGCGCCGACCATCGGCAGCTTAAATTCCGGCAGCACCGTTATTACATGCAGCGATGCGCCAAAGGTTTCACACAACGTAATCGCCGTGGGCAAGGCTTTCTTCCATGAAGCCTCTTCGTTGAGATCCACAGGCAGTAGAATTTTCTGATACATAATGACCTCCCCTAGACCGTTGCTGCTGGTTTGCTGTCAGGCTCGTCGGTTTGTTTTACTCGCCGACGGCGCTGCATTAATACCACCAGGCCAAAGACGATGAGCGCCGGAATCCATAGCCACTCTTTGGTCCAACGATTCACGGGCGCCAGCACTTCAATAATCTCTTGATCAAAATCAAAGCCTAACTCAGCAGCCTGGCCGCCAAATTCAATGAAGTCGACCATGGCTTTGTCGCCATCCGCTACAAGCTCCATGCCCAGCGCTTCCATACGCTCTTCACCCGAATCACCGCTAGGAACAGGAACCAGAACATAGGTCGTCATTGGATCACCGTAATCATTGACGCCGGCGATTTGCACGCGCAGGTTACTGCCGTCCTCGACATTGCCTAGCGCTTCGGCAAACTGGGTCGGCGGAATTGACTCGTAAGGGTTGTGAATTCTGTCCATCCAAAAGCCTGGGCGGAACAGCGTAAAGGCCACTAACAGCAGCAACAGCGATTCATACCAGCGGCTACGAACAAGCATGTAGCCTTGCGTGCCCGCCGCAAATATCAGCATGGCACTGGTGGCGACAATAAACACTACAATGCCCTGTATCACCGTGACATCGATCAGCAGCAGATCGGTATTGAAGATGAACAGGAACGGCAGTGCCGCTGTGCGTAGGCTGTAGTAAAAAGCCTGGAAGCCGGTGCGTAAGGGGTCACCTCCTGACACCGCAGCTGCAGCGAATGAGGCTAACCCCACCGGGGGCGTTACGTCCGCCATGATGCCGAAGTAGAACACGAACAGATGCACGGCAATCAGCGGTACGATCAGCCCATTCTGCTGACCCAGCAGCACAATCACCGGCGCCATGAGCGCGGAAACCACAATGTAGTTGGCCGTGGTAGGTAAGCCCATGCCCAAAATCAGACTTAACAGCGCGGTAAGCAGCAAAATCATCATCAGATTGCCGCCGGAAAGAATCTCCACGACGTCTGCCAGTACTAGGCCAACGCCGGTCTGAGACACGGCGCCCACCACGATACCGGCGGTAGCGGTGGCAATACCAATACCGATCATGTTACGCGCACCGGCTACAAGACCGTCCCAAAGATCTTTAAAGCCCTCTTTGACGTCCGCCGCGAACTTGCTGTGGCCACGGAAAAAGGCGATAACGGGGCGCTGAGTGACCATAATAAAGATCATAAACATGGTTGCCCAAAATGCTGACAGCCCTGGCGACATGCGCTCAACCATCAAACACCACACCAGAACGACAACCGGTAGGATGTAATGCAGCCCAACCATTACCGTCGGCCGCGTTTGTGGAAGCGTTAACACCGCCGTATTCGGATCATCCATCTCGAGTTCTGGATAGTTCGAGCTAACTTTCAATAGCCCGACATAAATAACCGCCAAGCCCACAGACACGACCCAAGGGGTCGACTCACCTAATACCGGCTTGAGCCAGCCAAGGCCGTAATAAACGACAAACGATAGCCCCATCAACAAAATCAGGCCGGTCATAAAACCAAGAATCTTGTTCAGCAAGGGGCGTTTAGGATTACTTGAAGGCAACCCCTTCATATCCGCTTTCAAGGCTTCAAGGTGAACAATATAGATAAGGGCAATATAGGAAATGATCGCAGGCAAAAAGGCATGCTTAATAACTTCGACGTAAGAAATACCCACGTACTCCACCATCAAGAACGCAGCGGCGCCCATGACCGGCGGCATGATTTGGCCATTCACCGAGGAGGCAACTTCAACAGCCCCCGCTTTTTCTGCACTGAAGCCAACGCGCTTCATCATCGGGATCGTAAACGTACCCGTAGTTACCGTATTGGCAATCGACGATCCTGAGATCAAGCCAGTCAACCCTGACGCCACGACGGCGGCTTTGGCTGGCCCGCCTTTCAAGTGACCCAGCATAGAAAAAGCGACTTTAATGAAATAGTTACCCGCACCGGCTTTCTCAAGCAGTGCGCCAAACAGAACAAATAGGAAAACAAAACTGGTAGAAACGCCCAGCGCAATACCAAATACCCCTTGGGTACCCAGCCACTGGTGATTAATCAAACCGCCTAAACTCACACCGCGGTGGGCCAAAATGCCCGGCATGTAAGGGCCAAACACCGAGTAGACAATAAACAATCCCGCCACGATCATTAGCGGCGGCCCGAGCGCCCGCCGGGTGGCTTCTAGCAACATAATAATGCCAAGCACACCAATCACGATGTCTTGAGTGATAGGACGCCCTGGGCGCTGTGCTAGGTCGGCATAAAAGATAAATAAGTATGCACCGCAGAAAGCAGCAACCGCGGCCAACGCCCAGTCTTGAAGCGGAATACGGTCACGCGGTGAGCGCTTAAATGCGGGGTAGGCCATAAAGGCAAGAAACAGCGCGAAGGCCAAATGAATCGAGCGTGATTCAGTGGCACTAAATACACCGAACCCCACCATATACGGCAGCGGTGAAGCTATCCAAAGCTGAAACAGCGACCATATCGCTGCAATGCTTACCAACAGTTGCCCCGGCACGCCTGCGGGCTTTCTTGCTCCCGAGTCGCTGGAAGCAACCATATCATCTAGGTCACTTTCAGCGACCGCCGAAGGTTGTTTGTCATCACGCATACGCTTGCCCTGCCTATGGTCAGCGCTGACAATCAGCGCTTTCAACAAGAAGCGCGGACACCCAGGGTGCCCGCGCTTTACTACTCGTGGTGAAGACTACTCACCGACCTATCTTTACGCTGGTGCTTAGACTTACTCGATCCAGCCACGCTCACGGTAATAACGCGCGGCGCCGTCATGTAACGGAGCGGTTAAACCGTCAGAGATCATGTCTTCTTCATTAAGATTTTCAAACGCTGGGTGCAGACGCTTGAAGCGGTCAAAGTTTTCAAATACTGCTTTCACCGTTTCATAGACAATGTCTTCATCAACATCGGCAGAAGAAACGAAGGTAGCGGCGACGCCAAAGGTTTCAACGTCTTCGTCGTTACCACGGTACAGGCCACCCGGAATCACAGAGCGAGTGTAGTACGGGTACTCTTCAATCAGCGCGTCGATTTTATCGCCGGTCACCGGCACTAAGCGCGCATCGATGGTAGTCGTGGCTTCTTGGATAGAACCGTTCGGGTGACCAACAACATATACCATCGCATCGATGTTGTTATCGGACAGGGCTGCAGACTGCTCGGCGGCATCTAACTGAGATGCTAGTGCAAAGGTGTCTTCGTCCCAGCCAAACGCCTCCATGACCACATCCATGGTGTTACGCTGACCAGAACCTGGGTTACCAATGTTGACACGCTTACCAGGGAAATCGCTGATGGTCTCAATGCCAGAATCAGCACGAGCAACCACGGTTAGCGGCTCACCGTGCATGGTGAATACCGAGCGCATTTCTTCCCAAGGGCCTTCTTCTTCGAAGTTGGCTTCGCCATTGTAAGCGCGGTATTGAACATCAGACTGAACAACGCCCATGTCCAGTTCGCCGCTCTTCATGCCGTTCACGTTAGCAACCGAACCACCGGTAGACGGCGCGTTACAGCGGATGTTGTGCTCGTCGCTGCCGCGGTTAACCATACGGCAAACCGACTGGCCGACGACGTAATAAACACCGGTTTGGCCGCCGGTACCGATGGTGATGTAGCGTTCTTGTGCCACTGCAGGAGACGCGAAGGTCGCTGCAGCAATTAGCGCACCAGAGAAGGCGGCAGTGGAAAATACATGGCGTTTCATGAACACACCTCTTTATCTTGATGTTATGAGCGTAGTTTATGTTATGAACATCGTTGATGTTATGAGCATCGCGCGTTTTGGTTTCACCCTGTGAACCGCTCCCTAAAGGTGGTCGTGCCCCAAAACGATTTCAAGACAATCTGTTACAGGCACCAGCCTGGCTACCTGCTATTACTACTTTAGCGAAAAACAAAACGTTTGGCGAAAAACAAAGCGCTTTGATAAAAATAAACCGCTTAGCGAAAAAGCGCGCTTGGCGATGAGTCGCCTCATCGTCCATTTAAAGCGCATCTCACCGCGGAAGATAGTAGTTTAATGACCGATAACGTTTAGTAAGCGTTAAACCCCATACCGTTTTCGCATAGGGGATAATGATGTTCGCAGCTTGCTCGACGCCCACGGCTCTTATGTGCAGCTAGCGAAGCGCTTATCAAACGTTATAGCCCAGCACGCTGGGTAGCCACAGCGCGATCGCTGGGAACAGTGCCACCAGCGCCAGCGCACAGCCCATTGCGACCACAAACAGCAGCGCCCAGCCAATGGTTTGTTCCAATCGAATTTTTGCCACTTCGGTGGTCACCATTAAATTGACCGCCACCGGCGGGGTAAACTGCCCGATCGCAATATTCATCGCTAAGAGAATACCAAACCACACCGGATTCCACTCAAAGTGCTGCATCACAGGAATCAGAATGGGCATCATGATTAAATAAATCGAGATGGCATCCAATAACATGCCCGCCACCAGCACCGCCAGCATCACCAAAACAAGCAGCAATACGCCGTTGTCGGTCAGGCCAATCACCCATTCCGCTAAATGGCGGAAAGTGCCCAGCATTGTTCCCGCCCAGGCAAAAATACCCGCCAGGGCGATAATTAACATCACCACACCGGAAATAATCGCCGCCTCGCCGAGCAGCTCCCACAAATCGCGAAGCGATAGCTCGCGGGTGAAAAAAAGCCCAACTAGTGCCCCATACGCAACCGCGACAACGGCGGCTTCTGTCGGTGTAAATAGGCCCGAGCGCAAACCACCTAGAATCAGCACCGGCGCAAACAGCGCCGGTATCGCCTGCTTAAACGTGGTGCGCACGCTGAGTTGCTCGGCGCCTTCCACCGGTGTTCCGCCTTCCCAACCATAGCGTTTGGAAACAATCATCGCAGGGACTAACAGCGCGATGCCCGCCAAAATCCCCGGAAACAAACCCGCCGCAAAAAGAGCACGCAGATCAACGCCGGGTACTACAATCGAGTAAAGAATCAGCGCCACTGAGGGTGGAATAAGAATCGCGGTAGAAGCAGACGCCGCGATCAGCGTGGCTGAGAAAGGTTTGGGATAGCCGGCTTTGGTCATACTGGGTAGCATCACCATCGCGACAGCCGCCGCATCGGCGGGGCCTGAACCGCTCATGCCGCCCATAATCATGCACACCAGCACCGCGACTAACGCTAAACCGCCATGGCGAGGACCAATCAGCGCCTGAGCAAAGCGCACAAGCCGCAGTGCCACCCCTGAGCGTTCAAAAATAAGCCCAGTTAAAATGAACAGCGGAATCGCAATCAGCGGGTATTTAGCGATGCTGTTGTAGGTATTAGTGCCTAACGTGGCCAGCATATCTGGCGACAGCCCAACCACGATGCCCACCGCGCCGGAAAGCGCTAATGAAAATGCTACCGGCACGCCCGCAATCAATAACCCGGCAAAGGCCAGAATCATCCATACATCAGGGCTCATCAGAAAGTCTCCCCGTCAAACGATCATGCGTCTGCTGTATCAGCCGCCAGAACATGGCAGCTGTCAGTACAGGTAGCCACACCAAATACCACCACTGGGGCAAGCCAAGCCCAGGCGAAAGCGACTCCCACTGATGCTCTTGCCAGGCTAATTTACCGCCATACCAAGTAATCAAACCCAGCACAAGGGCAACACACAGCGCTTGAAATACGATCAGTGCACGGCGGTACTTCGGCGGTAATACGCGCTCTAAAAAGCTGATGCGAATGTGCCGGTTACGGCGCAGCGCAACCGAGGCGCCGGCAAAGGTCAGCACCACTAGCAAGAAAACGGAAAACTCTTCGGTAAACGAAAAAGAGCCGCCGGTTAAGTAGCGAGTAATGACATTTCCAAGACTAATCAAAGAGATAATACTTAATGCCAGCGCGCCCAACCAGCGTTCAAGGCGGGCATCAGGAAAGCCTTTCATGGCAGCCTCACAGCAACAAAGCTACCGGCCATTGAGGGCCGGTAGTCAACGGTCATAGGAATTACTTAGCGGGCATCAATGGCTGCTTGAGCGGCGTTGACGACGTCTTCACCAATACGCGG